>PXRZ01000072.1 GCA_003022945.1 Halobacteriales archaeon QS_8_69_73 | reverse complement strand
CGCCCCCGCCGCTCGTGTATGGAGACGACCCGACACTTCGTCGCCACCTGCTACGTTGTCCACGACGGCGCGACGCTGCTACACGAACACGAAAAGCTCAGGATGTGGCTGCCGCCCGGCGGCCACGTCGACCGCGACGAGCTGCCACACGAGGCGGCGCTGCGGGAGACGTTCGAGGAGACGGGACTGCGGCCCGATCTCGTCGCCGAAGCCGGCCCCTACGACACGGATCAGGTCGAGTCGCTGCCGCGGCCGGCCGCTTTCCTCCTGGAGGACATCGACGTCCATGACGACGGTTGCGTCGCCCACCAGCACGTCGACTTCGTCTACTTCGCCGAGAGCGACGGCCGGACGATTGAGCCGGTCGGCCGCGACGAGGCCGCCGCCGACGCCTGGGAGTGGTTCACGTCGACGGCACTCGAGGCCCGGGCTGACGAGCTCGCCGCGGATGTCCGGGATCTCGGTAAGCGGGCCATCGAGACGGTCGGCTGAGGGCTCGCTCACTTCGGTCACGCGCCCCCGCTTTCCTCCTGCTTCGTGGACCGCTCCGCTCCCCGCTCACTATCCGAGGCCTCCTTCCCTTCGGTCAGTCGGCCTCGCTTTCCTCGTCCAGCGGGTCCTCCAACTCCCCCATCACCGCCTCGAAGGCGTCCGTCGCGGTGAGGAGACCGACCACCTCGCCGTCCGACAGCACGAGCGCGAGCTCCTGGCTCTCGGCCTGGAACCGGTCGATGGCGTCGCTGACGCTCGCCTCCGACGTGACCGTCATCGGTGCGGCCGCGAACTCCCCGAGGCGCCGCTCGCCGCTCCGTATCTCCTCGAGGTGGTCCAGCACGGCGGGCACGTAGACGATGCCCTCGAACGCCTCGGGGTCCTCGCCGACCAGGGGGTAGCGGGTGTGTGGCGTCTCTATCATCCGCTCGATGTTCTCCGCCGACGAGAGCTCCGTCGACAGGAAGACGACGTTCTCGGCGTCGACCATGACGCTGCCGACGGGGATCTGCCCGGCGTCGAGCGCGCCGACGATCTCCTCGTGGCGCTCCTCGGGGAGGTCGCCCCGCTCCAGAAGCGTGTCCAGGCGGTTGCGGAGTTGGGCCCGCGTCTCGATGACCTCCTCGCCGGTCTCCAGCCAGGCGCCGGTCATCCGGACGCCGAACAGCCGGAGCGTCCACTTGGCGACGGTGTCGCCGACCTCCATCACCGGCCGGATAAGTTTTGTGTAGTAGTACAGCGGCGTCGCACCGTACCGGCAGACGGTCTTGGTCCGCTCGACGCCGAGATACGTCGGCGTCTGCTCGCCGTGGGTTAGATGCACTAAGTTGATGATGAGAAACGCTAGGAGGCTGCCGGCGCCGACCGACGCCAGCCTCGAGTCCCCGAACAACGGCTCGAACAGCGCCGCGAGCGCCGGTTCGGCGACGATACCGACCGCGATGCTGGAGGCGGTGATACCGACCTGACAGCTCGTCAGATATATCTCCAGTTCGTCGGTCATCTCCCAGGCCCGCCGGAGGCCGGGTTCGTCGAACGCCGCCTCGGCGTACTGCCGGACGCGGGTCAGCGCGAACTCGACGGCGACGAAGAACCCGTTCGCCAGGATGAGCGCCACCCCGGCCAGGAGGCGCACCCCGGTTTCGAGCAGTGTCATGACCCTCAGTCGACATTCTCAACCTGTAAGTACCGGCGGTTTCCGGCCGGAGTTCCGGCACGGCACGGGGTATTTATGACATGGGAGCGAATGGATTCCCGGATCATGACCGACGTGGTGCTCGCGGTCGACGACGACGAGGAACGCGCACGGGCACAGGCCGAGACGGTCGTCGGCCTCGACTGGGACGTCATCGAGGTGACGGTCCTCCACGTCTTCACCCAGAACGAGGAGGGCGCCACCGTCAGCCAGCTCGCCTCCGCGCGGGCCGCCCGCGACGTCCTGAAGGCGGCGGACGTCGAAGTCTCGCTCGTCGGCGACAGCGGCGACCCCGACGAGCGGGTCGTCGCCAACGCCGAGCGGACCGACGCCGACCTGATCGCCGTCGGCGGCCGCCGCCGCTCGCCGACCGGCAAGGCGGTCTTCGGTAGCACCTCTCAGTCCGTGATGCTGACCGCCGACGTGCCGGTGCTGTACTGTCCCGTCGAGAGGTGAGCCGGGGGCGCCGTCCGGCGACCCGACACGGCGGCGACCCACCCGCCGACCGGTCACTCCGCAAGCGAGTCGATGTACCGGCCGACGTGGTCGTCCATGCGGCGCTTGAACCCGGCCTGCCGCGCCAGCCGGTCGAGCTCGCGGGCGACGAGGCTGCCGTACTGGACGGCCTTCTTGTCGCGAGTCCGGACGGCCGCGGGCAAGAAGTCGGCGGCTCGCCGCAGCGCGACCTTCCGTTCGTCGCCGTCGACGAGCAGATCGGTGGGGAGCCGCAGCGCCGCGGCGACGACCCGGTCGTCGAGCAGCGGCGCGACGGGCTCGACGCCCGCCGCCCGCAGCGTCAGCACGTCCCGCTCCAGCCCCGCCGGTAACTCGCCGATCACCTCGCGGGTGGCGCCGCGGACCGTGTCGGCTTCGAGACGATCGTCGTCGGCCGGCGCCGCCACCTTCGCGTAGCCGCCGAAGAGCTCGTCGGCGCCCTGGCCGACCGCCAGCCGGTCGTGGCCGTCGGCGGCGACCCGCTCGGCGACCAGGTACAGCGGCAACGCGACGCCGACGTCCATCGGGTTCGAGCGGCCGGTCGCCGCCACGAGGTCGGGGACGGCCCGCTCGAGGTCGTCGTGGGTGAACTCGACGACCGCGAGCTCGCGGCCGAGGGCGTCGGCGGCAGACCGGGCGGCCTCGACGTCGTGGCTCTCAGGGAAGCCACCGACGTAGAGCGGGCCCTCGGTGCGCGCCGCCAGAACGGCGGAGTCGACGCCGCCGGAGAAGGCCACCGCCGGGGAGCCGTCGACGGCGTCGACCCCCTCGGCGACCGCCGTCCGGACCGCCGCGACGGCCCGGTCGGCGTCGCCGGACGGCTCGGGGTCGGGCAGCGACCAGACGCTGGTGTCGCCGTCGGCAACGGTGTCGGCGTCGATCTCGACATCACGGACGTGGCCGGCCGGCAGCCGCCGCGGGTCCGACAGGTCCGTGGGGTCGGGGCTCCACTCCGTCGGGTCGTCAGACCCGGAGAACAGCGGGTACCGCCCGATGACGTCCCGAACGAGCCGGCCGTCGAGGACGCCGGCGAAGCCGCGGCCGCCCGGCAGGGGATCGTGCCGCTCCAGCGCCCGGCGAACGACGGCGGCGTCGGCGCCTTGCATCACCACGACAGCATCGACGACAGCCGGCGCTTGACCCCGCCGCCGAACTGCTGGACGCTGATGAACCAGGGCGTCCCTCGGTGACGGCCTGGCCGACCATCTCGGCGATGTGGGCGTCGCTGCCGGCGGTCATCGGCGTCTCGTAGGTGTCGGCGAACCGCTCGGCCTGCCGGTTCGACCAGCCGGTGAACAGCCGGGAGTTGTACACCTCGACGGCGTCGGCGCTGGCCAGTTGCCCCCGGCTGACGTGGGCGGCGACGCCGTGTCGCGACGACTGGAACGGATGCGGGACGACCGCCAGCCCGCCCAACTCGCGGACCCGGTCGACGGTCTCGTCGAACGGCAGCCCCGCGGGGACAAGCTCTTCGACGCCAAGCGCCAGCACGTGGCCGGCGGCGCTGGAGACCTCCATCCCCGGGATGCCGACGAGGCCGTACTCGCGGGCGGCGGCGGCCGCCGACAGCGACGCCTCGATCTCGTCGTGGTCGGTGACCGCCAGCGCGTCGAGGCCGACGGCCTCCGCCTGTTCGAGTAACAGCTCGACCGGGTCGCGGCCGTCGTACGACAGCGCCGAGTGGGCGTGGAGCTCGACCGACAGCACGGCCGGACGTTGCGACGCCGGCAGGAAAAGCCCCGGGTTGCCGGATCAGCCGGGCGGCGAGGGGTCAGCCCCCGGAATCCAGGTGACCTCCCAGGTTACCGATACTTGGCGGTCGTCCGACCGCGCGTCGTACCGGACGGCGAGCCGGACCACCCGGCCGTCCTCCCGGAGGACCGCCCTGGCGTTTCCGTCCCGAGGCGCCGTCAAAAAGCCCGGTACGGCCGCCTCGGGGACGCTCCGGGCCGACAGCTGGTAGCCCAGCGACGGCGTCCGGCTGACGACGACGGCACCGTCGAGGAAGGCCGCGACGGTCTCGCGGTCGTCGACCCTCACCGGGGCGACGAGCCGGGCCTCGGGCCGCCGCTCGCCGTCGACGACCGTCCGGCGCCGCGTCCCGTCGGCGTCCTCGTAGCGGGCCGTCCGCGCGGTCGTCGCCGTCCGGTCGCCCGGCACGAACCGCGCCGTCGTCGGCCCCTCGTATGTCCGCCGCCGCAGCGTCGCCTCGGCCGTCACGGCGCGGCTCTCGCGGTACACCAGCAGCGTCTCGTTGCCGGCCTCGACCCGGAGCGTGGCCACCCGCGTGCGGTTGCCGACCAGCGAGTCGGCGTGTATCGCCCCGAGTGCGGGCCCGTCGACGACGCCGTCATCGATGCCCGGGCCGTCCACGCCACCCTCGCGGTCGATGGCCTCCGGCGGCGGCACCGGCGCCGGCGTGACGGTCGTCGCCGCAGGGCCGTCGGCCGGCGCGCCGGCCGGGGCGTTGCATCCGGCGACGACCAGCAGCTCGACGACCAGAAGCGAGCGGTACACAGCCGGGTTCCGGCCCGGCGGGGCATACTCCTTCTGCCGGCCATGGAGGCAGTGTTCAGATGAGCGCCGGCGATCCAGTCCGTTTCTGCCGGCTACGAAGCCGAATCCTGGCGGAGCGAGAAGGCAAGGCGCTCTCGGCGAACCCCGGCGTTCGCGGCGCCCTGCGCCGCGAGCTCGGGAGAGCGTCGCTCTCCCGGTGACGCAAGCCGCGAGGGACCGGAGGTCCCTCGGGCCGCTCGCGCGGCGTCGCCGCGCGAGGACACTGCAGGCCGCACCGCGGCCGAAGCGCGCGACGAGCCGCGGGCAGCGAGGCGACTCCGTCGCCTCGAGCCGTGCGAGCGGGCCTCCGGCCCGCGAGCAGAAGTCGAGAGCGCCGAGGGCTTTCTTCTGCGTCCTGTTCTCTCGATTCGCATCCGAACACTACTATCGGGGACATGGGAAAGCGATTTATCCGCCCGCGGGCAGCCTTCGGACGAATGAGCCTCTCGCCGTCGGACCGCGAACTCGTCGAGGCGGAACTGGGCCGGGCGCCGACCGCCGCCGAGGAAGCGCTGTTCGAGAACCTCTGGAGCGAGCACTGCGCGTACCGCTCCTCGCGGCCGCTGCTGTCGGCGTTCCCCCTCCTACGTCGACCCCTTCGACGGCGCCGCGACGGGCGTCGGCGGCATCGTCCGCGACACGATGTCGATGGGCGCCTACCCGATCGCGCTGGCCGACAGCCTCTACTTCGGCGACTTCGACCGCGAGCACTCCCGGTATCTGTTCGAGGGCGTCGTCGAGGGCATCTCCCACTACGGCAACTGCATCGGCGTCCCCACCGTCGCGGGCAGCGTCGCCTTCCACGACGGCTACGAGGGCAACCCCCTCGTGAACGTCGCCTGCGTCGGCCTGACGGACGAGGAGCGACTGGTGACGGCGACGGCCGAGGAACCAGGCAACCGCCTCGTGCTGGTGGGCAACGCGACGGGCCGGGACGGCCTCGGCGGCGCCTCCTTCGCCAGCGAGGACCTCGCGGAGGACGCCGAGACCGAGGACCGGCCGGCCGTCCAGGTGGGCGACCCCTACGCCGAAAAGCGGCTCATCGAGGCCAACGAGGAACTCGTCGAGGCCGGCCTGCTGCGGTCGGCCCGGGACCTGGGCGCGGCGGGGCTGGGCGGCGCCTCCTCGGAGCTGGTCGCCAAGGGCGACCTCGGCGCCCACATCGACCTCGGGGCCGTCCACCAGCGGGAGCCGAAGATGAACGCCCTGGAGATCCTGCTGGCCGAATCCCAGGAGCGGATGTGCTACGAGGTCCGCCCCGAGGACGTCGAGGCCGTCGAGGCGATAGCCGAGAAGTACGACCTCGGCTGTTCGGAGGTCGGCGAGGTGACCGACGGCAACTACGTCTGCACGTTCGAGGGCGAGACGGTCGTCGACTGCCCCGCGGAGTTCCTTGCCGACGGCGCGCCGACCAACGACCTCGGGTCGGTCGAGCCGGAACAGCCCGAGCGGGACCTACCGGACGTGGACCTCGAATCCGCCTTCGAGGCCGTCGTCGCCGCGCCGAACACCGCCTCCAAGGAATGGGTCTACCGCCAGTACGACCACGAGGTCGGCACCCGAACGGCGGTGCGGCCGGGCGACGATGCGGCGCTCGTGGCGATCCGAGAGGCCGGCGACGGCGAGACGGGCGTCGGCCTGGCGCTGTCGTCGGGCGCCGAGCCCAATTGGACCGACGCCGCTCCCTACGACGGCGCCCGCGCCGCCGCGCTGGAGAACGCCACCAACCTCGCCGCGATGGGCGCCAAGCCGCTGGCGGCGGTCGATTGTCTCAACGGCGGCAACCCCGAAAAGCCCGAGGTCTACGGCGGATTCGAGGCCGTCGTCGACGGCCTGGCCGACATGTGCCGGGAGCTGGACGTACCGGTCGTCGGCGGCAACGTCTCGCTGTACAACGATTCCCCGGCGGGGCCGGTTCCGCCGACGCCGACGCTGGCGATGACGGGGACGAAGCCGGGCTACGAGGCCCCGCCGGCCGCCCTCGACGGGGCGGGGACGCTGCTCGTCGTCGGCGGCGCCGGCGACCGCCGGCTCGGCGGGTCGCAGCTGCTCGCGGAGTTCGGCGGCACCGACCGCTTCCCGGCCGTCCCCGACGACGCCGGCGCCGTCGTCGACGCCGTCGCCGATGTCGCCGATCGCGGATCGACGCTCGCGACCCACGACGTCAGCCACGGCGGACTGGCGGTCACGCTCGCGGAGATGGTCGGGCCGGCCGGCGCCGCGGTCGACCTCGGGGAAGCGTCGCCGCTGGCGGCGGCCTTCTCGGAGGCCGTCGGCCGGGTCGTCGTCGAGACGACCGACCCAGCGGCCGTCCGCGAGCGGGTCGACGGCGTCGCGCCCGTCGAGCGGCTCGGCGAGGCGACCGACGACGGCCGGCTCGAGTTGACCGTCGGCGGGACGACGCTCGACTACACCGCCGCGGAGATCGCCGCTCTCCGGAACACCATCGGAGCGGCGCTGTAGCGGCGATCCACCGTCTCCGACTCCCGTCGCGGGGCCCTTACCGCGACGGGAGCCGACCGAGTGCGCCCCTGGCGCCGCGTCTGACGGCGTCGAGGCTCGGCGGCGTCTCCTCGAAGCGTCGCCCGATCCGGAGGCTCGCCCACCCGAGAGCGGCGCCGAAGACGACGTCCGTCGCCCAGTGGATGCCGAGGTACATCGTCGAGACCGCGACGCTGACGGTCAGCACGGCCGCGATCGGCGGCCACAGCGGGTACTCCTCGCGGGTCGTCCACGCCAGCAGCGTCGCGGTCACCGACAGCGAGGTGTGCAGTGACGGGAAGACGTTCGTCTGGTGGTTGATCGACGCCGTGAGGAACTGGAACTGCGTGTACTGGGTGAACAGTAGCCCCTCGACGTCGCCCGCGATGAGGTTCCGGGGACCGTAAGCGATGAAGGCCACGTAACAGCCCACGCCGACGAGGTAGTTGGCGGCGTAGGCGACGACGGTCCGGCGGAGCGGCCGCGCGTCCGGAAGCGCGACGTACGCCACCAGCGGGAACGTCAGGAGGAAGACGTAGCCGAACACGTAGACGAACGAGAAGTACGTCGTCAGCCGAGGCGAGCCGTGGGACTGCAGCCAGACGACGAACTGCGGCGTCGACTCCGGGTAGACCGGCCACAGTAGCAGCCCGTCGAGTCGGTGGACGAGCGGGGTGACGTTCAGCCCGATGAGCCAGGAGACCCCCGGTCCGACGTCGCGTGCGACCTTGTTGGCGAGGAGAACGACCGCGAGCAGCCCGAGGTACGGGACGACCGACGCCAGCCGACGGCGGTATTCCCGTCGCGTCCGGGCCAGACGGTCGCGGCCGACGATGATGCCGCTCGCGACGAGCAGCATCACGGCGACGACGGCGAGCACCTGTCCGGCAATGACCCCCAGCATCAGCCGGCCCCCCTGGCGACGAGGCGGTCGCCGTCGTACTGGTAGCCCGCCTCCCGGAACGCCGCGCGCGCGGCCTCGACGTCGAGGGCACCCGCCTCGCCGAGAAAGGGAAGTTCGGCGGTGCCGTCCCAGGCGAGGGTTTCGGGCATCCACGGCGGCCGCAGCGGCGCCTCGGCGGCGTCGGCGTACCCCCGGAAGGACGCCGACACCAGCGACTCGCGGTCGAGAAGCCGGGCGACGACCCGGCGGAACCGCTCGTTGGACAGCGGCGGCCGTCGGCAATTGTACCCCACCATGTAAAACGGCTCCGCCCGGGCGAGCAGGAGCTCCAGCCCCTCGGTCCGGCTCACCCGCGGGAGCCTCCTGGCCCCGATGCCGTCGGCGGTGACGTCGGCCTCGCCGGCCTCCAGCAGCTCCGCGGCGGCGTCGTCGGACGGCGCGACGGTGAACGCCACCCGGTCGAACGCCGGCGGCTCCGCCAGCGGCCCGGGTATCCCCTCGGTGTCGTCGCCGTACAGGAAATGCGGCTCGAACCGCTCGAGCGTCAGCGACCGGTCGGGGTCGGCGGCGACGAATCGGAGCGGACCGCTGCCGACGGGGTCTTCGTTGGATCGGACGAGCGCCTCCGTCGTCCCCTCGGCGACGTTGACGCCGGCGACGTCGGCCGCGCCGGCGTACTCGCTCCAGACGTGCTCCGGGAGGATCGGCACCGAGAGGGCACGCCGGGCGACCTCGCGGTGGTCGGCCGCGAACGCGAGACGGACGTCGCCGTCGACGACCGCGGCGTCGTCGACGAGCGAGACGGCACCCCGTCGCCACGGCGTCGGCACCGGCGTGTCCATCCCGCCGAGGGAGGTGTCCGCCAGAAACGCGTAGGTGAAGGCGACGTCCGAGGGGACGACCGGCCGGCCGTCGTGCCACGGGGTCTCCCGGAGGGTCACCGTCGCCGTCAGCGGGTCGGTCTCCCACTCCACCGTTCGGGCCAGCCACGGAACCGGCGCGCCGGCCGGCCGGCGCAGGAGCGGCTCGTACAGGAGGTCCGTCACCCGGCTCCGGCTCCGGTGTTCGACGGCGATGGGGTTGCGGTTGCGCGTGGGCCGGACGTCGCCGACCGTCGGCCGCAGGGTCCGGTCGTCGCCGGTCCGCTCGGCCCGGAGGTAGTCCGACAGCCGCGCCGGGCCGCCGGCCGGCCAGCCGTCGAACCGGTCGGTCCGAGCGGCCGCGATCCGGTCGGCGAAGGCGACGACCGTGAACGGCTGTAGCTCGACGGCGCGTCTCTGGATCTCGTCGACGACGGCCGCCCGCTTTTCGCCGGCGACCGCCCGCTGCTCGGCCAGGAGGTCGTCGACGGCGACGCTGCTGAAGCCGAAGGGGTTCTGCCAGCCGGCCTCCCCGCCGTACGTCGAGTGCAGCAGCGTTCGGAGCTCGTCGGGGCGTCCCTCGCTGGGGTACCGGCCGACGTAGAGGTCGAAATCGTGGTTGACGAGCACGTCGCGGCGGAGCACGTCCGGCGACTTCGGCGTGACGTCGGCGTCGACGCCGGCGCGTCCGAGGTTCTCGCGGAGGGCGTTGGCAACGCGGATGGCGTGGGCGTCGTGGCTGGCGGGCACGGAAGCGATCGACAGCGACAGCTGTCGGTAGCGGTCGCGCCCCGCCAGGTTCCGGAGCTCGCCGACGCAGCCGCCGGTCGCGGCGACGGACCCCGCCGCACCCGCGAGCAGTGCCCGGCGGCGGAGGGCCGGTCCGGGGGACATTCTGCGTTTCCTTGACAGGCGCAGAGATAAAAACCTCCTCGTCCGGCACGACCGCACGCCCTCGCAGGCCTGCGACGACGGCCGCCCGGCGCCGTCGGCGACCTCGCCGGTCGACCCGCCGCGAGCGCGGAGCGACGGGAACTTAATACCCCCGAACGACGTGCCGGTATGGCTCTCGAACTGGGGCGACGTCTGGTCCACGCCTCCGGCGCCGTCGTCCCCGGCGCCTACCTCCTCGACGAGTACGTTCTCGGGGTGGGCGTCGTCACCTGGCGCGTCGTGCAGGCCGTCGCCGTCGTCGGGCTCGCCGCGACCGCGGTCCTCGAGGCCGCCCGCCTCTCCGGCGCGCTCGAACACCCCATCTACGACCGGCTCACCCGCGCGGTGCCGGCGCTGTTCATGCTCACGCTCGGCGACCCGGTGAGCGGGATGCTGTCGACCGGCGAACTCCGGACGGTGAAGCGACCGCGCGTGCTCGGCGGCATGTTCCTGGTCAGCCTGGCACTGGCGTACCCCTTCGTCGGCGCGGCGGCGGCCGTCGCCGGCGCCGCCGGCGCGACGCTGGCCGACGGCGTCAAGCCCACCGTCAGCGGCTACGTCGTCGACGACAACCTCACCATCCCGGTCGCCGCCGCGGTGCCGATGTGGGCCGTCCTCCTGCTGTCGTGAGCTTACAGCAGTAACAGCGGCACGCCGAACGTCACCGCCAGCCCGGCGGCCGCGACGACGGTGCCGAGGGCGACCCGACCGGCCGTGTAGTCGCTCTGTGGCGCGGTCGTCCGCCCGTTCGCCTCATCGTCGTGATCGTAATCATCGGTCATATCTCCGAGTCGACGGCACCGGTACTTCGGGCTGTCGCTTTCGCCCGCGGGACCGTCGCGGGGTGCCGGAGCGTCGACGGACGCGGCCCTCATAGTAATTATCGCCATAATACTCGGCATGGCAGTCAAAAGGGGGTGCTTCGGCGTTCAAACCCCGATTCCTTTGATACTCGGCGGTAATGACCCGCAATGATTATTATTAGACGTGTTCCTCCGGCATGAGCGCCTCGAACGGCTGTGCCTCCAGCCATCCGCAGAGCCGGACCAGCTGTCCGGTCGCCCGCTCGAACATCTCGGCGCCCTTCTCGGCGGTGGCGTCGGTCTGATCGCCGAGGACGCCGTTGTCGGTGTTGTCGGCGGCGTCGTAGAATGTCCGGGCGCCGTAGCGGATCATGTCGGCGGCCTCGAGGTTGACCACGCCGCCGTCGCGGGCGTCCTCGAGGCGGTCGTCGCGGGTTAGTTCCGGCGCGAGGTGCTGGATTAGCGCCGTCTCCTTCGGCCCGCCGTGGGGGCCGTTCCGTGCGAACAGGTCGTCGACCAGCTCCGGGATGCTCTCGTTCCACATCCACTCGACGGCATACAGCAGTTCCTCGTCGCGGAGCCGGCGGCCGACCTCCCGGAGGTGTTCGACGTTGCCGCCGTGGGCGTTGACGTAGATCACCCGGTCGATACCGTGGTACGCGAGGTTGCGGGTGAGCGACTCGATGTAGTCTCGGAAGACGGGCGCGTCGACCCACATCGTCCCGTGGAACTGCCGATGGTGGGGGCTGACGCCGACGTTCACCGTCGGCGTGCAGGCCACGTCGGCCCGGTCGGCGGCCTCGCGTGCGAATGACTCCGCGATGAGGTGGTCCGTCGCGAGCGGCAGGTGCGGACCGTGTTGCTCGGTCGAGCCGAGCGGTACGAGCGCCAGCGACCCGTCGCCGAGAGCCTCTCCGGCCTCCGGCCAGGTGGCGTCACCCAGGTACATACCCGGACGTCGGAACGGACGGCAAAGAAGGTGGGGTACTCGGTCACGTCGCTCCGTCGTCGTCGGCCCGCCCCGCCGTCGTGTCACCGCCGTCGGCGACGGCGCCGCGGACGTCACCCTCCTCGGCGTCCGCGTCGGCTTCCAGGGCCGTCGCAATGCGCTCCAGGGCGCGGACGAGCCGCAACAGGAGCGACACGACGAACACGGACATGATGAGAGTGACGCCGAAGAGAAGCCGCTGGACGATAAGCACGCTGTACAGGAGCACGGCGACGGCGGCGACGGCGGCGACGCCCGCCAGGAGCCGTCGGTCGACGCCGATACGGGGTGACATACGATTGCTCCGGCGGCGACGAGGATTAAATGTATCGTCGCCGCTCGGACCAGTCGCCACGGCAGGTAGAGGACGACGAGCGGGATCACCAGACCGAGTCCAGGCAGTAGTCGCCCGATTATCAACACGCTCTAGGCGACCGAGAATACGAAAACGATACCGATCAACGCGGGCACTCGCCGATCTCGTCTCCGGAGGGCACAGGCCGGAGTGAGTTACCCTCGTAGAAAGTTTTCTCGACCCGTAGAGGGAACTTATTCATTGAACTCGAAATGTCAGCAGAAGATATTTGTGATTCGGGCATGGTTGTTGCGTACATCTGTGCAGAACCTGCCCTCCTCTCGACGCTCGGTGCGGCCCGTCTCGTCGGGTGCAAGCGGCCCGGGTCCGAGGCGACGGAGATGACGCAACAGGCAGAGTCATGAAACGGAGAAAGCTGCTGACGTCGGCTGTCTTGTCGGGCCTCGCCGGCTGTTCGTTCGCTGGCCCTAGCGACGAGGCGGCCGAAACACCGTCCCGAACCGATACTGAGACGCCGACTGCGACGGAGACACCGACTGCCACCGAAGACGAGTCATCCGATTTTTCGCCCGAGAGGTCGACCCCGGCCGGTGATGTCGGCCGAATCGAGGCGGTCCGGGCACATCCACTCCCCGAGTCCGTCCCCCTGGAGAGACGCGTCGAACTCCTCGAGCAACCGACCAGCAGTCGGGGCGGGACGCTTTCCATCTCGCTCCGAAACACGGACAGCCGTTCCTGGTACCTCACATTAGGTGCTCCGGAGCTCCCGTTTCACGCGTCTTCTTGTTCGGGGTTCCATTTAGCGGTCGATCCCGGGTCCGCCGACATCTTCGACGGGTGTCCGGTCGGCGGAAGTGCCGTGGTGAGAACGTTGGACTCAGAGACGCTCGAACCAGGCGAGGCGGTCGCTGGCGAGCGGGTTCTTGCCACATACGACGTTGCCGATACGTGTTTCGCGGCGGGCGAACACCCCTTTAGTAACAGATATACCATCGAAAAATCGGAGGGGGACGACGATTCAAGAATTGCATTCAATTGGGGATTCGACGTCGTCGTCGCCGAGTGAACTGGACTCGGGTCCACAGGAGTCCGTTCGAGAGGAGGACATATGTCGGAGTGAATCGCCCTCTATAAAAATTCTCTCGGTCCGTGGAGTGAATTAATTCATCAGGCCTCGGAATGGTCAGCCTAAGATACTTGCAATTTGGAGCAATCGCAAGACGCTCCCGAGTCAGCCGGCTGTTCACATTAACTTAGTATAGGAAATAGTAATATACCAGATGATATAATCGTTAGCCAGAATCATGAAACGGAGAAGGCTGCTGACGTCGGCCACCTTGGCGAGCCTAGCCGGCTGTGCGCTCACTGGCTCCAGTGACGAGGCGGCTGAAGCACCGTCCCGAACCGATACCGAGACGCCGACTGCGACGGAGACGCCGACTGACACCAAAGACGAGTCATTCGACTTTTCATCCGAGAAGCCGACCCCGACCGGCGGCGTCGGCCGAATCGAGACGGTCCGAGCGCACCCACTCCCCGAATCCGTCCCCCTGGAGGGACGCGTCGAACTCCTCGAGCAACCGACCAGCAGCCGGGGCGCAACGCTTTTTATCTCGCTCCGAAATACGGACAGTCGTTCCTGGTACCTCACGTCAGATGCTCCGGATCTCCCGTTTCACGCGTCTTTTTGTTCGGGGCACCATTTAGCGGTCGATTACGGGTCAGCCGACATCTCCAACGGCTGTCCGATCGGTGGAAGTGCTGTGCCGAGAGTGATCGGCTCAGAGACGCTCGAACCGGGCGAGGCGGTCGCCGATGAGCGGGTCCTCGTCACGTCCGACATTGCCAAGACCTGTTTCGCGGCGGGCGAACACCCCTTCGACAACAAGTACGGCATCCGAAAATCAGAGTAGGACGACGATTCGGGACTTGCATTCAATTGGGGATTCGACGTCATCGTCGCCGAGTGAACTGGACTCGGATCCATAGGAGTCCGTTCGGGAGGGACCGACTGGGATGGGATTGCTACCGGTTCTACCGGGGAGCAGGCCCGTGATTCATCGTCTCCAGCCGCGGAGGTAGTTGACTACGAGTCGCGCCATCCAGTAGTTCTATACCGGTCGGTCCCACAGCCACCGGTAGACGAATGCGACAGTACCACGACCTCGTCTCGGACGTCCTCTCGGGCGGGACGTACAAGCCGAACCGGACCGGCGTCGACACGGTCGCCGCCTTCTCCCAGCACTACGAGGTCGACCTCCGCGAGGGCTTTCCGCTCCTGACGACCAAGCGGATGGACGGCTACCGGTGGAACTCGCTCATCCACGAGCTGCTGTGGTACCTCTCCGGGGAGGCGCACATCCGGAGCCTGCGCGAGGAGACGAAGATCTGGGACGCCTGGGCCGACGACGACGGGCGGCTCGATACGGCCTACGGCCGTTTCTGGCGACGGTTCCCGGTGCCGGACGACCCCGCCCGACTGCCGGGCGAGAGCTGGCCCGACGACGCCCACCGCTGGACGACGACCGAGACGGCGCCCGACGGCACCGAACGCCGGGTGTTCGACCAGCTGCAGTACGTTCTCGACACGCTGGCGGAAAGTCCCCCCTCCCGTCGAATGGTGGTCAGCGCCTGGCACCCCGCCAACGCCGCCGTTTCGACGCTGCCGCCGTGTCACTACACCTTCGCCTTCAGCGTCCAGGGCGACCGGCTGAACGTCCACCTCACACAGCGGTCCGGCGACGTCGCCTTGGGCGTCCCCTTCAACCTCGCGGCGTACGCGCTTCTGACCCACGCCGTCGCCAACCGCACGGAGTTCGCGGTCGGCTCCTTCGGCCACACCATCGTCGACGCCCACGTCTACTGCGGCGAGGGCGACCGCGGCGCCTGGTACGCCGACAACCTGCCGGCGCTGCAGGAGCGGCTGGCGGCCGTCGAGAACCGCGCCGGCTACGCCGACGTCCGGGCGTGGCTCGAGGAGACGGCCCCGCCCGAGCCCGACGGCGAGGGGTACGACCACGTCCCCGGCCTGTTGACCCAGCTGAGCCGCGAGCCGCGCGAGCGGCCGGCGATCGAGGTGGCCGACCGCCCACTCGACGAGCTCGCTTACGAGGACGTCCGGCTGCAAGGGTACGACCCCGCGCCGGGCATCGAGTTCGCGGTGGCGGAGTGAGAGCGACCGTGAGCGCGAGCGCGAACGACCGAATGTGCGTCTCGCCTCCATCGCGGCGCGGCTCGGCGGCCCCCTGCCCGGCCGGACGAACGTGGTGCTGTCCCGCCGCGACGGCCTCGACCTCCCGGAGGGGGCCGTCCACGCTCGCGGCGTCGAGGCGGCCCTAGAGGCGGCCGGCGAGGCGCTCGACGACGACCGCGAGACCGTCTACGTCGCCGGCGGTGCCTCCGTCTATGAACAGTTCCTCGACCGCGCGGACGAGCTCCGAATCACGGAGATCCCCGAGCGACCGGACGGCGACACCTACTTCCCGGAGTTCGGCCCCGAGTGGACCGAAATCGACCGCGAGGCCGACGGCGAGCTGGCATTCGTCACCTACCGTCAGGAGTGACGACGGTCGTCGGCGACGCGGCGGCCGACGTGGCCGCCGACGGTGCTCAGACCGACGACGTACCCCGTGCCGGCCGCCACGAGGACCGCCAACCCCCCGAGTCCGGTCATGCCGCCGACTGCCCGGTAGATCGGGAGGACGGACAGCGCGACGAGGGCGAGTAACACCGGCACGGCGACGCCACCCGCGAGCGCACCGACTCGCAGGCCGTCGCCCGCCTCGCCCGCCCGGAGGTAGCCGGCGACGCCGCCGCCGAGGAGCGGCGCCAGCGGGATCACCGTCGCCGACAGCACCGTCACCGCGGCGCCGACGAGGGCGTTCGTCCCTACGCTCGTCGTCTCGTCGGCATCCGTGGTGACCGTTTCCATACCTTTGAACACGCCCGAACTGGCAAAAAGGCTGCGCCGCGCGACGGGTCGCTCCGGTCCCGGAGGCTTGGCACCCGCCAGGGCGGGGATTTTAGCCGCGTCGCCCCGTGGTCGGGGTATGGCAACGGAGGGCGGCGACTCGGCCCCGACCCCGAATCCGGACCCGACCACGGACCCGGCGGCCGACCCCCGGGCGGAGTACGATTACACGGCCGGCGAGGTGGAGCGGCCGGAGCTGGTGGCGGAACTGGAGCCGCTGGTCGGCGGTCGTCGAGCGCTGCCGCGAGCGGTCGGTGCCGGTGCTGCCCCGCGGCGGCGGCACGTCGCTCGCCGGGCAGACGGTCAACGAGGCGGTCGTCCTCGACTTCACCCGCCACATGGACGGGGTCCGCGAGATCGACCCCGACGGCCGGACGGCGACCGCCGAACCGGGCGTCCGGCTGGGCGATTTGAACGCCGCCCTCGCCGACCACGGGCTGAAGTTCGCCCCCGACCCGGCGTGGGGCGACAGAAGCGCCCTGGGCGGCGCCATCGGCAACAACTCGACCGGCAGCCACTCGCTGGTGTACGGCAAGACCGACGCCTACCTCGAGGACGTGGAGGTGGTGCTGGCCGACGGCACCGTCCACCGGTTCGGCGCGGTCACCCCCGAGGAGTGGCGCCGCCGGGCCGACCGCGACGACCGGGTCGGGCGGATCTACGCGGCCCTGCTCGAGGTCGTCGAGGCGTCGAGCGAGACGGTCCGGGAGGCGTACCCGGAGCTGAAGCGGAACGTCTCCGGTTACAACCTCGACCGGCTCGTCGAGGAGTACGAGGCCGTCCGGGCCGGCGACCGCGAGACGGTCAACCTCGCACGGGTTCTCGCCGGCAGCGAGGGGACGCTCGGCGTCGTCACGGAGGCGACGGTCGCCCTCGAGCCCGTCCCGGAGACGAAGGCGGTGGCGCTGCTGTCCTACGAGGACCTCCTGTCGGCGCTGTCTGACGTCGCGACCGTCCTGGAGTTCGACCCCGCGGCCGTCGAGGTGCTGGACGACGTCCTGCTGGAGTTGGCCCGGGACACCGCCGAGTTCGGCGAACTGATCGCGGAGACGCTTCCCGAGGCCGCGGGCGGCGTCCTGCTGGTGGAGTTCTACGCCGACGACGACGCCGAGGGCCGGCGGCGGGTCGCGGAGCTGCTGGCCGACCGCCACCCGGAGACGGCGACCGTCGCCGATTCTAGCGACGGCCGGGAGACGGACGCGCCGGTGCGGGCCGTCCACGCCGCCGAGGCCCACGACAAGGCCGACCGCGAGCGGTTCTGGAAGCTCCGGAAGTCGGGGCTGCCGATCCTGCTGAGCCGGACCACCGACGAGAAGCACCTCAGCTTCATCGAGGACACCGCCGTCCCGCCGGAGCACCTCCCGGAGTACGTCGCGGAGTTCCAGGAGCTGCTGGCGGACAACGACACGTTCGCGAGCTTCTACGCCCACGCCGGGCCGGGTTGTCTCCACATCCGGCCGCTCATCGACACGAAGTCGGTCGACGGCGTCGAGACGATGGAAGCCATCGCCGAGGGCGCAACCGACCTCGTCCTGGAGTACGACGGCAGCGTCTCCGGCGAGCACGGCGACGGCCGCGCCCGAACGGCGTGGAACCGGAAGCTGTACGGCGAGGCGGTGTTCGAGCTGTTCCGCAGTGTGAAGTCGGCGTTCGACCCCGAGTGGCTGCTCAACCCGGGGCAGGTCTGCGGCGACGTCGAGCCGACCGACGACCTCCGGACCGGCCCCGACTACGAGTTCGACGCCGATTTCGAGCCGGCGCTGTCGTGGGACGACGACGGTTTCCAGGGGATGGTCGAGCTGTGTCACGGCTGCGGCGGCTGCCGGGGACCCCAGGAGACGACCGGCGGGGTGATGTGTCCGACCTACCGGGCCGCCGAGGAGGAGGCGCTGAGCACGCGCGGCCGGGCCAACGCCCTCCGGGCGGCGATGTCCGGCGAGCTCGATGCCGCCGCGACCGACGACGAGTTCGTGACCGAGGTGCTGGACCTCTGCGTCGGCTGCAAGGGGTGCGTGCGGAACTGCCCCAGCGAGGTCGACCTCGCGAAGCTGAAGGTCGAGCTCCAGCACCAACGGCACGACCGCGAGGGGGCGACCCTCCGGGACCGGCTGTTCGCCAACGTCGAGTGGACCGCCCGTCTCGGCAGCGCGCTGGCGCCGCTGTCGAACCGGCTGGCGTCGCTGCCCGGCGCGCGGGCGCTGCTGGAGCGGACGATCGGCATCGCCCGCGAGCGGCAGCTGCCGACGTTCCGCCGCGAGTCGTTCGTCGACTGGTTCGACGCCCGCGGCCCGGCCGTTCCCGAGGCGGAGGCCGTCGAGCGGGTGCTACTGTTGCCGGACACGTTCACCAACTACACCGAGCCGGCGGTCGCGAAGGCGGCCGTCCGGGTGCTGGAGGCCGCCGACGTCCACGTCCGGGTGGCCGACGTCGGCCCCGCGGGACGGGCGGCCTTCTCGAAGGGTTTTCTCGACCTCGCCGAGAAACGGGCCCGCGACGTCGTCGCCGAACTCACCCCGCGAGTCGAGGAGGGGTGGGACGTCGTCGTCTGCGAGCCGTCCGACGCCGTGATGCTGCAGTCCGACTACGCCGACCTGCTGGGCGACGCCTCGGCGGAGCTGCTGGCGGAGCGTACCTTCGGCGTCTGCGAGTACCTCGACGTCCGGCGGCTCGACGAGCGGGTGGCCTTCGACGCGCCGACGGAGCCGCTGGTCTACCACGGCCACTGCCACCAGAAGGCGACGAAGCGGGACCACCACGCCGTCGGCGTCCTCCGGCGGGCCGGCTACGACGTCGAGCCGCTGGATTCGACCTGCTGCGGGATGGCCGGCGCCTTCGGCTACGAGGCCGAACACTACTCGATGAGCCGCGCCATCGGCCGGCTGCTGTTCGAGCAGGTCGACGCCGCCGACGGCGCTCCGGTCGCGCCCGGGGCCTCCTGTCGGACCCAACTCGGCGACCGCGAGGACGCCCCCGAGCCGGACCACCCGGTCCAGCGGCTCGCGGCCGCGCTCCGGTAGGCGCCGGCCGGCGATTCGGCCGCCGTCGCCGCGGGCCGAACGCAGGGATTTTATGATCCGGGAGTCGACGGTCCCGTATCAATGGGCTGGTCGCGTGCGGGTCGGACGCTGTCGGTTCTCCTCGCGGGCGTTTTGCTGCTGTCGGCCGCGACGGCCGGCCTCGTCGTCGGCGGGTCGACCGCCGACGGAGCGGCGAGCGACGGCGCGGCGGCTCCCGCACGGACGGCGGAGTCGCCGGCGCTGTTGCAGGGGTTCGAGGCCGACCGGACGGCCTTCGTCATCACCGTCTACGGGAACGGCTCCGCGGAGTGGCGGTTCCGGTACGAGCGGGCGCTCAACGGCTCCGAACGCGACGACTTCGAGACGTTCGCCGAGGAGTTCAACGACAATGAGACGGAACTGTTCACCAACTTCCGGACGCGGGCGCGGTGGCTGACCGACAACGGCTCGCAGGCCACCGGCCGGGAGATGCGCGCGACGGGGTTCGCCCGCGACGCCCGCGTGGAGGGGCTGGCCCCGCAGACGCAGGCGCTCGGCGTCGTCGAGCTATCGTTCCGCTGGGAGGGGTTCGCCCGCCCGACCGACGACGGCGACGTCGAGGCCGGTGACGTCTTCGAGGGCGGGCTCTACGTCGGCCCCGACCAGGAGCTGGCCTTCGCCGCGGGCCCGAACCTGGCGTTCGTCCGCGCCCAGCCCACCGAGGGCCGCGTGCTGTCGGGCGACTCGCTGGCGGAAAGCGACACCGTCACCTGGACCGGCGAGCGGTCGTTCACCGACCAGCGCCCCCGGGTCGTGCTGGCCGACGCCGAGTCGGTCGACGACGCGGGAGCGACATCGGCGGACGACGACGACGACGACGGACGGGGACTGCTCCTGCCTATGGGGGTGCTGCTGGTGGTCGTCGCGCTCGGCGGCGGCGCGGCGGTGGCCTACCGGAGCGGGGCGCTGCCGCCCGGCGGGGGGGCGGCCGCCGGGGCGGAGACCGACGCCGGCGACGGCGGGACGGGCGCAGGCGCAGGTGCGGGTGCCGGTGCCGCCGCCGACGCCGCCGAGACGAGCCCGGCGGTCGGCGTCAGCGAGGCGGAACTGCTCTCCGACGAGGAGCGGGTCATCGACCTGCTGGAGGACCGTGGCGGCCGGATGAAGCAGGTCGACATCGTCGAGGTGACCGACTGGTCGAAGTCGAAGGTGTCGATGCTGCTGTCGGACATGGAAGAGGACGAACAGATCTCCCGACTCCGGGTCGGCCGGGAGAACATCGTCTCGCTGGCCGGCAACGAGCCCGACGCCGCCGGCTCGCCGTTCGACGACGAGGAGTGACCGCCGAACCGACGGCCATTTGAGCCGGGCGGTCCGACCGTCGTGCATGGGAGCGGACCGACCCGAGGCGACGGCGCCCGACCGCCGCGACAAGACGAGCCCGTGGCCCGTGGTCGTCGTGCTCGGCATCGTCCTCAGCGAGGTGGGGATCCTGTTCAACCTCTACCCGGTGTCGGTGACGGGGCTGCTGCTGTTCACCGGCAGCGTCGCCGGCATCGTCGCGGAGGCCGGCTACGCGGCCCGGCCGTGGCGGCTGCTCGTGGGGCTCGGCGCCGCCTTCGTCGTCGTCGGGCTGCTGATCGTCGGCTCGCAGGTCGACGGCGGCCTCGCATCGTATCTCGACGCCGCCGCCCGCGACGACGGCATCGTCCAGCGGGGCTACACGGTCGCCGCCGCGGGTGCCATCGCCGCGCTGGTCGGCAGTTCGCAGGTCGTCGTCGGGCCGTCGGCGGACCGCTAGCGCAACGTCTTTGTGTGGCTACTCGAACTATCGGACGATGAGCGATCGCATCTTCGACCGCGAGACGCTCCTCGATCTGACGGTGAACGTCATCCCGATCGGGATACTGGTCTTCTTTATCGGGGCGTACGCGTTCATCGGCTCGTTCCCGGACGACCCGGTGATAATCCTCATCCAGATGTCGATCATCGTCCTGACCGGCGTCGCGCTGTCGGTGCTGACGTACTTCTCCGGGAAGGCCATCTCCGGCGCGGAAAACGAGATGGACGACTACATCCCGGCCGGCTACTCCGAGGCCGACGCCGAGGTGGCGGGCGTCCCCAGCGAACCCGAATCCGACACCTCCGACGGCGCGGAGTGACCGGTCGGCTCGGGCCGTTCCCGGCGATGGCACCGACATAGCATAACCTTTCTTTACCCACAGTTCGTGGTTTCGATCATACACGATGGCTGCAGAACAGCTCGCGCTGACCGTTCTCATGGGGGCTCTACTGGTCGGCATCGCCGCGTTCCTGGCCCGCACGGAGAACTGGCGCACGTACGCTCCGCTCGCGGGCGATCCTGCGGCCACGGGCGGGAGTAACGAACACGAACAGGGCCACGGCCACAAGCCGTCGGGAGTCATCCGGTGGTTGACGACCGTCGACCACAAGGACATCGGCATCCTCTACGGGACCTACGGCGTCATCGCGTTCCTGTGGGGCGGCGTCGCTGTGCTGCTGATGCGGCTGGAGCTGACGACCCCGACCTCGACGCTCATCGAACCGTCGCTGTACAACGCGCTGCTGACCAGCCACGGGTGATCGGCGCCGACGACATGGCCTTCCCCCGGATCAACGCCATCGCCTTCTGGCTGCTGCCGCCGGGGGCGCTGCTCATCTGGGCCGGCTTCTTCACCATCCCGCTGCCGGTCGACATCGCCCCCTCGCAGACGTCCTGGACGATGTACGCCCCGCTGTCGGCCCAGCAGCCCAACCCCGGCGTCGACCTGATGATGCTGGGACTGCACCTCACCGGCGTCTCGGCGACGATGGGTGCCATCAACTTCATCGCGACCATCTTCACCGAGCGCGGCGAGAACGTCACCTGGGCCAACCTCGACATCTTCTCCTGGACCGTCCTCACCCAGTCGGGGCTGATCCTGTTTTCGTTCCCGCTGCTCGGCAGTGCGCTCATCATGCTACTGTTGGACCGGAACTTCGGGACGACGTTCTTCGCCGTCGAGGGCGGCGGTCCCATCCTGTGGCAACACCTCTTTTGGTTCTTCGGCCATCCGGAGGTGTACATCCTCGTGCTGCCGATGATGGGGCTGGTGTCGTGGATCCTTCCGAAGTTCGCCGGCCGGAAGCTGTTCGGCTTCAAGTTCGTCGTCTACTCGACGCTGGCCATCGGGGTGCTGTCGTTCGGCGTCTGGGCCCACCACATGTTCGGCAGCGGGATGGACCCCCGCATCCGGGCGTCGTTCATGGCGACGTCGCTGGCCATCGCCATCCCCTCGGCCGTCAAGACGTTCAACTGGATCACGACGCTGTGGAACGGCCGCATCCGACTGACCGCGCCGATGCTGTTCTGCATCGGCTTCGTTTCGAACTTCGTGCTCGGCGGCATCACTGGCGTCTTCCTCGCGGCCATCCCGGTCAACCTCGTCCTCCACGAGACGTACTACGTGGTCGGGCACTTCCATTACATCGTCATGGGGATGATCGCCTTCGCCGGCTTCGGCGCCATCTACTACTGGTTCCCCATCGTCACCGGCAAGATGTACCAGAAGACGCTCGCGAAGTGGCACTTCTGGCTGTCGATGATCGGCGTCAACATCACGTTCTTCTCGATGCTGCTGATGGGCTATCTCGGGATGCCGCGGCGGTACGCCACCTACGACTTCAACCCGGCGCTGGCGCCGCTGGCCTCCGTCAAGCTGCTCCACCAGGTGACCACCTTCGGGGCGTTCCTCATCGGGCTGGGGACGCTCATCTGGCTGTGGAACATCGTCCAGTCGTGGGCCGAAGGCCCGGAGATCACCGATCCCGACCCGTGGAACACGAAGCGGGACGGCCTCCACGGCCGCGAGTTCGCGTGGTTCGAGGAGCAGCTGGCCGCCGACGGCAAGCTCGCGACCACCGACGGTGGTGACGCCGACGAGGAGCAGCTCGCCACTGACGGCGGCGAGGCGAGCGAAGCGAGCCGAGCTTCGTCGGAGCTGCGGTCCGACGGTGGTGAGGCAAGCGAAGCGAGCCGAGCCTCGTCGGAACTACCGTCCGACGGCGGTGAGGCGAGCGACGCAGAAACACGGGAGCAGCCCACCGACGACTGACGCGGCCGTCGTTTTCGTTCTCGCGGACTACCGTTCGGCGACGGTCTCGACGCGGCCGGGAGCGTTCCGCTCGAGAAATGCGACGACGGCCTCGGTCCCCTGAAGCCATCGGCCGTCGTCGCGATCGCCTCGCCGTCGGCGAAGCGGACGAGCGTCGGCACCGACTACCCGTCGACGGGGTCGTCGGCGAGCCGTCTCGACGGAGTCGGCGGCCGACTTCGACGCTACCCGGACGGTGTGTCCTTCCGACGCCGCGGCTGACGGCGACGCGCCGGTTGCCCGCTCGGAGGGGACGTACGTCGACGACGTCAACAGGAGGCAACGCTGGCCAGTTATAAGCAACGTATATACGCGGGGCTCCTAACGTCGCGTGAAGGCCACCGGGGCCACCATACCATGCAAGGACAATCGCAACAGCAGGCGTACGACCGCGGGATCACGATCTTCTCGCCGGACGGACGTCTCTACCAGGTCGAATACGCTCGCGAGGCCGTCGCGCGCGGCACCGCGAGCGTCGGCGTTCGGACGCCCGACGGCGTCGTACTAGGTGCCGTCCGGCGGGTCCGGTCGCCGCTGATGGAGCGGGACAGCGTCGAGAAGCTGCACAAGGCCGACGACCACGTCGGTATCGCCAGCGCGGGCCACGTCGCCGACGCGCGGAAGCTCATCGACTTCGCCCGCCGGCGGGCACAGACCGAGGAGGTACGATACGGCCAGCCGGTCGACGTCGAGACGCTGACGAAGGCCGTCACCGACAACATCCAGCAGTACACACAGACCGGCGGCGCCCGGCCGTTCGGCGTCGCGCTGCTGGTCGGCGGCGTCGACGGCGGCGAGCCGCGGCTCTTCGAGACCGACCCGTCGGGGACGCCGTACGAGTGGCAGGCGACGGCCGTCGGCGGCGACCGCGAGGCCATCCAGGACGTCCTCGAGGAGGGCTACCGCGAGGAGATGGACCTCGACGCCGGCATCGACCTCGCCCTGGAGGGACTCGGGGTGACGAACGACGACCTCTCGGCGGAGGGCGTCGAGCTGGCGACGATCGACGTCGAGTCCGAGCGGTTCGAACGGGTCGAGGAGGACGTTATCGCCTCCCACCTCGCGGATCTCGAAGGCGACGAGGATGCGTGACCCCGCCGACCCCGGCCTGACGCCGCGGGAATCGCCGTACGAGCCCGAGGTCGGCGGCTTCCGGGACGTCGAGTCGCCCGACGACTCGGTACTGAAGACCGGGACGACGACCGTCGGCATCGCGACGGAGGGCGGCGTCGCCATCGCGACGGACATGCGGGCGTCGCTGGGCGGGCGGTTCGTCGCCAACAAGGGCGTCCAGAAGGTCGAGCAGATCCACCCGACGGCGGCGCTGACGCTCGTCGGTTCCGTCGGCGGCGCCCAGTCGTTCATCCGGACGCTGCGAGCGGAGGCGTCGCTGTACGAGACCCGCCGCGGGGAGCCGATGGACATCGAGGCGCTGGCGACGCTGGCGGGCAACTTCGCCCGCGGCGGGCCGTTTCGGGCCATCCGGCCCATCCTCGGCGGCGTCGACGACGACGGCTCCCACGTCTTCTCGCTGGACCCCGCCGGCGGCGTGATGGCCGACGACTACACCGTCACCGGCAGCGGCACGCAGATCGCCACCGGCGTCCTCGAGACCCGGCTCCGGCAACGGCGTCTACCTCGCGACCGTCACCGAAGAGGGCGTCGACATCCGCGGCCACACGGACTTCGACGAGGCGACGTAGCCGCCGTCGTGTGGGCGGCGCGACGCCTGTATCGGCCGTCCCGGGCGACCCGCCTGCGCCTCGGCCCGTCCGCGTACCGTCATCAACCGCCGCGGACGGACGGCAGCAAAGATACGACTGCGGGACGCCCACGCCAGCCCAAACGGAGACGCGGCGGGGGGTATCTCGAGCGGCTCGTGGTGGTACTGCTCGTCTACGCCGCGTTCGCCGCCGGCAGCGAACCGCCAGCGCGACCTACGAGGCCGGAAGCCGGGCTCGATGTGACGCCGACGGCGAGATCTTCGGCGTCGACCGCGGAGCGACGCGCGGCGGCTACGAGACCGACGAGACGCTGCAGAACAACATCAACTCCATCCCAAGCGGCGAGAACGGCCTCGTCGTCGAGTTCGACTTCGACGGCGACGGCGACATCGGCGCCTCGACGTACCTGGACGACGGCGACGAGGTGGTGTCGGTGACCGGCCGTATCGACGATTCCGACGAGCCGGGCTGGTACCAAGTCACCGCCACGACGGGCGGCGTCACCGCCGACGGCGAGGAGGCCACCTTCCGGAGTATCTTCCACTACTTCTGCACCTGCGACTGCGAGGGCAAGGCTGTCTGCAGTTCGGCCCACCAGGGCCGGGGCAGTGGGTTCGGTTTCCCCGCGGCGCTGGCGGGGCTGCTGGTCACGGCGTTCGCGGTCGTCGGACGGCGGTGGTCGTCCCCGCTCGGGGTGGCAAACCGGCACACGGAAAGATGAAGCGCAATCATTATACGTTTCTTCCCGGTACGTTCTGGTGCGCTCCGTTGGTGTAGTCCGGCCAATCATCTTGCCCTCTCACGGCAAGGACCAGGGTTCGAATCCCTGACGGAGCACTCTTCTGAACGAGCGCAGCGAGTCAAGGTGGAAGCGCAGGGAGAGGATTCTGAACCACGACAGACCGACCGCAGAGAGGTCTGACCTCGGGTTCGAATCCCCGATGAAACACTACAGCGGTCGGGTTCTGCGATCGGGTGATGCGCACACCCAGGTATGAATTACCGACCGGAGCCTCCAGTACTGGCCGCGAGCCTCTTGTGTACGGTGTGCGGACGCGATGACGTTCGCCGAGTACGACGCGCCCGGCCTCCTCGTGGCCGGTGACACGGTGCCGGACGACGGAGCGGTCCGACGGCGGACCGACGCGGTCGTCCACTTGCCGTGGTGGCCGTACCTGGTGCTGAGACGGACTCGGCCGGGTTCGACGAGCGTTCCATTGCCCCGGACCGGGCAGTTGGGGCGGTCGGGCAGTCGGGGTGGTTGCCACCGCGACCGGTCCGTCAGTAAATTACTTACTATACCGGTTAAAATTGGTCGGCAGGCTGTTCGCATCATGTCAGGTGAGGGAGAACGGAGAAACGTCCTGCGGCGGAACCTGCTGCGGGGTATCGGGGGTGGCTCTCTCGGCGTCTCGACCGTCGCGGCCGTCGAGGTCGTCGGCGCCAGCGGCGACGACGCCGTCCGTATCCCGACGCTCAAGCGCGGCGATACTGTCGTCAAATCGAAGGAGGTCCCGGAGTCGTGGTACAACCACACGAGAGACTCGAAGGACGCCCGGGAGAAACTGGTCGAGGAACACCTCGACGACCCCGGGGTCGAGAGCATCTACTCCGCTCGCTGGAGCGAGCGGTTCGACGGGAAGAACGGCCTCCTGATCAAAGCCGAGATCGACCCCGACACCTACGAGGACAGCCTCCCGGACTCGAAGGACGGCATCCCGGTCCGAACTACGGCGGCGCCCGACCTCCAGTTCGGCGACTGCTGTCACCACGATGACTACGACCCCGTCCCCGGCGGCGTCGCGGTCCAGGCCTCGAACGACGCCGGGAGCGCGGGCTTCTGCGTCACCGACTCCGGCGGCGACAAGCGACTGCTGACGGTGAACCACCTGTGGGCGACCTGCCAGAACAACGGTGGACGGACCCTCAAACAGCACACCGACGCGTTCGGCGAGGTCGACGAGTGCGACACGGACGCCGACTACGCGCTCGTCAGGCCCACCAGTTCGGAGGAGATCGACGACCGCCGAGTGTACTTCAAAGGCGGCTCGAAACAGGTGGGCGGTTACGTGCCGGAGTCCGGCGTCGACGACCTGGTCTCCTCGAACGAGACCTGCTACGACACCGGGGCGACGACCTGTACGACCGAGGGCACGATCGAGGGAACCGGACTCAGCTCGCCTGGCTACCGGTGCGTCGACTACGGGAACAACGGCGTCAAGGCGGACATCGTGGCCGGTGACGGCGACTCCGGCGGCCCCATATTCGCGCTGAAGAACTACGACGGAAACGAGTACGTCAGCATCATCGCACACTGCAGCACCTTCAATTCCGACGGATCGGTCAGCTGTCACTGGGGATCCGGAGAGAAGGGAAGTCCCATCTACGGAACGGCGTTTTACCACCTCAGGGACGACCACAGACTCAACCTCTGTTGAACGGTCGTTCGGAGCGAGCGTCGATCCGTGGGCGACCCCCGAGTCGAGGACCGGGAGATGTGCGTACCGACCGACGCTGCTCCCGCCCGCTGTCGTCCCGTCTCGAGGCCGCCCGCACACGCTCCGTCGTCCCCGTCCGGCGTCTCCCCCGACCCGACGACTGCCGTGGAGCCCCCGGGTGGAACGAAACGGGCGTTTTATTCCGCGGTCGTAAAACGTCTCCTCCCCAACGCCCCGTCCGGATATGAGACGCCGAACCTGCGTCGCGTCGCTGGCGACCCTCGCCGTGACCGCGGGATGTCTCGGCGGCACGAGCGATGCGGACGGCTCTCCTTCGCCGCGAGCGCCGAAGACGGTTTCCGTGTCCGACGTCGGGTCGGCGGGGACCCCCGACGGCATCGAACTGGACGTGACGGCCGACGACGACGAGATCACGGAGCGCTCGACCGCACGTGTGTCGTTCGAGTACGCGAACACCGGCGGGGAGCCCCGCATCCTAAACATCGATCCGGACGCCCCCGACCCGGTGTCATCCGTCGACGACAGCCCGGGACTCGTGCTCCTGTCGGACGCCTACGACCCGGAACGGACCTCGAGCGGGTGCTGGAAGCCGGTACGGGACCGGTTCGTGCGACCCGCCGTGGCCTACAGATACGAGATCGCGCCCGGCGATACTGCGACGCTCGATTACGGCGTGTGGGCGGCCCCGATCCAGGACGGCTGCATCCGCCCCGGCACCTACCGGCTCGACCCCGTATATGGGTCGGCGACGCTCGCGGTCGACGACAGGTAGCCCGGTCCGAGAGCGCCCTGCCAACCCGTCGGGCGGACCGCGCGGGGTAGCCGTCCCGAGGCTGTACCCGAACGCGACGGGGGTCGCGGCCTCGGCGGCGGCCGTTCCGGCGACCGCCGGGGTCGCGGCCGGCAAGTGGCTCCGCGACCGCGTCACCGAACGACAATGCCGGACTGCCGTCCTCGCGCTGCTGACGGTCATCGGCGTCCGGCTCGTGCTCGGCGGGCTCGGCGTCGCTCGATGAGCGGTGCCGGCACCGCTGGCCGATACCGGGAGCCGTTAGCCTCGCGACGACCGACGTGGGCCCATGGCGAGCACGTTCCGACACACGGAGGGGCTGCTCGACGCGCTGGCGGACCGGAGTTTCGAGCGGCCGCCGGCGCTGGTAGCCAACGCGCACGTCACCGGCCTCGGCGTCGCCCGCGCGCTGGCGGCGGCCGACGTGCCGGTGGTCGCCGTCGACCGGAGCCCCGACGGCGTCGCCCCGCCCTCGGCGGCCGTCGATTTCGCCGGCCGGGTCGCATACCCGTTGGACGACCCCGACGGCTTCGAGGCGGATCTCGCGGCGGTCGTCGACGCCGTCGGCCGCGACGTCGTCGCGTTCGGCTGCATGGACGAGTGGGCACGGGCCTTCGCCGCCGCCGACGTCGACGGCCTCCGGCGACCGTTCTCCGGGTCGGGGCCGATGGACCGCGTCCTCGACAAGGGATCGCTGTACGCCACCGCCGAGGAGCTGGACGTGCCGTACCCGGAGACCTACCGGCTGGCCGAGACCGACCCCGGGCGGGCCGCCGAGGAACTCGGCTTCCCGCTGGTCGTCAAGCCCGCTCGCAAGCGCGAGTTCGAGGAGGCCATCGGGACGAACGTCGTCGAGGTCGACGACGAGGCGGAGTTCGAGACGGTCCTGTCGGCCGCTCGGGAGGCCGGCGTCCGGGTGATGGCTCAGAAGCGGGTCGACGTCGAGCGGGGCGAAGACCACAGCGTCGGCTCCTACGTCCCGCCGGGTGGCGCCGACGACGCGCTGGCGCTGGTCGCCAACCCCGCGGTCCGGTACCCGCCGTCGTTCGGCACGTCGGCGCTGGTCGAGACCGCCGAGCGACCGGCGCTCCGGGACCGCGCCCTCGGTGTGCTCGAGGCGTGCGGCTACCACGGCATCAGCGAGGCGGAATTCGTTTACGACGCCGACCGCGGGGAGTTCCTCCTCCTGGATATCAACACGCGGCCCTGGAAGTGGATCGGCCTGCCGGTTGCGGCGGGGCTGAACCTCCCACTGGCGGCATACGCCTCGGTGACCGACCTGCGGTACGAGCCCGACCCGGCCACTGACACACGATGGATCTACCTCCGGGACTACCTCGAGCTGCTAGCGACGACCGAGGGGGTCCGCGACCGGTTCGACCGCGGGACGTGGCGGCGGCTCCTCTCCGGCGCCTTCGAGGACCGCGACGAGCTGACGACGGGTGTCTACCGGCCATCGGACCCCGGTCCGGCCGCGAAGCTGCTGGCGACGGCGTTTGCCGACCGGGAGTACTACTGCGCCTGCTGAGGCCGCTCGTCGGCCCGTCGGGACTCTCGGGGCTCCCGGCGTCGGCCGCGAGACGTGCCCGCGACGACCTCGGCGTCGACCGGCGGCGCGGCGCCGCAGGTGCCGACCGGTCAAAAGAGGGATACGGCCCGCCCCGGTGGGTAAACGTATGCTCTCGGACATCGACAACGCCCGGCGGCTGATGCTGCTGCTCGGCGACGAGGGGTTCACCGAGGCGCTGACGGAGGCCGAGGAGCTCGTCGAGGACGCGAACGACACCCTCGACCGGGTCGAGGAGATCGAGGACGAGGCCGCCGCGGCGGTGCGAGAGGCCAACGAGACGATGCTCGCCGTCGATCGCCGACTCGACAAGGTCGACCGCACGATCAGCCTGCTGGAGGCGAAGATCGAGGCGGGGTTCAGCCTCGCGTTCTTCATCTTCGCGGCCAACGCGTTCTTCAGCGGCGAGCTGCTCTTCGCCGCCGGGCTCGCCGTCCTGGGACTGCTCGGCGCCGGCCAGCTCGTCGTCACCATCGCCAACATCCCACAGGTCGAGAAGATCCAAGCGGCCGTCGTCTACCTCCTCGAGTGGCTCGACGACCGGCTCGAGAAGCGGGCCGACGACGGGGCCAGCGGCCGGCCTGGCCAGAGAGACGCCGACGACGGAGCCGACCGGCTCGACGACCGAAACGTAGCCGACGATGGGACCGATCGACTCGACGGCCGAAACGCAGCCAACGATGGGGCCGACCGACTCGGGGAGCAGGCCGACGACGGAACCGACGGCCGGCCCGACCGAAACGCGGCCGACAACCGGGAGTAATCTGGCACGGCCGACGGCCGCGACCCTCACTTCTCGCCGGTCGCCAGCTGCCGCAGCAGGTCGTCGACGGCCTCCAGGCGGTCGTCCTGGCCGTCGATGCCGTGTCTGTCGGCGAGGTACGTCGGATCGTTGTAGCTGACACGCACCGCCGAGCCGTCCGCCCGGACCAGCAGCTTCTGCGGCAGATCGATGGCGACGCTGCGGGCCGCCTGCATCAGCGGCGTCCCGACGTCGGGGGGTGCCAAAGATGAACGGCGTCGGCGGCAGCTCCCGGTCGACCGAGGCGGCGTTGGCCGCGTGGTCGACCGTGGCCAGCAGGATCAGCCCCGCTGCCTCGATATCGCTCTCGATGCGGTCGACGGTCGCCTCGAACTCCTCCTCATTGACGGTGACCAGATCCGCCCGGTCCCGCCGCTCGGTGTCCGTCTGGCGTGGTGGAGGTCACCTCCCCCTCGTCGCCGGCCGAACAGCCGCAGCAGCGTTCGTCGCTCTATCCGGGCCGTGGTGCGGTATCCGCGAACAAATCGTTTTCGTGGGCGTGTGAACGAAGAGTTCGACCGAAGCCGCGATGCCGCTCCTCGGCGACCGACGGCCCCAGGAGCGCGCAGACGACAGCCCGCTCCGGCTCGCGGCGCCGCCCATCGGGCTACCGCCCGGTCCGGGGACGCTCGATCTCCGTCAGATATGACGGCGACACGAGGCGATAGTGGACGTCGACTGAACCACCCCGCGCGGCCGGCGATTGCCCGACCTTCGGCGCCGGCGCGACGCCGCTCGACCGCTTCGACGACGTCGAGACCGGAAGCGACGACCGGCTCGTCTACGGCCGCGGCATGAAGGACGCTTGGGTGCGGTCGGAGCTGTATCTCGCCCGCGAAACTCGCGTCCGACCGCCAACATTCCGGCGAGCGGAGCAGGAATTCGATCTTCGGCGCCCCGGCGTCGCGACGACACACGCCGGGTCCGGCACGCGGACTACCGACGCCGATAGACGAGCAGCGCGGCCGCGAGCAGCCCGGCCAGCGCGGCCAGCGGCGTGAAGCCGGGGCCGTCGCTGATGGTCGGCGTCCCCTCGTCCGCGGGGACGTTTCCGCCGCCACCGCCGTTCTGTTGCTGCTGTGTCCGCGTCGCCTGGCCGCCGCCACCGCCGTTGCCGCCGTTGCCGCTGGCGCCCTGTCCGGACTCCTCGTCGACTTCGTCGTTGCCGCCACCGCCAGCGTCGTTGCCGCCGTCACCGCCGGCGTCGTTGCCGCCGCCATTGCCGCCGGCGTCGTCACCGCCGCCGCCAGGGTCAGCCTCGGTCGGGACGGGCGTCGGCGTCGGCGTCGACGTTGCTATCGGGGTCGGCGTCGGCGTCGCGGCCTGCTCCTCGCCGCCGTCGTCGCTGCTGGTCCCGCCGTCCTCGTTCGGCGGCGGTCCGAGCTTCTGTCGGGCCTCCTGTTCGCTGTCGCACTCGCAGATGTACTGGTAATTGGAGTTCAGGTTGAGCCCGATCCGCTCCTTGGGGTCGGGTTCGCACTCCGAGGACTCCCGAGGGTGCGAGTTTTTATCCGTCTCGCCTTTCGGGCGGTCGTTGCACTTGTTCGAGATGGTACCGTTGGCGTACCCCCTGACGCGGTACCAGCCGGGCTCCTCGGACATCTTCAGACATGGGCCGTCCCGGGAGCCCTTGCCCTGCCGGGCGACGACGGTGTCCCGCGGGGCGAAGTACGGCGGGACATTTCCGCTGCCGAAGGCGTCCCAGTCGAAGAAGTACACCCGAAGCCCGTCCTTCTCGAGTGGCGACCTCTCGCGGTGTTCGAGGAGGCTCTCGTCGGACTGGAAGCCGGTGTTGTCGCTTCCCCGGTCGACGCCGAACTCGGCGGTGTTCCCGGAGGTCGTACACTCGCTGTAGTCGATGAACCCCGCCGTGTCGAGTTCGATGTAGTCGAAATAGATGCCCTCCTCGCCGCCCTGCTGTCGAATCGGTTCGCCGGCCCGCGCGAAGTAAGTGATGCTGGCGTTGTGGCCGTCCTGTTCGCTGTGGACGGGGTGACTGCCGGGGTAGTGGTCGGTCTGATCGGGGAAGGTGATTTTGAACTTGACCTCGCCGTCGCTGGTGCGCCACGACCACCGCGAGACCGCCGACGACCACCAGCGTCGCGACGACCAGAAGGGCCGTCGTTCGCTGCCGTGTGCTTCGCGACATATTTGCGAAAGATCGGTATCCCGATTAAAAGATGTGATGCTGGCAATCTATCACTATTTATGCCGACCCCGCGACGAACGGGGTCGCGTCGGGCCGTCCGACGCGGCGAACGGGTCGACCGCACCCCCTCTACCGGTGGCCGCTGTCCAAGGGCGCGGCCGGCGTCGTCGGTCCCGTTTTCCGGCTGGCGACCCTATCCATGGCAATGACTGTCCGAGACGGGCCCCGGGGCGACGACGAGCGGACGCCGCGACGGAACGGCCACGGCGAACCACCGGCCGACGTCGCGGTCGACGACGCCGAACTCGGGGCGGGCGCGACGGGGTCGGCCCGAACTTCGACCCCGGGTCGGGCAGCGACGCACGGCGAGCCGGCGGTCGAGGTCGAGGGACTCCGGAAACGGTTCGGCGAGGGCGACGACGCCGTCGTCGCCGTCGACGGGGTCTCCTTCGCCGTCGAGACCGGCTCCGTCGTCGGCCTGCTCGGCCCCAACGGCGCCGGCAAGACGACGCTCATCAAGTCGGTGCTGGGGATGGTGCTGCCCGACGCCGGGACGGTCAGGGTTCGCGGTGTCGACGTCGACGACCGGCCGCGGGCGGCCTACGCCAGCGTCGACGCGATGCTGGAGGGCGCCCGCAACGACTACTGGCGGCTCACCGTCCGGGAGAACCTGCGGTACTTCGCGGCGGTCGGCGGCGTCGACCCCGACGCCGTCGCCGACCGCCATGACCGCCTGCTCGACCAGCTCGGGCTGGCCGACCGGGCCGACACCCCCGTCCGGGAGCTCTCTCGCGGCATGAAACAGAAGGTGTCGCTCGCGAGCGTGCTGGCCGGCGGCGCCGAGGTGGTCTTCCTCGACGAGCCGACCCTCGGGCTCGACGTCGAGAGCTCCCGGACCCTCCAGCGGGAGCTCCGGCGACTCGCCGAGGCCGAAGGGCTGACGGTGCTCATCAGCAGTCACGACATGGACGCCATCGAGACGGTCTGCGACCGCGTGCTCGTGATGTCGGACGGCCGGGTCGTCGCCGACGACGACGTCGACGCGCTGCTGCGGCGGGCCTCGGCCGGCCGGGTCGCCGTCGCCAGCCCCGACCTCGACGACGCGACGGTGGCGTCGCTCCGCGAGCGGTTCGACGTCGCCGCCGTCGAGCCCCGCGACCACGCCCCCGGCGCACGGGTCGAGGTCGCGGCCGCCGGCGACGCCGTCTACGGGCTGCTGGATCACCTCGAGGCGGCGGGCGTCACCCCCGAGCGGCTCCGGACCGTCGAGCCGGATCTCGAGGAGGTCTTCGTCGGCCTCACCGACCTGGAGGACGAGCCGTGAGCGCCGGCACCGACGGCCGCCGGGCCGGCTACTACCATCTCGCGCGGGCCGTCCTCCGGCGGGAATTCCTGCTGTTCGTCCGGTATCCCGCCGACGCCCTCGGCGGGATCGTCATCTCGCTGTTCTTCTTCGGCGTACTGTTCTACGGCGGCCGGATGCTCGCCGGGCAGGCGCTTTCGGACTCCATCGAGGGCATCGTCGTCGGCTACTTCCTGTGGACGCTGTCGGTCGGCGCCTACTCGTCGATCTCCAACGACATCGGCAGCGAACTCCAGTGGGGCACCCTCGAACGGCACGTGATGACGCCGTTCGGGTTCGCGCCCGTCGCGCTGCTGAAGGGCGCCGCCAAGGTCGTCCGGACGTTCCTGCTGTCGACGGTCATCCTGGCGGCGATGCTGCTCATCACCGGCACCACGCTCGAACTGCACGCCGTCACCGTCGCCGTCGTCGCGACGCTGAGCGTCCTCTCGGTGCTGGGGCTCGGCTTCGCCGCCGGCGGCGTCACCGTTCTCTACAAGCGGATCGGCAACTGGCTCAACCTCATCCAGTTCGGCTTCGTCGTCCTCGTGTCGGCGCCCGTACTTGAGCTGCCGTGGCTGAAGATGCTGCCGCTGGCCCACGGCAGCGCGCTGCTGCAGCGGGCGATGGTCGACGGCGTCCGGCTGTGGCAGTTCCCGGCGGCCGACCTGGCGCTGCTGGTCGGCGTCGCCGTCGGTTACCTCGGCTTCGGCTACGCCGTCTTCCGAGCGGCGACCCGCCGCGCCCGCCGGCTCGGCGTCCTCGGAGACTACTGACGCCCGACGGCTCGACGACGACCGGCGATGCTGATGATGGCTGGCGACACCGGTGGCTCTCCGGCGACGCGGCCAATAAAATCCCGCGACGACTACTCGGCGAAGTAGCTGGTGAAGAACCCCGAGAGGAACGCCGACACCGCGACCGCGAGGGCGACCTCCGCGAGGTCGTACTCGTCGCCGTCGTCGGCGGCGGCGACCGTGGCGGCGACGCTGATTGCGACCGAGACGATACCGTTGACCGTGTGCTTGCGGAACGAGCCCATGCGCCGGATTCGACGGCCACCGATAATAGGATTGTCATCCCGGCCGGCCCTGCGGGACCCGACGATTCAACCGGCTGCGGGCCCTCGGTCCGGTATGGCCAAACGCGTCCTCTCGGCGGTCGACCGCCGGAAGCTCGACGACGGCTCCGACGGGGCCTTCTACGACTCGCCGCGGTTCGTCACCCACGCCGACGACGGCTTCCTCGACCGCCTGACCGAACTGTACGCCGCGACCGTCCCCGCCGGCGGCCGGGTGTTCGACGCCATGAGCAGCTGGGTGTCGCACCTCCCGGACGACAACTACGAGCGGGTCGTCGGCCACGGGCTCAACGCCGACGAACTGGAAGCGAACGACCGCCTCGACGAGTGGTTCGTCCGGAACCTCAACGAGGAACCGACGCTGCCGCTCGACGACCGGTCGGTCGACGCCGTGCTGTGTGCGCTGTCGGTGCAGTACCTCCAGCACCCGGCGACGGTTTTCTCGGAGTTCGCCCGCGTGCTGGACGACGGCGGTGTCGTCGTCGTGAGCTTCACGAACCGGATGTTCCCGACGAAGGCGGTACGGGCCTGGCGGACGGCCTCGATGGACGGCCGCGAGGAGCTGGTCCGGTCGTACGTCGCGGCGACGGACCGCCTCGAGACGGTCCGGACCGTCGACGAGCGGCCGGACGACGACCCCTTCCGGGCGGTCGTCGCCCGCCGCTGACGCGGTCACAAAGCCTCAAGCCCGTGGCCCACGAACCGTCGGTGTGCAGCGCTCGCTTCTCGTCTATGACGGCAGCAACGCCCTGTTCCGGGCCGCCGCCGCGGCGGTCACCGGCCGCTTTGAGGACATCGAGGCCGTCCCGTGGGGCGCAGAGTCGGTGCAGGCGTTCCTCGAGGCGCAGTTCGGCGGCCGCCCCTTCGCGTTCATGCTCGTCGAGGCCGACGTCGTCCACGTCGGCGAGGAGACCGTCGCCCGGGTCCTGCGGCGGGGCGGTGCCGCCGAGCCGGTCGTCGACGGGGGCCGGCGGGCCTACTCGGCGGTCGCCGGCCCGTTCACCGAGGCCGTCCACGGCCGCCGGGCGGCGGACCTCCACGGGACGTTCGATCTGGTACCGGAAGCGGCGGCGCACCTCGAGGGGCTCCGGCGGGTCCACGAGGTGCCCGTCCGGGAGCCCTAACCGGTGAGCGCGCGGTCGATGGCCCTCTCGACCGGCGTCCGGTCGATGGGGATGACGTTCTGGAGGTCCCGCTCGGGGTCGACCGTCACCGGGTGCCGCATGCTCTCGACCAGCGGCCGGGCAATGGCGTACTGGACGTCGGTCGTCAGTCGGAGCCAGTAGGACGACAGTTCCGGCGACATCACCGGCACCGGGACGATGAGCACGCGCTTGCCCTTGGCGTCGGCCGTCTGCCGCAGCAGCGACTGGTAGGACCACACCGACGGCGCGCCGATGTCGTAGGTGCCGCCGCGGGTCGCCTCGGCGTCGAGCACGTCGACCAGGTAGGTGATGGCGTCGTCGGCGGCGACCGGCTGGCAGGGCGTCCGGACCCACTTCGGGACCGTCATCACGGGCAGGCGGTCGGTGAGGTCGTCGACGATACGGAAGCTGGTGCTGTCGGTGCCGATGATGATGGCCGCCCGCAGCACCGTCAGGTCGAACTCGCCGGCGCTGAGCACCGACTCGACCTCCCGGCGGGAGGCCAGATGCGGCGAGAGGTCCCGCTCGTCGCCGCTGATGCCGCTGAGGTAGACCACCCGGTCGACGCCGGCCGCCGACGCCCGCTCGCGGAACCGGCGGGCGTAGGTCCGGTCCAGCTCCGCGAAGTTCTCGGCGGTCAGCGAGTGGATCAGGTAGTAGGCAGCGTCGACGCCCTCGCAGAGCCCCTCCAGCGTCTGCGGATCGCCGAGGTCGCCCTCGAACGGCTCGACGCCGTCCGGGAACTCCGCGCTGTTGGCGCTCCGGGAGAACGCCACCACCTCGTGGTCCGCCTCCAGCAGCGCCTCCACCAGTCGACTCCCGACGAACCCGGTCGCGCCGACGATGAGTACACGCACGGCCCGAGGTACGGTCCGACCCCGGAAGGATGTTCCGTCGGGACCATCGGTGGCGTTCGGGTGACCGACAACTGGCGAGCCAGTTTCTGCCGGTCAGCCGACCGGCTCCCGGCGAACTGAACGGGCGAGACGCTGCGTGGCGGCGACGCCGTGGTCCGAGAGAGCGACGCTCTCTCGTCATTTGCTCACGGGCGGCGGAGCCGCCCGTTCGCACGGTCCGCGGGACTCGATGAGTCCCGCTCACTCACGAACGGCGCTTCGCGCCGTTCGAACGACCACGGAACCGGGTGCCGACGCTGCCGGCACCCCGCGCGGCGCTGCCGCGCGAGGACACAGCAGGGCGCGACGCGCCCGAAGCGCGTCGCTCGGAGACCTCCGGTCGTCCGTGATCACGAAACTCTCCGATTTTCGGACGACAGCGAGCAGTAGCGAGGCACGACCTGCGAGGCTGACCGGAGGGAGGCCTCGGTTGGTCGAGCGATGGGAACCGCGAGGCAGCGAGTGCCTCGACGGCGAACGGCGTCCTCGCGAGTGAAATGAGCGAGGGCTCGGCAGAGCGTCGCTCTGCCGGCGAGCACCGCGAGCCGTGAGCCGCGGGCAGCGAGACGACGGCGTCGCCCCGAGCCGTGCGAGCGGGCGGCGAGGCGGTGAAACCGCCTCGAATTCGCGGCGCGTAGCGCCGCGCATGGCCCGCGAGCAGTAGTCGAAAGCGCCGAGGGCTTCAGCAGGTGACGGTATGCACGCCGACATCGACCGCGTCGCGGTGCTGGGCGCGGGCAACATGGGACACGGCATCACCGAGGTCGTCGCGATGGCCGGCTACGAGGTAACGATGCGGGACGTCGAGCCGGCGTTCGTCGAGGAGGGATACGGGGAGATCGAGTGGTCCCTGGAGAAGCTCGCCGAGAAGGACCGCCTCGATGAGTCGCCGGCGGCGGTGCTGTCGCGGATCGAGACGACGACGGACCTGGAGATGGCCGTCGATGACGCCGACCTCGTCGTCGAGGCCGCTCCCGAGGAGCTGGATCTAAAGCGGGAGATCTTCGCCGACCTCGACGAGCTGGCGCCCGCAGGGGCGATCCTGGCGTCGAACACCTCCTCGCTGCCCATCACGGACGTCGCGGCGGCCACCGACCGTTCGGAGCGGGTCGTCGGCACACACTTCTTCAATCCGCCGGTGAAGATGGACCTCGTCGAGGTCATCTACGGCGACGAGACGGCCGACGAGACCGCCGAGACCGCCGCCGAGTTCGTCGAGTCGATCGATCGGACGCCGATCGACGTCCGCGAGGACGTCCGGGGGTTCGTCGTCAACACCGTCCTCGGGCCGTTCGGCGACGAGGCCGCCTGGATGGTCTCGGAGGGCGAAACGGAGGTTCGGGAGGCCGACGCGACGATGGTCCACGAGCGGGGCTACCCGATGGGGCCGTTCGAGCTGTCGGACATGACCGGCATCGACATCGGCTACCGGGTGCGGACGGAAGCCGGCGAGCCGATCCCGCCGATCGTCGAGGAGAAGGTCGAACGCGAGGAGCTGGGCCGGAAGACCGGCGTCGGCTACTACGATTACGGCGACGGAGCAGCATCGGAGACGTTACAGGCGGACGGCGACGCCGGCGACGCCGGCAATGGCGACGGCGTCGACTACACCGCCGACGACGTCTCCGAGGCGTTCGACTGGCTTCGGATCGAGGCCCGCATCATCGACGAGGCCGCCGGGCTGGTCGGGCAGGGCGTCGCGACGCCGGAGGACATCGACACCGGGCTCCGGCTCGGCGCCGGCTTCCCGGAGGGGCCGTGCCGGCGGGCCGACAAGCTCGGGCTCGACACGGTGCTGGAGAAGCTAGAGACGCTGCAGGAGGCGACCGGCGCCGAGCGGTACGAGCCGTCGAATCACCTCCGGGAGCTGGTCGAGGCCGGTCGGACCGGCGAGGACGCCGGCGCCGGCTTCTACGAGTACGGCGCCGACGCCGGCCGCGATTACACGACGATCGACGTCGAGCTGCGCGACGGACTGCTGACGGTGACGCTCGACCGGACCGAGCGGCTGAACGCCCTCAACCGGGACATGATGGACGAGATCGTCCACGTCCTGGAGACGGCGGACCTCGAGACGGTCCGGGCGGTCACCTTCGAGGGCGCCGGCGACCGGGCCTTCTCGGCGGGGGCGGACGTCACCGGCTTCGCGGGCGTCGACCCCCACGAGGTCGAGGTGACGCCGGTCTTCCGGACGGTCGCGGAGTTCCCCCGGCCGACGCTCGCGAAGATCGACGGCTACTGTCTCGGTGGGGGCCACGAGCTGGCGCTGGCCTGCGACCTGCGGATCGCCACGACGGACTCGGAGTTCGGCTTCCCGGAGATCGACCTCGGGCTAATCCCCGGCGGCGGCGGCACCCAGCGGGTCGTCCGGATGCTGACGGAGGCTCGCGCCAAGGAGCTCGTCTTCCGGGGCAACCGCATCGACGCCGACACCGCCGAGGACTGGGGGCTCATCAACCGCGCCGTCCCCGAGGCGGAATTCGGGACGACCGTCGAGGAGTTCGTCGACGACCTCGTCTCCGGGCCGCCGGTCGCCCTGCGGAAGGCCAAGCAGGTGATGGACGAGGGCCGCGACGCCGACATCGACGCCGGACTTCGCATGGAGTCGCAGGCCTTCGGCCTGCTGCTATCGACGGAGGACACCTCCGAGGGCGCCGAGGCGTTCACCGCCGACCGCGAACCGGAGTTCGAGGGCCGATGAGCGACGACGACGCCGACCCGCCGTCCGTCTTCGCCGACGTCGAGGAGGGCGAGACGACCGTCACGCAGGGCCGGACCATCACCGAGGCCGACGTGACCAACTTCGCCGGCGTCTCCGGGGACTTCAACCACCTCCACACCGACGCCGAGCGGATGGACGAGTCGATGTTCGGCGAGCGCATCGCCCACGGCATGCTGGTCGTCTCTGCGGCGACCGGCCTGCTGTGGCAGTCCCGGTCCCCCGAGGAGCGGGAGGCGCTGGTGGCCTTCTACGGAATCGACGACCTGCGGTTCCGGCAGCCGGTTTACCTCGGCGACACGATCCACGTCGAAAGCGAGGTCATCGAGACCCGCCCGCGGGACGACGGCCCCGGCAACGGCACCGTCCGGACGGCCGTCGAGGTCGTCACCCAGCGCGATCAGACGGTCGTCTCGTGTGAGATGACGTCGCTGTTGCGGTAGCAGGGTCGTCTCGTCGGGCCGGGCGGTCGGTCGGGGCCGTCCGACGGCGGTGACGACGGGTCCGAGACGGCCACGGATGATGGAGAGACGACGACCGACGGGGACGACGGCGGGTCGGGAGGCGGCGAGACCGGCGCCGGCGACCCCGGTTTCGGCGCGGTCGCGGTGGCGACGGCACTTTCGCCCGCGGTGCTGGCGGCGCGTCGCCGGGTTGAGGCGGCTCAGTCCTCGTAGGCGAGGCTCATGACCCACTGCGAGAAGGCGTCGCTCTGGGGGTCGACCTCCTCGTCGCCGACGAACGGCGAGAGCATGTCGCCGGCCATCAGCATCGAGAACTCCAGGTCACGGGGGTCGCGGATCGGCGTGACGAGGTAGGTGTTGTGGCCGTCGTAGACGGTCTCCTCGCGCTCGACGAACTCCCGCTCCTCGAGGCCGTCGATGATGCGGCTTCCCTTCCGGGAGTCGACGTCCAGCTCCTTCCAGAACTCGCTCTGGTGGATGCCGCCGGTCTCCCGGATCAGTTCCAGTCCCTCGCGTTCGACTTCGGATAGTTCGTCCTCGGCGGCGGTGCTCATTACTGGAACCTGGGCCGTCGCGCCTGTTAAATGCTATTGTCGACCCGCTCGTACGGCGTCCGGCAGGGCGGGCCGTCGGCGAAGGCGAAGACGCGGTCGTCGCCGAGCCGGACCAGCGACGACGAGCGGGTGCCGAAGCCGTCGCCGTGGACGCAGACGCCGAACTCGTGATCGGCGAGGACGTCGCCGGCCCGGGCGGTCCAGTCGGCGGCCGTCTCGCCGTCGCGGGGCCGCAGCGTCTCCCGGAGCCGGTCGGCGGCGTCGGCCTGCCGGCGGCCGGCGTCCGGACGGGCCGGCGGGCGGAACCACTCGCCGTCGGCGCCGACGTTGACGACGACGTGGACGCCCGCCGCCAGCACCCGCGTTCGGCGGCCGTCGAGGGGGTCGTCGGTCCCGCCGTTCTCGACGAGCCGGCAGGCGTCGCCGTCGGCCACCAGCAGGTGAAACGGCGCGTAGTCGCGGGCCTCGAGTTCGTCGTCGACGCGGGCGGCGGCATCGACGGCCGTCCGCGCCGACAGTGCCTCGTCGACCAGGTGCCCGCGGGAGCGGTCGCCGTCGCCGGCCGCCCAGCGGTTGGTGATCGCCGCGAGGACGCCTGCCTCGTTGTAACCGAGCCAGGTGCCGCCGGCCCGCTCGTCGCGGGGCGCGAGAACGGCCGGGTCGCCCTCGCGGACCGACGGCGGCGCCGCCGGCCGGTCGAAGGACTCGTCGCGGTTGGCGGCGACACAGACCGGCGCCGTCTCGAAGACGCGCCAGGCGACGACCAGCGTGCACACGGCCGCCGCTACGGCGTCCCGAGGATTAAAACTGTCAGTCGTCGGCACCGAGTTGCCGGCGGACAGCTGCCCGGTCGACGGTGCCGGAGGCGGTCCGCGGCAGTTCGGCGGCGAAGTCGACCGTCCGGGGGCGCTTGAAGTCGGCCAGCCGGCCCCGGCAGTGCTCCCGGAGGTCGGCCGCCGATGCCCCCTCGTTGGCGATGACCAGCGCCGCGACCCGCTGGCCCCACGTTTCGTCTGGGAGCCCGACCACGGCGCAGTCGGCGACGGCATCGTGACGCCGCAGCGCCGTCGCCACCTCCGCGGGGTCGACGTTCTCGCCGCCGGTGACGATGGTGTCATCGAGCCGGCCCTCGACGTACACCCGGCCGGCCTCGTCGCGGTGACCGCGGTCGCCGGTCCGGAGACCGGCGCTGCAGAACGCCTCGGCGGTGCGGTCCGCGTCGAGGTAGCCCGGCGTCACCACGGCGCCGCCGACGACGAGTTCGCCCGACTCGCCGGGGGCACAGCGCGCGTCGGCTTCGTCGACCACCGACAGTTCGGCGAACAGCAACGGGTGTCCGACCGAGTTGGGGTGGTCCGCGGCGACCGACGGCCGGGCGGTCGCGATCTGCGAGGCCGCCTCCGTCATCCCGTAGGTCGGCGCGACGGGGACGCCGCGGTCGTCGGCCCGCTCCAGTAGGTCCGGCGGGCAGGGGGCGCCGCCGACCAGAACGACCCGGAGGTCCGGCAGCGACCCGGCCTCGAGGAGCCGCTCGAGCATCGTCGGCACGAGGGAGACGCCGGTGGCGTCGGCGGCCCGCATCGCCGACAGCGTCGCCGCCGGCTCGAAATCCCGCTGGACGGACAGCGCCGTCCCGTAGAGCACCGACCGGTAGACCGGTGCCAATCCGCCGGTGTGGTACATCGGCAGCGCGACGTGCCAGCAGTCGTCGGGTAGCAGGCCGAGCCGGAACGCCGAGGCCGTCGCGCTGGCGAGGACGTTGGCCGTCGTGAGGACGACCCCCTTCGGGTCGCCGGTCGTCCCGGAGGTGAACAGCACCGCGACGGGGTCGTCGACGGCCCATTCCGGGAGGTCGAACGGCTCGGGATCGACGGCCGACAGCGGCTCGGCGTCGGCCGTCGGGTCGTCGAGCGACAGCACCGGCGCGTCGGCGGCCTCGATGGCGGCCGTCTCCGTCGCCGCCTCGCAGACGACGGCCGCCGGCGACACGCGGTCGAACCGGACGCCGAGCTCCGCGGCCGTCGCCCGGGCGTCGACGGGGACCAGCGTGGCGCCGAGCCGCTGGGCGGCGTGGATGACCTCGACGAACGCCGCTCGAGTGCCCGAGCAGACGGCCAGCGGGTCGTCGACGCCGATGCCGCGGGCCGCCAGCCGCCCGGCAAGTGTCTCGACGCGGCGGTCGAGGTCCGCGTACGTCGCCGCGTCGTCGACGTCGCCGGCGGCCGCCAGCGCCGTCGCTTCCGGGGTGGCGTCGGCGCGGACGGCGAGCCAGTCCCGCATGAACGCCGGCCCGTTCATTCCGAAGGTATATTTGGCTTTCCCATCCGGCGACGGCGGTGTTCAGATAACGATTCCGGGGTCCAGAAAGCCCTCGGCGCTCTCGACTTCTGCTCGCGGGCCATGCGCGGCGCTCCGCGCCGCGAATTCGAGGCGGTTCCACCGCCTCGCACAGCCCGAGGCGACTCCGTCGCCTCGCTGCCCGCGACTCGCTGTCGTCCGAAAATCGAAGATTTTCGTGATCACGGAAGATCGAAGATCTTCTGAACGACGCGCTTCGGCCGCGGGGCGGCCTGCAGTGTCCTCGCGCGGCGATGCCGCGCGAGCGGCCCGAGGGATCTTCGGTCCCTCGCTGTCGTCGGCGCCGTGCGCCGACTGCCTGAGGGAGCCAACGGCTCCCTCGCTGCTTGCGTCACCGGGAGAGCGTCGCTCTCCCGAGCTCGCGGCGCACGGCGCCGCGAACGTCCGGGTTCGCCGAGAGCGCCTCGCCCTTTCAGTCCGCCAGGACTCAGTTAGTTCCCCCGGCAGGAACAGACCAGCTCGCCGGTGCTTGTCCGAACACCGCCCCGGCGACGAGCGGTCACTCCGGCGGGAGGCTGCCGTCGCCCTGCGGGACCGGGACCACGCCGTCGGCGACCGTCGCGACGTCGTCCCAGAGGTCGTCGGCGAGGCGGCCGCCGGTCGCCAGCCCGCAGGCCGGAACGTCCGGCAGCGACGCCGCGAGGTGGACGGCGCCGGCGCGGGCGACGGCGGCGTCGATCGTCGTCGTGACGACGGCCTCGCAGCCGGCGGCTCGCGCCCGGACCGCCGCCGTCCGGGCGCGGTCGACGCCGCCGAGGGCCATCGGCTTGCAGACGACGATGTCGGCCGCACCCGCCTTGAGAACTGCCTCGGCGCCGTGTTCGACGACTCCCTCGTCGAGGCCGACGCCGACCGGCCCGCCGGCCAGGGCGGCGTGGCCCCCGAGATTCGCCGCGGCCAGCGGCTGCTCGACGAAGGCCACGTCGAGTTCGACCAGCGCCTCGAGGGCACGCTCGGCGGTCGCCGGCGTCCAGGCGCCGTTGGCATCGGCCCGGAGCGCGACGTCCGGGCACCGCTTCCGGACCGCTTCGAGACGGTCGAGATCGGCCGACAGCGGCCGCGCGCCGACCTTCAGCTTCACCGCCGGGAAGCCGGCGTCGACGGCGCGGACGGCGGCCTCGGCGGTCGCCCCGGGGTCGGCGTCGCCGATCGTCGCGTTGACGGGCACCGCCTCGCGGTCGGCGTCGCCGCCAAGGTGGCGGTAGAGCGGCCGGTCGGCTGCCCGGGCCCGGGCATCGAGGACGGCCAGCGAGACGCCGTGGCGGGCGGCCGGCGCGCCGGCGAGCGTGCCGTCGTCGAGGGTGGCGACGGGGTTGGAGACTCCTCGCAGGGCCGTCTCGCAGGCGTCGAGCGGTTCGGTCCAGCCGGGCAGTGGCGTCGCCTCGCCGACGCCGGCGGCGCCGTCGACGGTGACCCAGACGAGAAAGCCCGTCCGCTCGTCGACCGTGCCGGCGGCGGTCGAAAGCGGCCGCGACAGCGGCACCGAGAAGCGCTCGACGTTCATACCGCGAGCCCGACCGCGAACAGGGCCGAGTGGGCGAACAGCAGCCTGCCGGTGCGTTCGAGGGCGGGGTTCAGCGCCGCCCCGTCGGAACGGGTCCAGATCGTCCGACCGACGGCCGCCGCGAGCGGCGCGGTCGCGAGCGGCAGCAGGACGGCTGGCGGGTAGCCGTCGAGCCAGAAGATGACCGGGACGGCGTAGGCCATCCCGACCAGGGCCGTCCACTCGAGGCGGCTGGCCCGGTAGCCGAGGATGACCGCCAGCGTTCGCTTGCCGGCGGCGGCGTCCGTCTCCCGGTCGCGGACGTTGTTGACGACGAGGATGGCCGTCGAGAGACCGGCCGCCGGGAGCCCGGCGACGACCGCCCGGGTCGGCAGCGTCCCCGGCGGGAGGCCGGCCGGCAGGACGACGCCGGCGCCGGCGGCCGCCTGGACGTAGTAGGTGCCGGCGACGGCCACGAGGCCGAAGAAGACGAACACGAAGAGGTCGCCGAGCCCACGGTAGCCGTACGGCAGCGGACCGCCGGTGTAGGTGACCCCCGCGACGACCGAGGCCAGCCCGACGACGAGGATCGGAACCCCGCCGACGTAGACCAAGTAGACGCCGCTGACGACCGCCAGCCCGAAGGTCGCGTACATCGCGCGCTTGACCGCTGCCGGCTCGATGAGCCCACCGGCGGTCACGCGGGTGAACCCCTCGCGGTCGTCGGTGTCGGCGCCGCGGACGGCGTCGTGGTAGTCGTTGGCGAAGTTGGTCCCGACCTGCAGCAGCAGCGCCCCGACGAGCGCGAACACGGCGGGCAGCGGGGCGAAGACGCCGTTGCCGACCGCCAGCCCGGTGCCGACGACGACCGGCGCGGCCCCGGCCGGCAGCGTCTGCGGCCGGGCCGCCATCAGCCACGCACGGGTCCGGGAAACCGACTCCGTCATCGTCGACTCTCGGGGCGGCGACGATATAAGTACGTGGAAGCCGATCCCGGCTCGGCTCGGCGCCGAAAGCGGGAGCGTAGAAGGGCTAAGCCGCGGTCTCGTCGTCGGCGTCGCTGCCGACGTCGACCTCGAGATCGTCGACCTGGTCGGTGACGTCGTCGACCTGCTCCTGCAGCGTCTCCGTCTGCTCTTCGATCCGCTCCTGTAGCTCTTCGAGCTGCTCCTCGAACCGCTCCTGTAGCTCCTCGCTCTGCTCGTCCAGTTCGTCCTGGAGGTCCTCGACGGCCTCCTCGAGTTGGTCGTAGACGTCGGCGACCTGCGTCTCGAGGTCGTCGGTGGTGTCGGTCAGCGCCTCCAGCTGCTCGTCGACGGTCTCGAGGAACTCCTCGAACAGCTCATCGACCGACTCCGCGCCGTCCTCCAGGTTCGTCTCGAACTCCTCGAGGGCGTCGGTTTGGGTCTCTTCCAGCGTGTCGAGCTGCTCGATCAGCGTCTCCCGGAGGTCCGCGACGACGGCCTGGTCGCCCGGTACCGCCGCCTCGACGGCGTCGAACGATGTCTCGACGCCGGTCCGCACCAGGTCGCTGCTCCGTTCCTGAACGTCCCGGACCGGACCGACGGCGTCGACGGTCCGCTCGTTGATGTCGCGCTGGAACTCCACCGTCCGCTCGAAGACGTCGTGGGTCTGTTCGATCGCGCTGCGCTGCAGGTCGAACGCCGCCGTCACCGGCGAGTCGCTGTCGTTATCGCTCATCGTACCTCCGACTACACCCCCGACGGGTATAAGACTTTCCCTCTGATACCATCTGCTACCACTCAACTACACTCAGTGCCAGAACTCGTGCGGGCGCGTCAGTAATACCAGTCGAACTCGTCGAAGTCGGGGTCGCGGTCCTCGACGAACGCCCGTCGGCCCTCGGCGGCCTCGTCGGTCATGTAGCCGAGTCGGGTCGCCTCACCGGCGAACACCTGCTGGCCGACCAGGCCGTCGGAATCCATGTTGAAGGCGTACTTCAGCATCCGGATCGCCATCGGCGACTTCGAAAGGATGGCCTCGGCCCACTCCAGGGCGGTCGCCTCCAGTTCCTCGTGGGGGGCCGCCTCGTTGACCATCCCCATCTCGACGGCCTCCTCCGCCGAGTACGTCTTCCCGAGGAAGAACACCTCCCGGGCCACCTTCTGGCCGACCTGGCGGGCGAGGTACGCCGACCCGAAGCCGGCGTCGAAGGAGGCGACGTCGGGGTCCGTCTGGAGGAACTTCGCGTGCTCGGCGCTCGCCAGCGTCATGTCGCAGACGACATGCAGCGAGTGGCCGCCGCCGACGGCCCACCCCGGGACGACGGCAACGACCGGCTTCGGGACGTGCCGGATGAGCCGCTGGACCTCGAGAACGTGGAGCCGCGGGGCGTCCTGCGATTCGGCATCTTCGTCTTCGTCATCGCCTTCGTACTCGTAACCGGCGTCCCCGCGGATACGCTGGTCGCCGCCGGAGCAGAACGCCCAGCCGCCGTCCTTCGGCGACGGGCCGTTGCCGGTCAGGAGGATGCAGCCGACGTCGGTCTGTCGCTTCGCGTGGTCCAGCGCCGCGTGGAGCTCGTCGATCGTCTCCGGCCGGAAGGCGTTGCGGACCTCGGGGCGGTCGAAGGCGATACGGACCGCGCCGACGTCGGTACCGCGGTGGTAGGTGATGTCGTCGAAGTCGTCGGTGACCGGCTCCCACCGGTCGGCGTCGAACAGGTCCGAGACCATACCGGCGTTCGGGCCGGCCGGCGGAAAAACCCCTCCTCACCCCTCAGACCGAGTCGACGACCCGCTCGGCCAGCGCCCGCCGGTCGTCGTGGTTCCGCCGGCCGTCGGCGACGAACTCGATCACCTGCGCGCCCTCGCTTCCGACCGACTCGGCGAACAGCTCCCGGAACCGCTCGCGGTCGTCGGTTCGAGCGAACGCCAGGCCGTGTAGCTCGGCGGCCGGCTCGAAGTCCAGCCCGTGCGGCGTCCGGAACCACTCCTCGAACGTCCCGTGGTCCTCGATGGGCAGCAGGTGGAAGATGCCGCCGCCGTCGTTGTTGACACAGACGACGGTCGCGTCGAGGTCGAACCGCTCGACGGCCAGCAGGCCGTTCGTGTCGTGGTACTGCGCCAGGTCGCCGACGACGGCCACCAGCGGCTCCGCGACGGCCGACCCGGCGCCGAGCGCCGTCGAGGTGACGCCGTCGATGCCCGAGGCGCCGCGGTTGCCGAGTACCGCCAGGTTCGCCGCCCGGGGCCGGCCGAACCGGTCGAGGTCCCGGACCGGCATCGAGTTCGACACCATCACGGTCGCGGGGTCCGGCGCCAGCGCGGCGACGTCGGCCAGCACCGCCCCCTCCTCGGGCTCCTCGCCGTCGACGAACCTCCAGTAGGCGGCTTCGGCCTCCAGTAGCCGGCGGCCGAAGGCGCCGCGCTCGCGGTCGACGGCGTCGGCCAGCGCCGCCGCCAGCCGCGTCTCGTCGGCGACGACGAGGTCCGTGGCGGCGAACGTCGCCTCCCGCCAGCCGCCCGCCGGGTCGACGAGGAACTGCCGGGCGCCGGTGTCCCGGAGGTACTGCCGCAGCGGCTTCGAGGTCGGCGAGGCGCCGAATCGGACGACGACGTCCGGCGTCGTCTCGACGGCGGGCAGGTAGGCGTCGTAGCCGCCGCAGACCGGCCCCGCCTCGGCGAGCGGGCCGAACCGATGGCCCGACAGCGGGTCCGCCAGCACCGGAAAGCCCGTCGCCGACGCCAGGTCGGCCAGCGCGTCGCCGGCCGGTGCCGGCCGGTCGGTCGGTCCGCAGACGACGAGCCCGCCGTCGGCCGCCTCGACGGCCTCGACCAGCCGCTCGCGGTCCTCTTGGGCGAGTCGGCTCCGACCGCGCGTCACCTCGACAAACGGCCCCTCGCGGCCCGTCGCTGCAAGCGGGTTGGCTTCGAGGAACGTCTCGGAGACGGTTACCGCCGGGACGCCGGCCGGCGCCGCCTCGGCGTCGGCGTTCGGCTCCAGCGGCTTCCGCAGCGGCACGTTCAGGTGGACCGGCCCGGGGTGGGCGCCGGTCGCCGTCCCGACCGCCCGCGAGACGGCCGTCCGCAGCGACCGCAGCTTCCGGGCGGCCGGCTCCGGTTCCGGCAGCGTCCGGTAGCTCCGGACCGCGTCGCCGTACAGCTTCTCCTGGTCGACGGTCTGGTTGGCGCCGCTGTCCCGCAGCTCCGGCGGTCGGTCGGCCGTCAGCAGTACCATCGGCACCCGGGCGGCGTCGGCCTCGACGACGGCGGGGTGGAAGTTCGCCGCCGCCGTCCCCGAGGTGCAGACCAGCGGCGTCGGCCGGCCCGTCCGCTTCGCCCGCCCGAGCGCGAAGAACGCCGCCGACCGCTCGTCGAGATGCGAGAACGTCTCGACGTCGTCGCGTTCGGCCAGGGCGACCGTCAGCGGCGTCGACCGGCTCCCGGGGGCGAGAACGGCCGCCTTGACGCCGGCCTTCGCGAGCTCGTCGGCGACGAGTTCCCCCCAGAGGTTGTTGACGTGCATCACTCCAGCTCGTCGAGGATCGGCCGGTACTTCAGCTGGACTTCGTCCCACTCGCGGTCGGGGTCGGAGTCGCCGACGACGCCGACGCCGGCGAACAGCGTCGCGGCGTCGTCACGGGCGACCGCCGACCGGAGCGCCACCGCAAAGGAGCCGTAGCCGGCGGCGTCGAACCAGCCGACTGGGGCGGCGTACCAGCCGCGCTCGAAGGGCTCGGCCTCGCGGATGGCCTCAAGCGCCGCCCCCGGCGGCAGCCCGCCGACGGCCGGCGTCGGGTGTAGCGCCTCCACCAGCGTGAGCACGTGCTCGTCGTCGGCCAGCTCGGCGGTCATCGGCGTCTCGATGTGCTGGACGGTCGCCAGTCGGCGGATCCCGCGCCGGCCTGTCCGGACCGACGCCGCGTACGGCGCCAGCTGCTCCCGGATGGCGTCGGCCACCAGCTCGTGTTCGTGGACGTTCTTCTCGTCGTCGAGCAGCTCCGCGGCGAGCCACTCGTCCTCCTCGGGCGTGTCGCCGCGGCCGGTCGTCCCCGCCAGCGCGCCCGTCTCGACGGTCCGACCCCGGAGGCCGAGCAGCCGCTCGGGCGTCGCGCCGAAGAAGCCCGCCTCGCCGTCGTCGGGCTCGAAGAGAAACCGGAAGCAGTCGGGGTAGGTCTCCCCGAGCCGGGCGAGGGCGTCGGGCGCCGACAGCGGGCGTCGGAGCCGCGCCTCCAGCGCCTGCGCGAGGACGACCTTCCGGAGCTCGCCGGCAGCGATGCGGTCGGTGGCGGCGGTGACGCTGCGGCGCCAGGCGGCCTTCGAGGTGGTCCGGTGCCGCGAGTCGATGCCGGGCGGCTCCTCGTCCGGCGGCGCGGCTGCGGGCAACTGCTCGCGGGCGGTCGCCAACCGCTTCTCGACGGCCGCGGCGTCGGCGTCGACGGCGTTGACCGACAGCCAGGCGGCGTCGTCGTCGTAGGTGAGCTGCACGCGCGGCAGGACGAACCCGGCGGCGGGGTAGCCCGCCCAAGTGTCGACGGCGCTGTGCTCGTCGTGGAACGAGAAGCCGCCGAACAGCCGGGGCCGGGCCGACAGCGCCCCGGCGTGGACGTCGCCGGCGGAGAACAGCTCCTCGGCGGCCGTCCGGACGGCCCCGAACCGGTCGGTACCCTCGGCGGTGATCGTCGCGGCGGCACCGCCGCCGACGACGGTCGCCTCGTCGGGGGCCGCCCAGAACGTCCGTGGAGCGTCGGCGGCCGCCAGGACGACGCGGGGACGCGGCGGGTCCGGCACCCGCACCGCGCGGCTGACCAGGGCTCGCTCGACGACCGACTCCTCGCTCCGCGGCGGTCCCATTTTCCGTACGTTGGACCCCCACCGTCTTAGCTTACGTGAAAGATGGGCGCAAGGCCTCGCCGTTCAGGACAGGGATACGCGCCGTAGGCTTTCGCTCCACTCTCCCGATGGTCATCACTCCTGGCGTCGGACGGTAAGCCACCCAACAAGGGCAAAAACTGGCGGTTGGATCGGGTTCCGCCCGGGCGACGAAAGCCACCATACCGTTCCCAGGAGGGCGTCCCCGGGGTCGCGGCGATGCTGTCGCGGCGGCAGGCAAAAAGCAGTCCTCGCCCGGTTGGTCCGACTGTGTGGCTTCGACGGTCGAGGACGGCCGACGGCACGGCCTGTGACCCACGATGGTTCAGGAGACCGCCGGTCTCCCGTCACGCCGAGGGAACGGAGTTCCCTCGTAGCTCGCGGGGCCGAAGGTCCCGCTCACTCACGAGACGGCGAAGCCGTCTCGGATGACTCCATGGAGGAGTCCTCGCCCTTCAGGGCCGGGAGGACGTCAACCGTTCGGTGCGAGCGCTACAGCTTCGACTCGGCGTCGTCGGCCAGTTCCGCCATCCGCTTGCCGATGCGGCCGGCGTCGGAGAACTCGTCCTCGCTCATCACGTTCGCCAGCCCGTTGCCCAGGACGAACACCGCGTGTTTGTGTTCGCTTTTGGACTTGTGGACGTCGTCCGGCGTCACGTCGAGCTCGTCGTACGGGTCGAATGCCGAGGCGTCGACGTCGTCCATTCCCCGGAAGTGCTCCATGATCGATACCATCTTCGCGTGCAGCTCGAGGAGTTCGTCCTTGTGCATGTTCGTGTGGTACCGGAAGCGGACGTTTATGCCTTACGCGGGACGCCGCCGCGTACGGCCGTCGCAGCCGCTGTTCGTCGTCGTATCGCGGGCCATGAAAAACCGTTAGAAGACGTACTCGTCGTCGTGCCCCATCATACCGTCGTCTTCGATACCGGGTTCTTCGTCCTCGATGGGGCCGCTCGTCTTGTATGCTCTGAGGCCGGTCGACAGCAGTTCCTCGATGGCGTCCTCCCGGCTGACGAACTCGCCGTCTTCCACCATCTGGGCGATTCGCATCTCGAGGTGCTCCGGGACAGTCAGTTGTACCTTCGGCATCGGACGTTTGCGGTTTCGGGGATAGGGTACAAAAGTTTGACGGGGAAATTTTCGTTCCGACAAAGATGTGATCCGGTTCGTCAAAAGTATCTTTCCAGAAGCGTTCAGCGCGGCGGCGGCCGAACGACAGCCATAGGGAGGTCGAGACCCGTAGCCCGAGGCATGAAGGACGTGACGGACCTCCACGCGGAGTTCGGCGGCGAGCGGCTCCCGCCGGGACAGCGGAAGACCAGTCGGTTTCCCGTGCTGTCGAAGGGCAGCACCCCGTCCGTCGACGACCCGACGCTGGAGGTGTGGGGCGCCGTCGAGGAGCCGCTGACGCTGTCGCTACCGGACCTCGAGACGCTCGGCGCCGAACGGCAGCGACAGGATTTTCACTGCGTCACCGGCTGGTCGCGGTTCGACTGCGAGTTCCACGGCGTCCCGTTCCCGCGGCTGGCCGAGCGGGCCGGCGTCGCCGGCGACGCCGTCCACGTGATGTTCCATGCCTTCGACGGCTACATGACGGACCTCCCGCTGTCGGAGTGCGACCGCGAGGAGGTGCTGTTCGCCTGGGAGCTGGACGGCGAGCCGCTGCCGGCCGACCACGGCGGCCCACTCCGGGTCGTCACTCCCCACAAGTACGCCTACAAGGGTGCCAAGTGGGTCTCGGGCGTCGAGTTCCTGACCGACCCGGAGCGGGGCTACTGGGAGAAGCGCGGCTACTCCGTCGACGCCAACCCCTGGAAGGAACGGCGGTACGCTTGACATCCTCCCCGCGCTAAAGCGCGTGGATTCCCACGGCGCCGCGCCGCTGGATTGGGATATTGTGGTTCACGGTACCACCTGTTCTTGTGGGCGGACTCTGCCCGTGGATTTGTCGAACAGGCGTACCGATGGCTGCGCCAAACAGCCGTTACTCCTATCCATCGCTGGATTCGGAGTTACCGTCGCCCGCATATTCTCCGCCGCATTCAGATCACTATTCGCAACTAACCCACACTCATCACATATGTATAGTCCACGTTCCACGCGGTTGGAGTCAGCTCCCGTGCCACACTCACAACACGTCTTTGATGCCTTCAACCGGGCTTCATCAACACGCTCCACATTAATACCACGGTCTTCAGCTTTGTACTCAATGTGGCTGAGAAGCGTTTCAAACGCCCAGTCGTGCAACCGCTTGTTGCCGTGCCGCCCCCAGTCCTCATCCTCGCGAATGTGTTTGGGGTGACCAACGGCAATCCGTCCAACATCACGCTCTGCGCACTGCTGCACTACGTCGGCAGCGAGCGCGTGCAGGAAGTGGTCTTGTCGTCGGGATTTCTTCCGTCGCGCCCACTCTGCGTGGTTACTCGGGCCGTCTTCGCCCTCCGTGCCATATTCCTCTTGTTGAAAGTAGTGGGCATCTTCTTTCAGCGCATTGCCCGGATACAGCAGTGTCTCGTCACCGATGGAGACAGCTGCCGTATTGCAGATGCCGAGATCAACACCGGCGGTCTTCTCACCGGGCGTATCGGGCGCGTCAACCCGCATCTTACAGACGAAATGCAGTTCCCACTCATCACCAGTCCAGACGGCGCGCACCGTCTGGACTGTTCCAACATCTGCGAGCGTCTGACTGTCGTCTGTTTGGAGTCGGTGTTCGCAAAGAATGTAGTCGGCGGCGTACGGAGACGGCTTCATATTCCGTCCTTTGGAGAGGCGAACGCGGCCGTACTTCGTGTCGAGTTTGAAGCCTTGATTTTTCCACGTGACGGTTGAGCGTGGGTGGGTGTCGCTATGTTTGCGGTAACTGGGCGGGTTTGCATCTGAGTCGCCTTGTTCGTACCATGACACGAATGCTTCTCCGAGTTCCTGAAGAACTCGTTGACTGGATTGTGAGTGCAAATCCGCGTAGCGGTCGTGCGTTTTGAGATACGAACACAGTTCCTCAGCGTCGGGAATGTGGTCGATAGCGTCCCAGACACGCGAGATCGTCCACCGGCCGACATTCCACAGTTTTGATGCGGCGAAGCCATGCGAATCAAGATCGTCACCGACTTGCGAGTGGTTGCTGACACTCGCTTTGAGTGTGCGGGTGACGACCTGATCCGCCATATGTAAGCAGAGTAGTCTGAGTTATATAATAGTCCGGATAGCTGCTACCCGTGGAATATCCAGCCGGAGCAGCATATGTAGATGGATTCAAACTTGTCGGCTTCATCCCCGCCCTGAAGGGCGAGGCTTTCGCCTTGCACTTTTTAATCACTCGCCGTTCGACGGCGGTGCCGACGGGTTGGCCCGGCTGGGACGGCGCGGGTTCAGCGGCGCCGTCGAGTCGGACGGCGACTGGCTGTTCGTCGCCGACGGTGAGGCCGTCGCCGTCGTCGCGGGGTTCGAGACGGCACCGACGGCGACCGACCTCGACGGCTTCGACCCGACCGGCGGCCGGCGGCACGAGGCGTCGGCGGCCGCCGCCCGGCTGGCACCGATGCTCGCCCTCGGCGGGGAGGTCCGCGGCGAGTACTTCAGCGACGACACCCCGGTCGCGACGGTCAACGAGACGCTGTCCTCGGGCGGGTTCACCGGCTACCTCGAGCTCGCCGAGAACGTCCTTTCCGGCGACTACTACGTCGTCTACGACGACGGCGAGCCGTCGTACGCCGCCTACCTCGGCGCGACCGGCGAGCCGGTCACCGGCGAGGAGGCCGAGAGCAAGACGAAAAACGAGGTTGGCATCTACAGCGTCGTCGCCGCCGACCTTCCGGCGGTCGAACTCCCGTCCTCGCCGGAACCGACGGGGTCGGCCGCGGCCACCGGGGCCGACCGGGACGTCGGCGGGACGGACGATAATATCGGTGGGGCAGACCAGAACGTCGGCGGAACGGACGGCACCATTTCGGGGCCGGGCGAGACGGCAATATCCGACGACACGCCGGCGACGTCCGCCGACACGCCCGCGACCGAACCGGCGGCGACCGGCGACGACACGCCCGCAACCGGACCGGCGGCGGACAACGATGACGGGGTCGGAACTGGTGACTCCCCGGCGGCCGAGCCGGACGACGAACTCCGGGGCATTCCGTCGCTGGACCCCGACCGGACCGACCGCCCCGGCGGCGCGGCCGACGCCGGGGCGACCGCGTCGGCGGTCGAGGCGGACGACGTCGCGGGCTCGGAAACGACCGGGAGAAACGACCGGGTCGGGACCGGCGACCCGGACCACGGCGCCGTCGAGACGGACGAGACCGAACCGACGACCGGGGACGCGGGCTCCCGCGGGGCCGAGGCCGGGGAGGCGAGCGGCGTCGGGACGGCCTCCACGCGGTCGGGCGGCACCGACGCGGCGGCCAACGCCGCCCTCGGGGAGGTCCGCGCGGAGCTGCGACGACTCCGGGAGACCCAGGAGCGGCTCGAGCGCCGGGTCGCGGCGCTGGAGGGCGACGACGACGGCGGTGGCGCGTCGTCGGGGACCGCAGGGCCGTCGCTGTCGCCGACGGAGGCGCTGTCGAAGACGACGCTGTTCGTCCGCGAGGGGACCCGCGGCGGGCCGACCCTGGAGGACGTCCACCAGGGACGGACCGACCGGAACGCGCTGGCCGCCAACGTCGAGCTGGAGCGACACACCCGCTTCGACGCCGCGGGCGCGACGGTCGGCGGCGAGCCGTACGAGCCGTTCCTGGGGCGGACGCGATGCGGCACCTCTACGACGCGATTCCGGACGTCGACCGGGCGTTCTTCGACGAGACGGTGGCCGTCGACGACGGCGACGAGCGCCGCGAGGTGACCTTCGACGTCGTCGTCCGCGACCGGGAGGGCGAGCCGCTCGTCGTGGCGACGCTCGAAGAGGGCCGCGAGCCGACCGGCGCCGCCGCCGTCGAGCCGCTGGTGACGGACGTCTCGGATTTCTGTGCGGTCAATGACACCGTCGCCGCCGCCTTCGTGGTCACCGCCAGCTACTTCGAGGCCGGCGCCACGGAGCTGGCGCGGGAGGCCACGTCCGGGAGCCTTCTGAGCCGCGGGCGGTACCGGAGTTTCGTCAGCCTCGCCCGGAAGAACGGCTTCCACCTCTGTCTGGTCGAGGGCCGGGAGTCGTCGCTGTACATGACGCTACCCGAACTGTGAACCCCCCCGGGATCGACCGAACGCGAGCGCAGAACGAGCCTCAGTTTCAGCCTTATCCTTAGCCTTCGATCTCGGGGACTTCGTCGATTTTCATTCCCTCGAGCTTCTCGACGATCTCGTCGAGGTCCGCGTCGAGGTCGCTGACGAACCCCGCGGTGTCTTCCGTCGTGATGGCGCCCTGGCTCGACGGCTCGATGAGGTTTTCCTCCTCGAGGACGCGAAGCGAGTAGCGGACTTTGTGGTGTGGGTACCCCGTCTCGTTCGACATCTTGACGATGCCGATCGGCTCGTTTTCGATCACCATCCGCAGCACCTGTAGATGGCGCTCCAGCATGTCTACTTCCTTCTCAAGTCGATCTATCATGGCACTTGTTAACTTGTGTTTACCCGATTTAAATGTTGTTGTCTGTCTTACCCGTCGAGCGTCGGTGCATCGCTGCTCCCGAGTAGTTCGGGGGGAGGACATATAGCCCTTGTGACCGCGACACACGAACCGCAGATCGTGGCGGTCGACGGCGCGCTGGCCGGTCGCTCCGGGCTGGACGCGGCATCGCGGCACCGGGGCGGCCGGTATCGAAATCTGTTTACCCCGCTGGTCGGTACGTCGCGCCGATGACCGTAACGATCGTCGGTTCGCAACTCGGCGACGAGGGGAAGGGCGGCATCGTCGACGTTTACGGCGACGCCGCCGACGTCGTCGTGCGGTACCAGGGCGGCGACAACGCCGGCCACACCGTCGTCCGCGACGGCCAGGAGTACAAGCTCTCGCTGGTGCCGTCGGGAGCGGTCCGAGGGAAGACGAACGTCCTCGGCAACGGCTGCGTCGTGAACCCGGGGACGCTGTTCGAGGAACTCGACGCACTGCGTGAGCGGGGGCTGGACCCCAACGTCCTGGTCGCCCGCCGAGCCCACGTCATCTTCCCGTACCACAGGGTACTGGACGGCATCGAGGAGGAGGTCAAAAGCGAAACCGACAGCGAGGTCGGCACCACCGGCCGCGGCATCGGCCCTACCTACGAGGACAAGGCCGGCCGCCGTGGAATTCGGGCCGGCGAGCTCGCCGACCCCGAGATCCTCCGGGACCGGCTGGAATACGTCGTCCCGCAGAAGCGCGCCCTCGCCGAGGAGGTCTTCGGCGTCGAGGCCGGCGAGGCGTTCGACCTCGAGGCCCTCTACGAGGAGTACGGCGACTACGGCCGTCGGCTCCGCGAGGAGGGAATGTTGGTCGACGCCGGCACCTTCCTCGCCGACCGCATCGACGACGGCGCGGCCGTGATGTTCGAGGGCGCCCAGGGGACGGTCCTCGACATCGACCACGGCAACTATCCGTACGTCACCTCCTCGAACCCGACCGCCGGCGGCGCCGCCGTCGGGGCCGGCGTCGGGCCGGCCGTCGTCGGCGACGGCGAGGTCGTCGGCGTCGTGAAAGCTTACCTCTCGCGGGTCGGCAGCGGCCCGATGCCGACGGAGCTGGCCGGCGTCGAGGGGGATACCCCCGGCTACGACGGTAACGGCGACCCTACCGAGGAGGAGCTGGCCGACCACATCCGCGAGGCTGGCGGCGAGTACGGCACCGTCACCGGCCGCCCCCGGCGGGTCGGCTGGCTCGACGTCCCAATGCTCCGCCACGCCGCCCGCGCCAGCGGCTTCACGGGTCTCGCGGTCAACCACATCGACGTCCTCGCCGGCCTCGACCGGGTGAAGGTCGGTCACGCCTACACGCTGGACAGAACGGAACGCCCGACGATGCCGACCACGACCGAACGGTGGGCCGACTGCGAACCCACCTTCCGCGCGTTCGACGGCTGGCCGGACGTCGATTGGGGAGCCGTCGCCGCCAGCGGCTACGACGCCATCCCCGAGAATGCACGGGCGTACCTGGCGTACATCGCAGACGAGGTCGACGCCCCCATCTACGCCGTCGGGGTCGGGCCCGGTCGCGAACAGACCATCATTCTGGAAGAACCGATGTGATGACCCCGATTCTGAGGCTGTCACCTCGTTCGCTTCGATCGACGACATGGCCTCGAAGTCGAAGCCGTCAGGGGGAAATGGAAGGTAAGGTTGGGGATCTTTCACTCCGGAGCCCATCATACACGGACGAGCGGTAACAAGCATGAAACTTCACCCACTCCGACACAACATCGTCCTGCTCGCCGCGTTTCTGGCAGGTGGCGTCGCGCTGCAGGTCGCGCTCGGCGACGTCCGGATGTACGGCTTGTTGCCCGTCGTCGGGGCGCTGATCGGCCTGAATCTCAGGTACAACCGGCGGTCGGAGCGCGGTCGGGCTCGGATCGACGAGTGGTACGATCGTGTCATCCAGTCGGGTGCGCTGGTCGGATTCGTGGCCATGCTCTATGCGACCGTCGGGTACGCGTTCTACGTCTCGATGACCGACGGGATCTCGGTCTCCGAGGAACCGGTACTGCTTTCGGTCGTCGGTCTCGTCTCCGTCGTCCTCGTGTCAGGATACTACTGGCTTTCGCGTAAGGCCTCCGACTGGAGTGAGGACTGACCACCGGACGAACGGAGAGCGAGCTGAAATTATATCGTGGGAACCACGGACCAGTCCGACGTGTCCGACGTGTCCGAGGCCTACCGCATGCCGGGGATTTTGCGCTGGAGCTTCAGCGCCCCGTTCATGACCTTCGCGTACAGCCAGTACGGCATTCCCGGCGGAGCGTCCATCGCAAGGCGCTTTTGGACGGCGACGGTCTGGGACTCGGTGTACTTCATGAAGCCGTACTCGCCGTGGCGGCGGCCGATACCGGAGTCCTTCATGCCGCCCATCGGCGCGTCCAGCGTCACCCAGGCGGCCGCGTAGGACTCGTTGATATTGACCGTGCCGGTCTCGACCCGCGTCGCCATCTCCTTGCCGCGGTCGACGTCTTCCGTCCAGATCGAGGCGTTCAGCCCGTAGTCGGAGTCGTTGGCCCGCTCGACGACGTCGTCGGTGTCGCTCCACTCGTAGATGCCGACGACGGGGCCGAACGTCTCCTCGGTACACAGCGCCATCGACTCGTCGACGTCCGTCAGGACGGTCGGCTCGTAGAAGTACGGCCCCAGGTCGGGGCGGGCGGTGCCGCCGGTCAGCACCGTCGCGCCCTCGGCCTTTGCCTCCTCGACGTGGTCGGTCACCTTCTCCAGCTGTCGTTCGGAGACGAGACTCCCCATGTCGACGTCGTGGCTGTAGTCGGTGCCGAGTCGCATCGACTCGACGGCGTCGACGAACCGCTCGAGGAACCGGTCGTAGACGTCCTCGTAGATGTAGAGCCGCTCCAGGGAGATGCACAGCTGGCCGGCGTTGGTGAAACAGCCCCGGATGAGCCCCTCGACGGCCCGGTCGACGTCGGCGTCGGCACAGATGATCCCGGGATTTTTTCCGCCCAGCTCCAGCGAACAGTCGGTGAGGTGCTGGCCGGCCTGGCCGGCGACGACACGGCCTGTCGCGCCCGAGCCGGTGAAGCAGACGTAGTCGGCGTCGGCCACGAGCGGCTCCCCGAGCGGTTCACCGAAGCCGGTGACCACCTGGAAGGCGTCCCGCGGCAGGCCGGCTTCCCGGAGCAGCTCAGCGACAGGGGGTAGTTCCACGGCGAGATGATGCCGACGACGCCGACGGGGTGGTGGTGGACGGTCGTCTCGGTCAGCCCCGGGACGGCGGCCTCGCGAGATTCGCTTTCGAGGTAGTCGGCCGCCCGATATGCGTAGTGGCGGGCGGTGATGGCCACGTCGAGCACCTCCTCGTACGCGTGCCGACGGGCCTTCCCGCTCTCGACCTGGATGAGATCCAGCAGCTCCTCGCAGTGCTCGATGACCAGGTCGTGGTAGCGTTTGAACACCGCGGCGCGCTCCTCGACGGAGCGGTCGGCCCACGCCGTCTGTGCGTGGTCGGCACGGGTGAAGGCCTCCTCGACGTCGTCGGGGTCGCAGGCCGGCAGCCGACCGATGACCGCGCCGCTGAACGGCGCCTCGACGTCGAAGCGCTCCTCCCGGGCCCCGGCCGTCGTCACGTACGACTCCAGCCCCGCCAGCAGGTCGGTCTCGACCGATAGCTCGCTCTCGGCGACGGTTTCGGAGACTGTCATACCCCGAGATTGGCGCCACACCGTGTTAACGGTACGGGAATCACGGAAAACGGCGCGACGGTTTCGGCCGACCCCAGACGATAGCGGCCGTCGCCGCGGCGGTAGCGACCGTCACGATAGGGTACGAGCCGCGTCATACTGCTGGCTGTAATCGCTTCCAAGATTTCTCAGCAGTATGGGGTTGACCGTCCAGAACCTCACTTTCCGGGCAGGACCGCTTCACGTAGTTACAGCCGGCAGTATCAGTGGATGCCGAGCGCCTCGATCTGCTCCTGGTACCGATTGCGGATGGTGACCTCCGTCACTTGGGCGACGTCGGCGACCTCCCGCTGGGTTTTCTTCTCGTTGCACAGCAGCGACGCCGCGTAGATGGCGGCGGCGGCGTAGCCGGTCGGCGATTTCCCGGACAGCATCCCCTTCTCGGCGGTCACCTCGATTATCTCGCGGGTCTTCTGTTCGACCTCCTCGCTGAGGCCGAGCTCCGAGCAGAACCGCGGCACGTACTGGACGGGATCGACCGGCTCGAGCCCCAGCGACAGCTCCTGGGCGATGTAGCGGTAGGTGCGGCCGATCTCCTTCTGCTCGACGCGGGCCACCTCGGCCACCTCGTCGAGCGAGCGGGGGATGCCTTCCTGTCGGCAGGCCGCATAGAGTGCGGCAGTGGCGACGCCTTCGATGGAGCGGCCCCGGATGAGGTCGTCGTCCAGCGCCCGCCGGTAGATGACCGACGCCACCTCCCGAACGGAGCGAGGGACGCCCAGCGCCGATGACATCCGGTCGATTTCGCTGAGTGCGAACTGGAGGTTGCGCTCGCCGGCGTCCTTGGTGCGGATGCGCTCCTGCCACTTCCGCAGGCGGTGCATCTGCGAGCGCTTCTCGGAGGAAATCGACCGACCGTAGGCGTCTTTGTCCTTCCAGTCGATTTGGGTGGTCAACCCCTTGTCGTGCATCGTCTGGGTCGTCGGCGCCCCCACCCGAGACTTCGATTGCCGTTCGGAGTGGTTGAACGCCCGCCACTCCGGCCCGCGGTCGATGTGTTCTTCCTCGATGACGAGCCCGCAGTCCTCGCAGACGAGTTCGCCCCCGTCGCCGCTTCTGACCAGCGATTCCGACTCGCACTCCGGACAGCCCGTTTCCTCCTCGCTCTCGGTTTCGTCCTCGCTGGTGCGCTCTCGCTGACGGGTGGGCCCTGGCATTATACTTATGTGGTTTGCCTACTCCACATATAAATGCTTTGCACCGCCGTGTTCTTGCCGAGTCGGGGCCGAACGGCGCCGGTTGCGACCGAGCGCCGCAGAGCCTCGACCCGGCCCGTCGTCCGGACGGCACACGAAGAGGGGCCGCCGCACCGGCGTCGTCGCTTTCGTGATACCAGTAAGTCACGGGGCGTGTCGCCCCAGGGTTCCGCCGGGAGTCGAACCCGCGTGGCCCCACCGACACGGAATCGTCGTACCGGCTGCTGTGAGTTCCCTCGTGGGGCGCCGGACGGCGTTGCCTCGGGCACCACGCCACCGCGTCGGGTCGACGCGGCGGTGACGAACCACGGCAGTCGGTATCAATCGACCGCCGCCTCGAGGACGCCGAAGCCGCCCCGGAGCCGTGCGACCGGGTCGTCGGCGTCGTCGGCGAACGCGACGGCCACCCGGGCGTCGACGTACAGGTCCAGGGCGTCCGGGCGGACGCTCTCGAGGTCGTGGACCTCGACATCGTCGACGCCGGCGACGTCACCGACGACGCCGCGGACGCCACCGGCCACGTCGCCGGCGGCGCCACGGGGTACCCGGACCGAGACGGTCAGCTTGTGGACTGGATCGAGCATACGCCCCCCGGCGGGAGTCGAACCCGCGTCGCGTGGCGATACCGGCGGCTGTCGGGGGGAGCGTCGTCACTCGGCGACGCGCGCGACCGTCCGGACGACGCGAACGACGACCGGACGGCTGTCAGCTGTCGGCTGTCGGGTGTCGGCGGCGCAGGAAGGCGGGACGCGCCCGCGAGGGGACCCTCCGACGGTCGGAGGATGCCGTCGCGCCACCGAACCGGGAGCCGGTTACGTGGCGCGAATCGCGAGCGCGATGGAGGCGGTCGACCACCTGTTCGCCCCCGCGACGCACCGCTCGATGGCGGCCGGACACGTCGGGGTGAGAGTGGTGGTCATGCCAGGGGCCTCCGTTCGGATTGCAGTTCCAATCGGACTCGTATTAACCGTTGTGCTGGCTCGTGAGACGTTCACACGCCGATTTCCGTCCGACGATGTACGGACCCGGCAGCGAGCGAACAGCTTCGCGGCCGCGGGCGCCCGCGACGCTACACTTTATCGCCCCGCTCGCCGCCTGCGCTGCCGGCGACGACGTCGTCAGCCCGCTCGTCCACGACCGACAGTACCGCTGCCTTCGGCTCCTCGTACGACGGAGACGTCGAGCGTGGCGCCAGCGTCCCCCTCGCGAACACCTCGACCGGCCGGTCGCGGCCCGGCCGTCGCTCATGTGGCGGAGTTCGACGGCTGCCCGCTTAGATTGTGGCGGGAAGTCAAGTGGCCGGCCACCGAGGAACGGTCGTGGAGTCGTACCGTCTGCCGCACGTCGACGACGTCGGGTCGTTCGAGTCCGGACACCTCTGGGTGCAGGAGCTGATCGACGGCGGCCGCCTCCGGTTCCGGCTCCGCTCGTCCGGCCGCCTGGAGTTCGGCGACGACCGACGCACCCTCGAGACGGTCCCACCGCGGTACCGCAGCGCCGTCCGACACGTCCGGGAGACGCTCGACCGCGGGGCGCTGCGGGCCGCCGTCGACGACGTCGAGACGGTCACCTTCGTCGCCGAAGCCACCTACCGGCGGGCCGTCCCGTACGACCTCGCGGAGACGCCGCCGGCGCTCGGGCTGGCCGTCCTCGAGGCGGGAACGCCGCTGTCGCCGGACGCCGTCGACGGGATCTACGATCGGCTGGGGCTGGAAACGGTCCCCGTCGCCGACCGCGAGGTCCGGGCGGTCGACTTCGACGCCGACCCCGACGCGGTTCCGGAGTCGGCGTGGTACGACGGTCCCGCGGCCGGCATCGTCGTCCGGAACAAGACCGGCGACCGGGCGAGGCTCCCGAATCCGGAGCTGGAGCTCGATTACGATCCCGAGCCGTTCGAGGCCGACGCCGCGACGCTGGCTGAGCGGCTCGCGACCGACGAGCTGCTGGAGCGGGTCGCCGACGGCACCGAGGCCTTCGAGCGGCTCTTCGAGGCGGTGTTCCGGCGACACCACGGCCGGCTGCTGCACCGAGAGACGGCCGCCAACCGCGAGGCGCTCCGGTCGGCGCTGTCACGGCGGCTCGAAACCTGGCGGGCCGAGTGAGTCAGCCGGCGAGCTCGAACCTCTCGACGCCGCGGTCGCCGTCGCGGTGTGCTTCGAGGTACTCGACGGTGCCGAGCAGGTGAGCCGCCGACGGCTGCGCCGTCCCGCCAGACGACCGCGCGGAACGCTATCACGGCCACACAACCCTTTTGACCGACTGGTCAGCTACATACTGTGTGATGAGTCCTCCAGCCGCCGCCACGTCGGCCCCCGAGCGTGGCGGGTCGCCCTCCACGCACGCGATGGTCCTCCGGGTGTATCGATGAGCCGGTCGCCGCTCCGGCGGGTCGCGGCGGCGCTGCGCGAGCGGGCCGGCGCCGTGTTCAAGAGCCGCGAGGAGTTCGACCTCACGGAGGGCGACATCGCCCGGCCGCTGTTCTACCTCTCGCTGCCGATCGTCGTCACGAACCTGCTGCAGACGGCGTACAACCTGGTCGACACGATCTGGCTGGGCCGCTACAGCACGGAGGCGCTGGCGGCCATCAGCTTCGCGTTCCCGGTCGTCTTCTTCATCATCTCCCTGGGGCTGGGCGTCGCCATCGCCGGCAGCATCCTCGTCGCCCAGCACGTCGGAGCGGGCGAGGAGGCCCGCGCGGAGTTCGCCGCCTCCCAGACGGTCACGTTCGCGGTCGTCGGCTCGCTGCTCCTGGGCGCGTTCGGCTACCTCGCGGTCGGCGACATCCTCGCGTTCCTGGGCGCCTCCGGGGCGGTGCTGGACGGCGCGACCGCCTACCTCGAGATCGTCTCGCTCGGGATGGTGTTCGTGTTCGCGTTCTTCGTGTTCATGTCGCTGATGCGGGGATACGGCGACACCATCACGCCGATGCTCGTGATGTTGGTGACGGTGGTGGTCAACCTCGTGCTGGACCCGTTTCTCATCTTCGGGTGGGGGCCGTTCCCCGAGTTGGGCGTCGTCGGCGCCGCCTACGCGACGGTGTTCTCGCGGGCGCTGGCGACCGTCATCGGCCTGGGCGTGATGTTCGGCGGCGTCCGGGGCGTCGAGATCCATCTCGCGCAGATGCGGCCCGACCCCGGGTTCCTACGGAAGCTGCTGCGGGTCGGCGTGCCGACCTCCGTCGAGGGCACCGGTACCGCCGTCGCCGTCAACCTGATGTTGCTCATCGTCGGGGCGTTCCCGACGGCGGTGGTCGCGGCCTACGGCGTCGGCGTTCGGATGTTCTCGGTCATCTTCCTGCCGGCCATCGCGGTCGGCCGGGGCGTCGAGACGATGGCCGGCCAGAACATCGGCGCCGGCGGTCGTCGTCTGGCTGCTGGCGGCCGACATCGTGGCGATCTTCTCCGACGACCCCGAGGTGGTCGAGGTCGGCCGGCTGTTCCTCCGGTACGTCGCGCCGACGTTCGGCTTCACCGGCGTCTTCCACGCCTACAAGGGCGGCTTCCGGGGCGCTGGCCGCACCCTGACGGCCGCGGTCGTCTCCATCGCCGTCCTCGGGGCCATCCGGGTGCCGTTCGCGTGGGTCGCCTCCGGCCCGCTCGGCTACGAGGGGGTGTGGCTGGCGTTCACCGTCTCGAACGTCGCCGGCGCCGCCATCGGCTACCTCTGGTACGCCCGGGGCCGGTGGCGCGGCGCCGACCTCACCGGGCCGGAGGCCCCGCCGGCCGGGGCCGGCGCCGGCGCCGGCGAGGTGGCCGACGCCGAGACACCCGTCGACGACTGATCGCGGCGCTTTCCTGCCGGCGCGTCCTACCGCCGGTACGACCACCTGAAACGAGCGGTTCCGCCGTAGCGGCTACCCCGCCGATCCCGGCCCCGCCGACCTCCTGCGGCGGCGCGTCGACACTTCCCCGGACGGGCGGGCGCTGGACGTCGCGACCGGGGGGACCGCGACGCCGTCTTCCCGGCCGACCACGGACACGAGGTCGACACCGACGCTCTCTTCGGCGCCGACGGGTAGGCCGAACCCGAAAGGGCTACTACGCGGGGCCGAAACGTCCCGGTAGAGGTACCCCGTCATGAGACGACGCTCGCTGAACGCACTCGCGGCCGCGATCGCACTCACGCTCCCGTGGGTCGCCGTCTGGCTTCTCGAGACCGCGCTGCCGGCACTGCTGGCCGGTTACGAGCCGCCGGCGAGCATCGCGGCGATGCCGACGGGCGGGATCGTGCTGCTCAGTGGCGTCGCCGTCCTCGGGGCGTCGTTTCTGCTCGCGTGGGGCGCCGAGACGGCCGAGAAGGACGTCCCCCGGTCGTTCGCCATCGCGGTGCTGGGGCGCCGAGGCCGGCAACCTCGCCGTCGCCAACATGACCGGCGCCAACCGCATCCTCATCGGCATCGGCTGGGCCGGCATCGCGCTGTTCACCGTCTACCGGGCGGGCGCCGGCGACGACCCGGCGGTCGTCGAGCGACCCGGCTTCCTCGCCGACGCCGTCAGCCTCGACCGGGACATCGGCCTCGAGGTGGTGTTCCTGCTGGCGGCGACCGGGTGGGCGTTTCTCGTCCCCCTCGGCGGCGGCATCGACGCCCTCGACCTGTTCGTGCTCGTCGGGCTCTACGTCGCCTACATCCTGGTCGTGTTGCGCGGCGACGTCGACCCCGATTCCCATCACGTCGGCGTCCCCGCCTACCTCCAGACGCTCCCGAAACCCCGGCGGATCGCGACCGTCGTCGCCCTCTTCGTTTACTCCGGGCTGTTGATATTCATCGCCGTCGAGCCGTTCGCCCACGGTCTCGAGGAGCTCGGCACCGCCGCCGGCGTGCCGCCGTTCTTCATGATCCAGTGGGTCGCGCCGCTGGCCTCCGAGGCGCCGGAGCTCATCGTCGTCCTCTATCTGGTGAACAAGGCCCGCTCGACGGCGGGGTTCAACGCGCTCATCTCCTCGAAGCTCAACCAGTGGACGCTGCTCATCGGGACGCTCGTCGTCGTCTACTCGCTGGCGCTGGGCCGGTACGGCGCGCTACCGTTCGACCAGAAGCAGTCGGCCGAGATATGGCTGACCGCCGCCCAGTCGCTGTTCGCCATTGCCGTGCTCGTGGACTTCAAGATCTCCGTCCGGGAGGCGCTCGTCATCCTCCTGCTGTTCTGCTCGCAGGTGTTCTTCGAGTTCCTCGTCGTCCAGGACGTCGTCCTGCCGCTGTCCTCGTACGAGCTGCTGCTGTCGTACAGCGCCGTCTACGTCGTCCTCGCGGTCGGGTTGTTCGTCGGCCGGCGGCGGGCGCTGCGGGGGCTCCTCGAGGACGCCGCCGGGGTCATCGGCCGCGCCGCCTTCCCCGATGAGGAGCCGGCGGCCGGCGCCGGCGACTGACCGCCGTCGTTTTGTCACCGCCGGCCCACGGCCGGACATGGACGTCGCGGCCATCGACCACGTCAACCTGCGCGTCCCGGCGGACGGCATCGACGAGGCGACGGAGTTCTACGGCGACCGGCTCGGGTTCGCCGTCGAGGGGCTGGACCGCTACCGCGACGGCGAGCAGTCGTTCTTCGACGTCCGGCTGACGTCGGGCGCCGTCGTTCACCTGTGGCCGACCGACGCCTTCGAGCCGCCGTCGGGCGACGGGTTCAACCATCTCGCGCTGCGGGTCGAGGCCGACCGCGAGGCCGTCGTCGAGCGGCTGTCGGCGGCCGGCGTCGACGTCGAGATGGAGCTGGACGCTCCCCTGGGTGCGACCGGGCGGGCGCCGGCCGTCTACGTCGAGGACCCCTTCAGCTACCTGCTGGAGCTGAAGACGACGGCCTGAATCGCAGCTGTGTAGGCGACAGACGACACGGACGATGCGGGCGGCCACCGACGACCCCGCCGACGGGAGGAAGTGCCTCGGGCCCGAGGGACCGGCATGGACGTGGCGTTCTGTGAGACGCCGGGGCAGTCGGCCGTCGTCGGCGTCGCCGCCGGCCTGCTCGCCGGGGGTGTCGGGGTGGCGTCGACGCTGGAGCCCGCCGCGGTCGTGGCGCTGGCGGCCGGGCTGGCGCTGGTCGGCGAGGCCGCCGGCCACCTGTTGCGCGGCGACCGGCAGTTCCGGGCGGCGGTCGAGCGGGTCCGGCGGTGAGGCCGCCGCCACGGCCGCGTGGATTTCCCCGTGGAAAAAACATATGTCCCGGAACCGCGAAGAGGGGACGTATGAGCGACGCCGATACCGCTCCCGAGGAGCGCGTCGAGGAGACGACCAGTTGGCCGGAACTGGCCATCAGCCTCTACGACCGGCTGACCGGCCGCGGCGCGGTCATCACTTACGAGTTCGACGACATGGAAGTACTGGTGCCGAGCAAGGCCGGCGACGACGCCGACCACGCCCACTGGGAGGTCGACGGCACCCTCACCATCACGACCGAAGAGCGAGAGTGAGCGTGTCGACCGGGACGCCGGCCGACCTGGCCGCCGTCGTCGAACGCGTCCGCGAGCGGCCGGGACTAGACCTGGAGGCGAACCTCTCGGTGACGGTCGACGGGGTTGACATCGCGGTGACGACCGACGACGACCGCCTCCGCGTGCAGGTACCGTCGGTGCTGGCCTGCGTCTCGGTGCTGTCGGCGACGCCCGAGGAGGGACTGGCGCTGCCGTCGGCACTCGCGGCTGCCGGGCTGACCACCGAAGTCCGGGTCGGCAGCGCCGTCGTCGCCATCGCCGGCGCCGACGCCGCTCCGGGCCGGCTCGCGCGGCTGCTGTCGGTCGGCCCCGTCGAGGTCCGGGCGTTAGCGCTCGCCGCCGCCGCCGTCCGGGTCCGGTAGCCCGGTGTCGTCCGAATGAGCGACGATGTTCCCACACGGCTCTGTGGTGGGACCGAAGGGGGCTTCCGTGCCGGTCGGGGTCGACGACGGCAACTGAGATTCTTCTCCGAACGGTACCGGCAGCCCGGTCCGGTAGTGTCCTAAGAAGAACTCGCAGAGAGTCTGAAGATCAGGAAGCCCCCGGCGCTATCGACTCGCTGCCCGCGGCTCACGGCTCGCGGGGCTCGCCGTTCGCCAGCCCGAGGCCCCTCGCTTCGCTCGGCGCCTCGCTACTGCTCGCTGTCGTTCGAGAGAACGACGCTCTCTCGTGGTGTCGCCAGAATCCCGCGGATTCTGGCCGCTTGCCGGACGTCGTCCGGCATTGTCGGCAGAACGCGGCGCGTTCTGACTGCACGCGAGATGTCCTCGATTTCCCGCACTGACGAACGATGCGTCGCGTCGTTCGAACCACGCTTCTCGGTCGCGGTACGGCCTGTAATGTCCTCGCGCGGCAGTGCCGCGCGGGGTGCCGGCACCGCCGGCACCCGCTTCTGTGGTCGGTCAAACGGCGCTTCGCGCCGTTCGTGAGTGAGCGGGACCCCCGGTCCCGCGAGCGACGAGGAAACTCCGTTCCTTCGGTATGACAAGAGAGCGTCGCTCTCTCGGATCACGGCGTCGCCGCCACGCAGCGTCTCGCCCGTTCAGTCCGCCGGGAGCCGGTCGACCGATCGACAGAGGCTGGCTTGCCGGTCATCGCTCGTTTGAACATCGATTTCAGCGACGGCCGACCCGGGGCCCGGCGGCGACGTCTGACCCCTGCCGGCGGCCGTCGACCGCTGCTTCCGAGGGTTCGGGCGACGTATTTTCAACTTCGGAAGATATTTTTTCGCGGACGGAAAATCAAGACACATGAGCACGGAGACGGAAGGCCGGATACTGTCGGTTCTGGAAGAGGACGCCCAGGCCTCATACGCCGAGATCGCCGAACGGGCCGACGTGTCGAAACCGACCGTCCGAAAATACATCGACAAGTTGGAGTCGGAGGGGGTCATCGTCGGCTACTCGGCCGACGTCGACCCGAAGAAGCTCTCCGAGACCTCCATCGCCCTCGTCGGCATCGACGTCGCCAGCGACCGTTACATCGAGGTGACGGGCGAGCTCCAGGAGAAGGTCGCCGTCGAGGCGCTGTACGCCTCCAGCGGCGACCACATGCTGATGGCGGAGGTCCGGGCCTCCGACGGCGACGCCGTCGGCGACGTCATCCGCGAGGAGATCCTCTCCGTCGACGGCGTCGAGGCCGCCCACCCCTCCTTCCTGCAGGAACGGCTGAAGTAATCCGACGGTCCGTCGTCCGTGCTTGTTTTGTCGGCGAGACCACTACCACCGACATGGCTACGTATACGCGGGAGACGCGGGTTCTGGCGCCGCTCGATGAGGTGTGGTTGTTTCACTCGACCGTCGACGGCCTCGACGCGCTCACGCCCGGCTTCATGAACCTCGAAATCCGCGAGGTGACCGGCCCCGACGGCGAGACAGACCCCGAGGTGCTCGAAGCCGGCGCGGAGATCGACCTCGCGATGCGACCCCTCGGCGTCGGCCCGCGACAGGAGTGGACCTCCGTCATCACCGAGCGCACCGAACCCGACGACCGGGCGATGTTCCGCGACGTCATGGAGGGCGGTCCGTTCCCGACCTGGGAACATACCCACCGGTTTCTCGCGGACGGCGAGGCGACGGTCGTCGCCGACCGCGTCGAATACGAGCTCCCCGGCGGCGCCGTCGGACGGGCGGCGTCGCCGCTCGGCTGGGTCGGCTTCGAGCCGATGTTCCGGGACCGACACCGGAAGACGAAGGCGCTGCTGGAGTCAGCTGCCCACGAGTAAACTCGTGGGCTTGTCAGTGGGACTCCCGAGTGTCGCGCTCCCGGCTCGAAAGCCCTACGCCCCCGACGTTCTAATCAGGGGCTCTCTCAGGTGGCTTTCAGGCCGGGAGTCGGAGGGACTCGTTCGCCGTCCCCTGACTTCGGGGCCGGCTGACGGACAGCCCGTCCCACCGACCGCTTGTAGGCCTGTGGGACATACTCAGCGGTTCGATTCGGAATCAGATCAAGATTCCGCGCTTCCTCCGACGTCGTCAGAAATCCTTGATTTCTGACTGGCACACCGGAACGCGAAGCGTTCTGGGGGACGGTTAAAGCCGTGGGCTTCCACGCTGTTACCGGTGAGCCGCCCCGCCGGGACGGGAAGACGGCCCCTATGAGGTGCCTGACGGGCGACGCCGCGGCACTGGACGAGCCCGTTGCGGAACCGACTTGTCGTCCCGCCCGCCAGGATCGGTCGTGCTCGCGCGTCTCGAGGAGCGGACGCCGCCGGCGGCCGCGCTGGCGGTCGCCATCGCCGCCGTCTCGACGAGTGCGGTCCTCGTCCGCTGGAGTTCGGCACCGGCCGTCGTGCTCGCTCTCTACCGGGTGGCACTGACGACGTTGCTGCTGTCGCCGCTGCTTTTCACCCGCTACCGCGGGGAGTTCGGCGCCTTCCGTCGCCGCGACTGGCTCGTCGCGACGGCGACCGGCGCGGCCCTGGCCGTCCATTTCGCCGCTTACTTCGAGAGCCTCGCCTGGACGAGCGTCGCCGCCAGCGTCACCCTTGTGCAGTCCCAGCCGCTGTTCGTTGCCGTCGGTGCCGCCGTCGTCCTTGATGAGCGGGTCGGCCGCCGGCGGGCGGCCGGCATCGGCGTCGCCGTCGTCGGGATAGTCGCGATGTCGGCCGGCGACCTGCTGGCCGGCGCCGCCGTCCGGGGGCCCCGCCCGCTGTACGGCAACGCTCTGGCGGTGCTCGGCGCCGTCATGGCCGCCGTCTACGTCCTCGTCGGTCGGTCGCTCCGCCAGCGGGTCGCGGTCGTCCCCTACGTCCTCGTCGTCTACTCGGCGTGTGCGGCGACGCTGCTCGTCGTCGCCGTCGCGCAGGGGCTGCCCCTGACCGGCTACGGCCGCCGGGAATGGCTCATCTTCCTCGCGCTGGCGGTCGGACCGGGACTGTTCGGCCACACCGTGGTCAACTGGGCGCTGGAGCACGTCGAGTCGTCGGTCGTGAGCGTCTCGCTGCTCGGCGAGCCGGTCGGCGCGACGCTGCTGGCGCTGATCCTGCTGGCGGAAGCCCCCGGCCCGACGACCCTCGCCGGCGCCGCGGTCGTCCTGTTCGGCATCTACGTCACCTCCCGGTCGATATAAAAGACGTGTAATGTACGGCAGAACTTATTTTATAAGTAACACTGGAGTTGAACCGGGATGAATGGGATAAAGGTGGGGATACTCTCAGTAGTAATGCTACTGTCGGTCGTCGCGGCGCCGCCCGCGGTGACCGCTGCACAATCTTTCAGCGAGAGCCCGGACGACGACGGCCTAGCCGATACGGTCGACGACGCCGTCGATACCGACGACGAAGCCGAGGAAGACGCTGACGATGCGGGGGCAGAGGCGTCCGGCTCCAACGACGACGAGGCTGAAGAAGACGCCGACGACGCAGGGGCGGAGACGTCCGGCTCCGACGAGGCCGAAGAAGGCGCCGACGATGCGGGAGCGGAGACATCCGGCTCCGACGAAGCCGACGAGGCCGAAGAAGACGCTGACGACGCGGGAGCGGAGACATCCAGCTCCGACGACGCTGACGAAGACGCCGTCGATGAGGCACCGGCGGTCGACCGGGACGATGACCCCGTCGAGGAACCCGAGGCCGACGACGCCGCCGATCGCCTCGCGGAGACGGCGGACAACCACAGCGACAACGACACGTTCGACGCCGACGTCTGTGCGGACGCAGCCGGAAGCAGTTGCGAGAACGGCACCGAGGACGACGTCGTCGACGTCGACGCCTGCATACAGGTCGGCGACGAGTCGGCCGCCGCCAGGGCGTACGTGCGGGCGACGGGCGGGTGGAATACGACCGTCGATACCGGCTGTTCGTCCTCCGCGGACGACGGAAATGACGGTGGAGACGGAGACGACGGCAGCGGTGACGACGGCAACGATGATGACGGCAGCAGTGACGGCGGCAATGATGATGGCGGTGGTGACGGTGACCGCGGTGATGACAGCAGCGGTGACGACGACAGCGGCGACGACGGAAGCACCGACGGTTCGGACGGTTCCGGCGAGACGGACACCGACGGTGACGGCATCTCCGACTCCGAGGAGGGCGACGATGATATCGACGGCGACGGTGACCCGAACCTCGACGACACCGACTCGGACGGCGACGGTATCCCCGATTCGGAGGAAGGGACCGACGACACCGATGGCGATGGCACGCCGAACTACAAAGACACCGACTCGGACGGCGATGGCATCCCCGATTCGGAGGAAGGAACCGGCGATGTCGACGGCGACGGAACGCCGAACTATCTCGACGAGGATTCGGACGGTGACGGGGTCCCCGATTCGGAGGAGGGGGCCGACGACACCGATGGTGATGGCATTTCGAACTACCTCGACGGGGACTCCGACGGCGACGGCATCCTCGATTCGGAGGAGGGGACCGGCGACGCCGACGGCGACGGAACGCCGAACTACCTCGACGAGGACTCGGACGGTGACGGGGTCCCGGACGCCGAGGAGGGAACCGGTGACGCCGACGGCGACGGCGTCCCCGACTACCTCGACCCGGACACCCCCGGCGACGACACCGAGCAGGGCGTCGCCGACGTCGAGAGCGTGACGATCGTCGACTCGACGGTCGACCCCGCCGAGGTCAGCACCGGCGAGACCGTCTCCGGCGGTGCGACGCTCGGGAACTCCGCCGACGAGGGCAACGAGACCGTCGTCGTCCGGATGTTCGCCGACGGCGAGACCGTCGACTCCGAGACGGTCACCGTGCCGGCCGGCGAGACGCGCGAAATCTCCCTCGAACACGCCTTCGACGCGCCGGGCGAGTACGAAGTCGGCATCGAGGGCGGCGTCACCCGGACGGTGACGGTGACGGTAGCCAGCGGTAACTCGATCCAGAGGTCGGGCGTGTTCCTCGGGTCGCTCGACGGCGCTCTGTGGGTCTACCTGCTCCTGTTTGCCATCTTCGCGGTCGCGCTGATCAGCGGCGTCCGCATCATCCGCGAGTAGCGCCCCCCGCTCACTCGCCGTTCCGGCGGTGGAGCGAGGCGACGCGCTCGCGCAACCGTTCCGTCCCGTGTGCGAGATGCGAGCGACAGCTACAGTCGGAGGCGCCGAACCCTTCAACCGGGCCGTCCGGCAGTCGGCGGGCGACGGCACACTCGCGGTCCGCGCCGGGCGAGCGCACGTCGTCGCGGAGTTCCGTTTCCGGGTGCCCGAGCAGGTAGTCGACGTGCCAAAAGCGGGTCTCCCGGTCGCCGGCCGCGAGTTCGTGGTGCCGGTCGACCCGGGCGAACCCGCCGGCCCCGAGCGCGCTGCCGGTGTACGCGTACCACCCCGCCGGGAACTCCCGTTCGCCGAGGGCGCCCACCTCGAGCGTCGCCGATTCGGCGCGCCACAGCAACAGCGTATGACATCCTCCCCGCCGTGAACGGCGGGGTTTCCTCCATGGGAGTCTCGGCTATGCCGATTTGGTCCGAGAATCGGAGATTCTCGTCATCACGGAAATCTCCGATTTCCGAACGACCCCGGAAGCAACATTCCCGTCGCAGTGGACGGTACTCGGGTCTGTGCGCTGTTCTTTGGGACTTTCATGAGAGTGTGGTAACTCCGACCATCTGTGGTCGTCCCACTCAAACCGCACGGGCCGTGCCATCGGCCTGACTGCTTGCTCTATGTGCCGTCTCAGGAACGTTTCTGAGGCTGTAAGGTCGGCGTGCCCGTCGAACCCACATGGGCAGGTGAGCGTGTCCTGATGCCGTATGGTTCTGTTTGTCGAACCACACTGCGGGCACTCTTGACTGGTCCATGCTTCTGACCGGACTTCGATTAAGATACCGTATTCTTCGGCGGTACACGCCAGTCGTTCGGCAAACTTCTTGAACGCCCAGAAATTGTGCGTCTTGGCGTTGGTTTCGACCGACCAGTGTGTATCCAATACGTCAGTCAGCCCACCGATATACACGGTATTGATGCCCTCGGCGTACAGCCGTTCCAGCAGGTCACGACACAATGCTTCTTGAGCGTGGTCCCGGCGGCAGGTTCGTTTCCGGTACAGCCGCCGGATACGCTTGCTACTGTATCGGCCGTCTTCAAGTTTTGACTGTAACCGGGCGATTTTCCGTGCCGTTTCGCGGAACCGCTGGAACAACTCGCGGCCTTCGTACAGGTATTGCTCGCCGGTTGTGGTGGTGCAGGCAACGAGATTGTTTGCACCAATGTCTAGAGCGGCCGTCTCGTCGGCCAGTGGAGTATCCCGTGCATCGTCAGAAACAGTCACGGGTTGCGAAGCTCGGAAGGTGCTATCAGTCTCGTCGTACCACAGGTCTAACCGGCCCTGTTTCTCGTAGTCGGGCCAGTTCGGGTCGCCAGCAATTTCGAGTCGGAGACGCCCGGTGTGGTCGTATTGGTCTTTCAACTCGCGTCCGACCAGTATCTCAAGCCGGGACCGCTCGCCCCATTCGACGGTATATGAAGTGTTGCGAATGACGGTCTTGAGTTGGCGTCCATCGTCCTCGTTGCCACGGAACCCCGGCGGTTCCGGGTGTTCCGTTACCGACGTGTTCGACTCGTCGTGGTACTTGTTCTTCGTGTCGAAGAACCCGCGCCACGCTTCGCTATTCTTCTGAATGACCTGTTGTGCGGTGGACGCACCAAGCACGCCTTTGTATTTGCCTTCAAGAGCGCCAGTATTGGCGTCCCACACGTCCCCCTCGAAGCCGTTTTCATTGTTGTACCGCATGAGACGCTGGAAATTGACTTCGTTCCAGAGAGCGGCGGAAGCGTCCAATAAGTCCCGTAGCAGTTGCTCACCATCGCCGGAGAGCGGTCGCACGGTGAACGTGTTGGTTCGCTTCACGACAACAGATGTATATACCTTTAGTCTGAAAGTCTTTTCGTCATGCGACCCAATATCGATATTTCACACACGCTCAGTGGCCGAATTAAAGACTACGCAGAAGCAAACGATTTGGGCCTGTCAGAAGCTTATGCAGAGGTGTTAGAAGCTGGTCTTGAGGCGTTGGAGACTCAGGACAAGCAGTAACGCGGCGGTTTTTCACGCGAGTTTACGCGATTCACGCCCGCCCTGTTCAGCCCTTGGTTCCGACAGCAAGGTGTCGGAACGCTCGTCCTTCACGGGAAAGGGCGGACTCTCTCGCTGTTACAGCTAGGTGCCGTCGGTCACGGGGTCGGTTTGATGGCCCGCCGGAAAAACGGCGTCGCTGATGCGCCGTGACCCGCCATGTTTTTGCCCCGGCCACTCCGAAACGGCGGTATGAAGGAATCGCTGATGGACGTTCTGTGCTGCCCGCTCGACAAGAGCGAACTCGAACTGGAGGTCATCCGCGAGGACGACGAAGAGGTGCTGGAGGGCCGTCTCGTCTGTGCGGAGTGCGGCGAGGAGTACCCCATCGAGGACGGCATCCCGAACCTGCTGCCGCCGGACATGCGGGACGAGGCGACCGCCTGAGGGCCCCCGCGAGGCGAGGCTTTTTATTCTCACCGCGTCACCGCCCGGCCGTGACGGACAGCCTCGACGTCGCGGTCAATCAGCAGGGTCTCCACACCCTCGAGGTCGACGACCGGTTCGAGGCTGACGGGTCGTTCGTCGTCAAGCTGATCAACCACGGGGAGGCGACGCACGTCCACCTCCATCTCGGCGACGATCTCTCGGAGGTCGCCCGGCTGGAGGCGTCGAACCACTACGTCGAGAGCGGCCGGAGCCGGCGGGTGCGGGTGCGGGCGCTGGAGCCCGACGAGTGGCCGGCCGACACCGTCCGCGGGAAGCTGAAGGTGGTCGTCGCCCACGGCAACACTCGGCGGTTCGTCGACGTCGTCTTCGACCGGACGACCGACGACGACCACGTCGAGATCGACCCCGAACTGGCGGCCTCCGGGTCGTCCGGGTCCGGCTCCGGGTCCGGGTCCGGGTCGCGGTCGACCGCCGGCGCCGGGACGTCGGCGCTGCGGCTGATCCCCGTCGCCGCGCTCGGGCTCGTGGCCGTCCTGCTGGCGACCGGCGCGCTCGTCGGCACCGAGGTCGACCTCGCGCTCGGCGGCTTCGCCGTCGTCGCGGCGGCGCTGTGTGCCGTCAGCGCCTACCTTCTTTAGTCGTCAGTCGAGACGCCGCCGAGCCGGCCTTCCTCGTCGAACCGCTTGGCCCGAAGGAACCGCGCTCGGTAACGGTTCGCGCCCTCGTAGACGTCGGCCTCGCGAATCTCGCCAGCCTCGCCGTCGGCGACGGTGTCGATGATCGCTTCCACCTGCTCCTTCTCGCTGGGCGTCAGCTCGAACTCGTAGGTCTGCGGCTGCTCGCCCTCCAGCTTCGTCCACTGGCGGGCGGCGGCGACGACCAGCGAACACGGCTCCCGGCAGGGGAACGCGCCGTCGCCGCCGTCGACGTCGAGGTCGGTGTCGTCGTCGTACTCCCACTCGCGGCGCTTCAGACACTGTGAGTCGTCACAGCAGGCCTCGGCGACCCAGTTGACGTGTTCGTACCCCTCGCCGCGGTCCCACGTCCGGATGACGCCGTAGATGCCGGTCTGTCGCTCCATCGTCTCCCGCCAGTGGCTGACGTCGAGCTCGCCCTGCCGCTCGAGGTGCCAGTTGGTCACCGTCGCGGGGTAGACGACGTCGACCGCCCGGACGAGCGACCGGCCGTCGAGGTCGAGGAGCGCCCAGCCGGTCTGCAGCGTCGGCGCGGTCTTCAGCGGCCGGTAGCGCCCGCGGTCGTCGTACGTGACCAGCTCGCGGGCCGAAAGCGGGTCGGCATAAACCTCCAGTTCGCCGACCGGTCGATCGGCGTCCTCTTCGTGCCGGACGGCGTAGGTCCGGCGGCCGTCACCGCCGAGGGCGACCTCGACGGCCAGCTCTCCCCACGAGGCCTCGACCCCGTCCGCCAGCGCCTCGTAGCGGTCGGGAACGGAACGGTCGTCGGCGCTCTCCAGCCAGCGGAGAAACGCCGTCTCGACCTCCGGGCGGTCGACCTCCCGCCAGCAGTACCAGTTGGAGACGAACCAGGGGTTCTCGGCGGCGACCGACCGCAGCGCCGACTCCTCGAGGCCCGTCTCGGCGCCGTCGGGCGTCTCGAACCGGTAGCCGTCCTCGCCCCGGCGAACCCGGAGGCCGTCGCAGTCGACGCCGTCGTCGGCCGCCGCGACGAGGGCGTCGACCTGTCGGTCGTTCACGTCAGTCACCCGTGCCCGCTCCCGCGCCGGTCCCGGCGTCGGTCCCGGCGACGCGGGTCCGGCGCCGGACCGTCTCGACGGCGTCGCCGACGTCGGCGCCGGCCTCCGCGGCCCGCTCCAAGATGACCTCGGCCATCAGCGCCTCCGTACCGACGGCGCCGGCGTACCAGACGTCGTGGCCGTCGACCTCGGCAGGGGTCTCCCACCCCGTCCGGTAGTCGTCGGTCAGCCCCATGTCCTCGGGGATGTCCTCCTGGGTGTGGTAGCCGTCGGCGACGAACAGCGGGACGACGACGATATCGTCGCTCTCGAAGAAGTCGGTGACGTCGTCGACCTCCGGGTCCTCGTCCATGAACAGCGCTCGCACCTCCTCGAAGCGGTCCCGGTCGGCGATGCGGTCGGCGTGGTACTCGATGGCCTTCGCGGAGTTCTCGTTGCGCTCGGTGCCGTGGCCGACGACCGCGAGGCCGACCTCGCCGTCGGACTCCGTTCGACTCGCCCGGGAGTTCGGAGAATCCGAGCGCTCGCCCACGTCGGGGTCGCCGGTCACCGTCTCCGCCCGCCGGACGATGACGTCGCTCATCGCGTCGTGGGTGCCGACCGGCCCGCAGTAGTGGACGGTCTTGCCGACATCGGTCGCCTCCAGGGTCGCATGCGTCGCGCTCGTCCCGTCGGAGTCCCAGGCTTCCTCGTCCCAGTCGTCGAGCCGGAGCTCGCGGGGGATGACCTGTTCTGTAAAGTACCCCTCGGAGATGAACAGCGGGACGACGTACACTTCCTCAGCCTGGACCGTCCGCAGCGCCTCGCGGAACGACGGTTCCTCCTTCCAGAAGGCGGTCCGCACCTCGTCGAAGACGCCGGCCTCGCGGACGGTGTCGGCGTGGTCGTACGTCGGGGTGCTCGCGTCCGGGTTCAGGTGGGACCCGTGGGCGACGATGACGAGCGATTGCATGTCCGAAACAACGGTCAGCCCGCTCTTAGGGGCTTCGGGACCCGGCCGGATTGCTGGTAGCCACGGACGGCGTCTCGGTCCGGGGCTACCCGTCGTGTTCGAACGTCTGAACCTCGACGGTCCGGCCCTCCGGGTCCGCCGCGAAGCACTGGTAGATCTCGTAGCGGTCGTTGTACCGCGGCGGTTCCTCGACGGCGGCCCCGAGGTCGTCGGCGAGCCGGTCGACGGCCGCCCGAGTGTCGACGACGACGGTGACGATCCCGTCGGTTTCAGCGGTCTCCCGGGCGCAGAAGCCGACCCGGAAGTCGCCGAACCGCAGGATGGTGCAGTCGGGCTGTTCGAGCCACACCTCGGCGCCGATGTCCCGGTAAAAGTCGACGACCGTCTCGAGCCGCTCGGTCCCGAAGAAGACGATGCCGTCCATACCGGCGGCTCGGCCGGCGGGGACAAAACCCCGTCGCCGCGGGACCGACAGCTCGATGTGCCGGCGGCGCGAGCCGACGCGTATGACCGTCGCCGCCGAGACCCGGGAGGCCGTCCGCGACCACCCGTTTTTGGAGACGGCGCTGCGCGCCGGTGTCGTCAACTACACCGCCGCCGCCCGCTTTCTCGACGTGGGCGAGGAGGAGGCCGTCGCGGCGGCGCTGCGCCGTTACGCCGCCGACCACGACCACGCGCCGCCGGACCGCCGGGCGAGCGTCTCGATGCGGTCCGGCGTCGGTACAGTCGACGCCGACGCCGACGACGGCGGTCTACTATCGGTCGGCGGGACGGCCTTCGCGGCCGACGGCGGCGACCACACGGCCGTCCTCGCGGAGGGCGACGTCGGGGCAGCAGCACTGGCCGACGTCCTCGGGCGGCTCCGGACCGCCGGCGTCGGCGTCGAGGCCGCCGCCGCTGCGGACGGGACGCTCGCGGTCGTGGTGGGGCGCCGGGACGGTGCCGACGCCGTCCGGGCCGTCGAGGCGGCGCTGTGAGAACGGGTCGCGTACAAGCGACGGGTTGAAAGCCGACGGGAGTCGACCCTCGGGCATGACGCTCCGCGTGCTGAACACCCTCTCCGGCGAGCGCGAGCCGTTCGAGCCGGCCGACCCCGACGACGTGCTGCTGTACTACTGCGGGCTGACCGTCTCGGACGACCCGCACCTCGGGCACGCGCGGACCTGGGTTCACGTCGACACCATCCACCGGTGGCTCGAACACCTCGGCTACGACGTCCGCCACGTCGAGAACGTCACGGACGTCAACGAGAAGATCGTCGCCCGAGTCGGCGAGCGCGACGGCGACGGGACGCTCGGCGACGACGAACGCGAGGTCGCCGCGACATTCATCGACCGCCTGCTGACGGATATGCGGTCGCTGAACCTCCGGCGCGCGGAGGTCCACCCTCGCGTCACCGAACACGTCCCGGAGATAATCGACCTCGTGGAAACGCTTGTCGAGGAGGACTACGCCTACGAGTCCGACGGCTCCGTCTACTTCGACGTCACGGCGTTTCCGGACTACGGGGAGCTGTCGAACCAGCGGCTCGACGACGTGGAAGCCCAGGGGCCCAAGGCGGAGCGCGCCGAGAAGCGACACCCGGCGGACTTCGCGCTGTGGAAGGCCGGCGGCGTCGACGCCGCCGCGATAGCGGAGCACCGCTACGACGATCGCGACTACGAGGCCGCGGCGCCGACCGGCGAGACCTGGGAGTCGCCGTGGGGCGAGGGCCGCCCCGGCTGGCATATCGAGTGCTCGGCGATGTCAATGACTTACCTCGGGGAGACGCTCGACATCCACATGGGCGGCCGCGACCTCGTGTTCCCGCACCACGAAAACGAAATCGCCCAGAGCGAGGCCGTCACCGGCGAGCCGTTCGCCCGCTACTGGCTGCACGCGGACCTCCTCGAGATGGACGCCGAGAAGATGTCCTCGAGTCTCGGCAACTTCGTCACCGTCCACGAGGCCGTCGAGCGGTTCGGCACGAACCCGTTGCGGATGTTCTTCCTGTCGGCGTCGTACAACTCGACACAGACGTACAGCGACGCCGCCGTCGAGGAAGCCATCGAGCGGTGGGGACGGCTGGCGACCGCATACGACCGGGCGGCCGACGCGCTGGCCGGCGCCGACGCCCGCACGACGGCCGACTCGACGCTCGGCGAGCGGGCCGCCGAGAGCCACGAGGCATTCGCCGCGGCGATGAACGACGATGGCTGCGGGCCGCCGTCGAGACGTTCGAGGAACTCGGCGAGGACGTCCTGGGCTTCGCCTTCGACGGCGACGCCGGCGGCGGCGAGGCGACGCTGACCGGCGAGCTGGTCGAGCTCGTCCTCGACGTCCGCGAGCGGGAGCGGGCGGCCGGCAACTACGACCGCGCCGACGCCCTTCGAGACGACCTCGAGGCCCTCGGCGTCGACGTCCAGGACACCGACGACGGCCCGACGTACGACCTCTGAGCCGCCGGCCGCTCGCCCGCGCCCGTCACAATGGTAATGTGCGGCGGTGCCGTACCGTGCACGCAACACGGGTGCACGTCGAACAGACGGACGGCCGCGGCGTCGCGGCCTACGAGGAGTACACCGACGCCGAGCGGCGCCATCACATCCGGGAGACGGCGGCGGCGCTGGACCGCCGGGTCGCCCACGTCAACTCGACGGCGAGCGGCGGCGGCGTCGCCGAGATGCTCGGCTCGCTCGTCCCGCTGCTGGACGATGCCGGCGTCGAGACGGACTGGTTGGTGATGGACGCCCCGGAGTCGTTTTTCGACGTGACGAAAGCCGTCCACAATGGCCTCCAGGGCGACGGCGACGCCCTCGCGTGGCGGTGCTGCACGACCCACAGACGCTGGGGATGGCGCCGACCCTGGCCGAGCGGTTCCCCGAACTGGCGCTCGTCTGGCGCTGTCACATCGACCTCACCGACGCCGCCCCGTCGGCGCTGGAGTTCGTGCGGTCGTACCTCGAGACGGTCGACCGCATGGTGGTGACGCTGCCGGAGTACGCCGACCCGCTCGGGGACGTCCCGGCGACGGTCGTCCCCCCGGCCATCGACCCGCTGACGGCGAAGAACCGGCCGCCGTCGGCGCTGTCGGACCCCCCGGACGCCGCCGACCGGCCGTTCGACCCCGATCGGCCGCTCGTCGTGCAGGTGTCGCGGTTCGACCCCTGGAAGGACCCCCTGGGCGTCCTCGAGGTCCACCGCCGCGTCGCCGACCGCGTCCCCGGCGCACAGCTCGTCCTGGCGGGCGCGATGCCGGACGACGACCCCGAGGGCGAGGCGGTCTATCGCGAGGTGGCGGCGGCGGCCGACGACGATCCCGACGTCCACCTGCTGACGGACCTGCCCGACGCCGGGATCAACGCGCTCCAGCGGCACGCCGATGTCGTCCTCCAGAAGTCGCTGCGGGAGGGGTTCGCCCTGACGGTCTCGGAGGCGCTGTGGAAGGAGACGCCGGTCGTCGGGACGACCGTCGGCGGGATCCCGCTGCAGGTCGACGACGGCGAGAGCGGCTTCCTCGAGGCGCCCGACGACCTCGAGGCCGTCGCCGACGACGTCGTCGACCTGCTGGAGTCGCCGTCGCGCCGCGGTCGCTTCGGCGAGCGGGGCCGCGAGACCGTCCGCGAGCGGTTCCTGACGCCGCGGCTCCTCGCGGACCACCTCGAGCTGATCGCGACGGCGAGCTGACGGCCGCGCTCACCTCCGGTCGGCAGCCGGGCCGAAGACACAGCGGACCGTCACGACCGGCGACCCGCCGGCCGGCACGCCGACCGCCCAGGTACTGGATCGAGTCGACCCGCCGTCTCACCTTGCCGAAGACGCTCGGCACGGCCTCGACCGCGTCGCTCACGGGGTCAGCTATCGGGAGGCCGAACTGCTGGGAGAGATGACGGTGACCCGCTACCGCGCCAACGCCGAGACGGAAGGCCAGCCGACGGAGGTGAACCTCCACATCGCACGGGGCCGTAGCGAGCGCTCCGACGGCGACCCGGACTTCGTCATCACCGTCGGCGTCCACCCCGCCGATGTCGACGAGAGTAACAACGTCGATCGGCTGAACGCCGGCGTCGAGCATCCGAAGTAACTACAGGGCCAGCGGCAGCAGCAGCACGCCCATCAGGTTCGCCCGGCGGGCCCGGAACCGCGCGGGGACGAGGCCGACGACCGCCGCCGCGAGGTAGACGACGACGCCGACCGCACCGGCGAAGAGATACGACAGCCCCGCCAGGCCGACAAGGATGCCGAGCGACAGTTTCGTCGCGTCTAGCCGGCCGACGACGGCCAGATAGCGGTCGCCGACGGTGACGACGAGGCCGAAGCCGGCGGCCGCGGCCACGGCGACGGCAGCCAGCAGGTGCGGCAGTGACGGCGGCGCCCCGACCGAGTCGACGGCGACGAGCACGCCCGTCCGGGGGGTGCCGAGCGCGACGAGGGCGAAGAGCGCGAAGATCGTGTTCGAGGTGTTGACGCCGGAAGTGGCGACGACGAACCCGCGGGCGCCGTACCGGCCGGGGACGGCCAGCAACGCCGCCGTCGCGGCGACGGCGCTGGAGACCGCCGGCACGTAGCCGACGACGGCGCCGGCGACGGTGCCGACGCCCGTCAGCCCGCCGACCTCGCGGCGGGAGACGGCCAGGACCGGGTCGTCCTGCGGCGGGACGCCGCCGCCGCCGACGGCGTCGACGAGGACCGGCGCGCCGAACAGCCCGGCGAACAGCGGCGCGAGCGTTCCGCCGGCGGCCAGCGGCGCCGCCGGGGTCAGGTCGAGCACCGCCAGCCCGAGCAGGCCGCTGGCGAGAAGCGAGACGGCCGCCCCGACCATCGCCGTCGGCGTCCGCTCGGTGAGCACGAGCAGGACCGCAACGGCAGCGAGCACCGCCCGGAGGTTCGCCCGCAGCAGCGGCCAGGCGGCGGTCATCAGTCGTGTCACCGGCACCGAAAGCGGCGCCGCAAGGACGGCCGCGCCACCACTGCCCAGCGCAGAGAGCCGTAGCGCCTCACGACCGCGGCCCTCGAGAACGAGCCGGTGGCCCGGCAGCGCGGCCGCGGCCATCGCGGCGTCCGGCACGCCCAGCGCCAGCGACGGGACGATGTCGAGAAACGTGTGGACGACGCCCGCCGCGAGCATCGCCATCGCGACGTACAGCGGCGGCCCGGGGACCGACGGCGCGGCACCCGCCAGCAGCAGCGCCATGTTGTTGGCGTGCAATCCCGGCGTCAGACCGCTGACGGTCCCGAGGGCGATCCCCCCGGTAACGAAGGCGAGCGCGAGGAGGCTACCGGTTCCGGCCACGTCGCGGGATGGCCCCGGTATCGTACTTGAATCACCGCCCGAGGTCGGCGGGCCCGCGAGCCGCGCTACACGACTCGGTTCACGTCGAGGAATCCGGCGTCGCGGTCGGTCCCGCCGTCGGCGGTGATGACGGCGCGTCCGAACGCCCCTGCCGCTCGCGAAGCGTGCCGACGCGAGCACGCACGGCCGCGCGCAGCGGCAGGTCGGCGCTGCCGCTACGCGGCGAGCGTCGAAAGAACCGGGAAGGTGTGGCGTCGTCAGCCGAACAGCTCGCCGAGGCCCTCGCCGCCGTCGCCGCCGTCGTCGTCGTCGCCGTCGTCGGCCTCCGCTTCCTCGGCCTCGTCGTCGGCCCCTTCGTCGTCGGCGTCGGCGTCAGCCTCCTCGGCCGCGCCGCCGGCCGCGGCACCACCGCCGCCGCTACCGCCGGCGGGGACCGCCGCGGCCGACTCGATGGCCTCCTCGACGTCGACGTCCTCCAGCGCGGCCACGAGGGCCTTGACGCGGGACTCCTCGACGTCGGCACCGGCCGTCTCGAGGATGCCCGTCAGGTTGTCTTCGTTGATCTCTTCGTCGGTCTCGTGCAGGATGAGTGCTGCATAAACGTATTCCATTGTGTATCACCCGAACATGTCGCCGAGCGCGTCGCCGCCGTCGCCGCCGTCGTCGTCGGCGTCGTCGGACTCGGACTCGGTCTCGGTTTCCGCAGGTTCTTCGTCGCTCGGTTCGCCGTCGGCGTCGTCGGCCCCCTCGTCGTCGGCGGCCGGCTCCGTGCTGGCGGCCGGGGCCTCGACGTCCCGAAGTTCCTCGGGCAGCGCCTCGTCGTCGTCGACGGCCGCCGCGAGCGCCCGCACCTGGGCGTCGGCCTTCGAGACGAGATCGTCGGCGAGGTCGGGGCTCTCGACGGCCGCCGAGAGGCCGACGGACCTGGCCTCGCCGGTCGCCTTCGACAGCAGCGTCGGCGCGGTCCGGGCGGTCGGGTAGTCGGCGTTGACCGCGAGGTTCCGTGCCCCGGCGGCCGCCGACTCGACGTCCGCGCGGTAGTCGTCGACGTCGATGTCGAGCTCCTCCGGGGCGAACAGCACGCCGTCGGAGAAGACGCTCCGGAGGTCGAGCCCGACCTCCTTGGGCTCGATGCCCAGCTCGCTCAGCACGTTCGCGAGGTCGGCGGAGACCTCCTCGCCGGTTTCGAGGACGGTGGAGTCCTCGACGACCTTGATGGAGCCGCCCTCGATGCGGGCGTTGGCGCCCACCTGCTGGAGGTCGCCGACGAACGGCCCGGGGTCGACCCCCGTGTCGCCCTCGGGGACGACGATGTCGTTGGGCGCCACCTCGCCCGCGTTGATCGGTGCGGGCGTCTTCGAGGCCTCGAGTTGCTGGTACAGTCCGAAGGGGTTGTCGTCGGTCCCGATGAGTCCCACCTGACCGGAGACGTGTTCGGCCAGCGACGACCGCTCGCCGCCGGCCTCCTCGAGGGCCCGCTCGATGAGCGTGTTCCGCGAGATGCGCAGCGCGGCGGTGCCGTACAGCCCCCGGCGCATGTCCTGGAGCTGGCGGCTCGGGATGCCGGTGACGTCGACGACCCCGACGGAATCGTACCGGTCGATGAAGGCCGCCAGCTCGTCGACCTCCTCGCGCTTCCACTCGGGAATCGTCTCGGCTCGGCGGTCGGCCTCGGCGCTCATGCGGGCACCTCCACGGCCGGCCCCATCGTCGTCTTCACGTACACCGCGTCGATGTTCTGCGGGCCCTTCTCGAGGTCCGTGAACAGCCGGCGCAGGATGACGTCGATATTGTCCGAGATCTCGTCGGCGGACATGTCCTCGGCGCCGACGCGCGTATGGAACGTCCGCCGGTCGCGGGAGCGCACCTGGACGGTGTTTTTCATCCGCTCGATCGTCTCGACGACGTCGTCGTCCGGCTGCAGCGGCGTCGGCATCTTCCCGCGGGGACCGAGTACGGTCCCGAGATAGCGCCCGATGTCCTGCATCAGGTTGGCCTCCGCGATGAAGAAGTCCGTCTCGTCCGCGAGGTCCTTCGCCGCGTCGTCGTCGTCACCGAGGTCCTCGAGGTCCTCGTCGCCGAGCACCTCGTCCGCCACCTCCTCCGCACGGATGGCGGTTTCGCCCTCGGCGAAGACGATGATACGCGTGTCCTGGCCCGTACCCGACGCCTCGTCGATCGCGCGAGATACTGCGTCCTCTATCGAATCTGGCATCGTTCACCTCCGTAGTTGTCGCCACGAGGGCTCCTACGGCGTGAAACAGGCGTTGCCTGTCTCGTCTGTACCCAGGAATATGACGCACTTAAACGCGTCGAACCGCCGTCGTGCGGCCGTCACTCCAGGAACCGCTCCTGCCGCTCCGGCGCCGGCCGCATGCAGGCGTCCCGGCGACCGAAGGCGCCGTAGCGGTGCTCGGCCACGAGGTCGTAAGCGCGGTCCCGGAGCCGCCGCGGCACCGCGACCAACGGGTAGCCGAGCGAGTACGGCGGGCCGAGCCGTCGCAGCACCCGCAGCGCGGCCGCCGACTTCGTATAACACTTCCCGTCGACCACGAGTACGACCGTATCGAGGTCGTCGACCGGCAGGTCGTGTCGCTCGAGCAGCCGCCGGCCGGCCGCCGACTGCAACGGCGCGAACCGGAACTGCCCGTCGTCCCGCTCGATGACCCACTGGACCAGCCCGTTGCAGAGGTTGCAGACGCCGTCGAACAGCAGCACCGGCCGGTCGGTGCCGTCCATGTCGGTCGTTCGGACCGCCGCCGTATCGATGTACCGGTCGCGGGCGTCCGCGCGAGCGAAACGAGAGATCGAATGGATTCCGCCGCGGCACGCCGCTGCCGCTTCGGCTTCGTCGAACACGTCGAAAAACTCGCTCCGCTCGCGTCCCGAGCCTTCGCTTCGGCTTCGTCGAAGACACCGAACCCTCGCTACGCTCGGGTTCGAGCTTTCGCTTCGGCTACGCCGTTGGCTCCGCCTCAGCGAAAACCCCGTCGAACTCGCCGTCCTCCAACCGCTCGTTGAACGTCCGGGCGTCCTCGCCCTCGATGGTGACCCCGAGGGAGGCACAGGTGCCGGCGACCTCCTTTGCGGCGTTGCGGACGTCGTAGCCCAGCAGGTCCGGGAGCTTCTGCTCGGCGACGGCCGACGTCGATGTCGAAGGAGCCGTCGTCGTCGTAGTCGACGGTGACGGGGACCTCGGTGCCGTCGAACGCCTCCGTCTGGTCGTTGATCTCGCCGACGACCGCCTGGATGTCGACGGGAGTCGGGCCGAGCTCGGGTCCGAGCGGCGGCCCCGGATCGGCCTCTCCGCCGGGAACGAGTACCTCGATGGTTCCAGCCATACGAATCGAAAGCATCGCCGCGGTTTTAAGCGTTGTCGATTCGGGTCACGGACCCGCCCGGGCCGGCCGTCGCGGCCGCCGACAGTTAGGCGTTGACGAGCAGGAGTCCGAACAGCGCCGCCGCCACCAGCAACCCGCTCACCTCCCGGAGTCCGTAGTTGTACACCGTCGAGAAAACGAAGTGAAAGACGCCGACGAACGCCACGCCGACGCAGAGGAGGTTGTACGCGAGCCGCTTCTTGCCGTCCATACCCGTCGTTGCGGCCGGGGGGAGATAACCCCGGCGCCCCGCCAACCGAACGGCTTTTTCGGCGTCGGCGAGTGTGCTCGGGTGATGGGGCCGGCTACGCCGTCGAGAAGCACGGCGACGCCACCGTCGCCCTGGTCGGCTTCCCGTCGGTCGGCAAGTCGACGCTCCTCAACGCCCTCACCAACGCCGACAGCGAGGTCGGCTCCTACGAGTTCACGACGCTGGACGTCAACCCCGGCATGCTGGAGTGCAACGGCGCGAACATCCAGTTGCTCGACGTGCCGGGGCTCATCGAGGGCGCCGCCGACGACCGCGGCGGCGGCCAGGCCGTACTGTCGGTCGTCCGGACCGCCGACCTCGTGCTGTTCGTGCTGTCGGCGTTCGAGATCGACCAGTACGAGCGGCTCAGCGACGAGCTGTACGAAAACAAGGTCCGGCTAGACACCGAACCCGTCCAGGTCAACGTCCGCAAGCGACACAAGGGTGGCATCAACCTCACCACCTCCGACCGGGTGAGCCTCGACGACGAGACCATCACCGAGGTGCTCCGGCAGTACGACTTCGTCAACGCCGACGTCACCATCCGCGAGGACCTCACCATCGACCAGCTGGTCGACGCCATCCAGGACAACCGCGAGTACCTGCCCTCCGCGGTCGCCGTCAACAAGGTCGACCTCATCGAGCCGGAGTACCTCGAGACGGTCGAGGCGAACCTCCGGGACCACGACGTCGACCCCGAGGAGGCCGTGTTCATCAGCGCCGAGGAGGAGCGCGGCCTCGAGTCGCTGACGGAGACCATCTGGGACGACCTCGGGCTCATCCGGATCTACATGGACAAGCCGGGCCGCGGCGTCGACCGCGAGGAGCCGCTCGTCCTGACCGAGGGCGCCACCGTCGACGACGCCCTCGAGAAGCTGGGCGGGAGCTTCGACCAGCGGTTCCGATTCGCCCGCGTGACCGGCCCCTCGGCGAAACACGACGAACAGCAGGTCGGCCGCGACCACGAGCTCGTCGACGAGGACGTCCTGCGGATCATCGCGCGGAAGTAGCGGCCGGCGAGCCGTCCGGGCTCGCACCCCTCGACGGCCCTCCGGTCGCCCCGCCGTCCGCGAACCGCAGTTCGCAAGTGTCGGCGACCCGTACCGACACCGGATGGACGACGGGTCATCCCCGGGGCGACGGCTCGTCGCGGTCGCCTCTCTCGGACTCCTGCCGTGGACGGTGATCCTCCTCGACGGGGAGGCGAGTCTCGTCTTCGGGTTCGGCCTGGTGAACACGAACCCGCCGATGCTCGTGAACGTGTACGACTACCTCTTCGTCCACACCGGCAGGCTCCCGCAGCGGCTGCAGGCGTGGCCGGCAGGTGTCGTGCTTCACGCGGGCGCGCTCGCGAGCGCAGCCGGAGGTCTCCGGTCGTTCGAGGATCCGCGGCTGACCGGCGGCCTACTCGTCTTCGCCGGCCTCTCGCACGGCCACGTCGCCTATGGCCTCTATCGGGCGTACGGAATGAGTCCCGCGACGGTGTTGCCGATCGGGCTGCTGGCGACGTGGGCCGTGGCGTGGTGGTTCTACTGGCCGCTAGTGCGAGAGCGGGGTCTCGCAGCCTAGCTTTTCCGTTCGGGTTCGCGGCTCCAGGTGCCGGTGACGGCCACCCGCTGGCCGTCGATTTCGACTTCCCGTTCGTCGGCGGTGTTGCCGACGCTGGACTCGACGGTTTCGCGGTCGGGGGTCTCGTTTTCCGGGTACGCGGCCGCCATGTCGCCCGATAGCTCCGATTCCTCCAGCGTCAGGGAGTACACCTCGCCGTCGGACTCGGGGAGCGGTTCCGGCGTCGTCTCCTCCTCGGTGCCGAACCCGGGGCTCCCGAACGCCCCGTCGCCGGGAGAGTCGGCGTCGACGTCGCCCCATCCACCGACGACGACGTGACCGTGGCCGGCCCTACCCAGCGCCCACCCGGCGTCGTCGCCGCGCCCGGACAGCCGTTCGGCGTCTCCAGACTCCGCGTCCAGAAGGCGCTCGACGCGGGACCGCACGTCCTCCTCAGGGGCTTCCTCCGCGGGCGTCTCCCCGAGGGACGAGCCATCGGAGGGCGCAAGGCCGAACACGAGGGCGTCCTTGCGGGCAGCGAACGCGAGGTCGTCCGACCCGAACACCCCCGTTCCCTCGTAGATTCGGGCGTCCTGGTGCGTGCCGGAGCGCTCGAAGTCGGCGTCGGTCGCGGCCTCCTCGACCGCCTCGAGGTCGAAAGACCCCTCGAGCACGATGGCGCGCCGCGTCAGGAGCGTCGTCTCCATGCTGCCGAGGTCCGGCTCTCCGTCGTCGGTGGGTGTCTCGGCAGGCGAATCGCTGGGGTCGTCCGCGACGGGATCGTCCACGTACTCGTCGATGAGGCCGACGAGGGACTCGATTCCGTAGACGCCGAGGCCGACCCCGATGCCGAGCCCCGCGGCGACGACGGCCGTCCCCGGGACGACGATCAGTGGGTCACCTCCAGTCTCCTCCGTCGAACCCCTGCCGGGCGTCCTCTCTAATGGCGGGTCGTCGCCCGGGAGGCTCTCCCCGAGGTCTCCGAGGGTATTTATTTCGGCCCAGTCCACGTACACGTATCCGGCTCCGTTCTCGCCGGGGCCGCTGGCCGGGACCCATCGAGCGTATGCCGGCACGTCACTGGCATCCGCGTCGTCGCCGAACCCAAACCCGTCGGTACACCCGGCGGTCGCGGCGAGCGGCGCCGCAGCAGCGGTCGTCAGCAGTTTCCGTCTCCGGAGGGTCACACCTCCCCGTCGACCGGAATTCGCATAAAAATTTGTTTTCCCCGTTCCGGCACGCCGTCGCCAGCCTTTTCGTATCTGGCGCTCCACCGTTCGGACATGGACGCGACGCTGGACCACACGATGATGCGCGTCGAGGACCTCGAGGAGTCGCTGGAGTGGTACACCACCCACCTCGACTACGAGGAGAAGGGCCGCTGGGAGGCTGACACATTCACGAACGTCTTCCTCGGTCCGGAGGACGTCCACGACGACGGCGCGCTGCTGGAGCTGACGTACAACCACGACGGCCGGGAGTACACGATGGGCGACGCGTGGGGCCACATCGCCGTCCGGGTCGAGGACGTCGAGGCCGCCTACGAGGAGCTGATGGACGGCGGCGTCGCGGACTACCGGCCGCCGGCGGAAAACCCCGGCTACGCCTTCGTCCGGGACCCCGACGGCCACGAGGTCGAAATCGTCGAGCGCGACCACGGCGCCCGATGGTCGCTGGACCACACGATGCTCCGCGTCGAGGACGCCGACGAAGCGCTGGGCTTCTGGAGTCGGAAGTTCGGCTACCGACCCGCCGGTCGGTGGGAAGCCGACACGTTCGCGAACTACTTCCTCGAGCCCGACGGCGCCGCCGAGGAGGCCATGTCGGTCGAGCTGACGTACAACTACGACGGCCGGAGCTACGAACTGGGCGACGCCTGGGGCCACCTGGCCGTCGAGGTCGAGGACCTCGAGGACGGCTGGGCGACGCTGATGCAGCGGGAAGCGGCCGACTACCGCGACCCCGCCTCCTGCGACCACCGCTACGCCTTCACGACGGACCAGGACGGCCACGAGGTCGAACTCGTGACGGCCTGAATGGCCTCCGAATCGCCGAGCGTTTATATGTGTTCGCCGGGCGTCCGACGGGTGTGTGACGAGATACCAAAACCCGCCTACCGGTCGTTTTCGGGAGCGTGACGGGTTAGCACGGGTCCACCGACCCCACAAAGCATTTATACTGAGCGTTAGTTGTTCGGACCGTACCCCTACCCATGGTGACAGTACGGCGTGCCGATGACGGGCCGACCGCGACGCCCCATCGCGTACGAGGTACGGTCGCCGACCGATAGCAGTCAACAACAATGACAGACGAAACCAACAATACGCTGCGTGCGGTGTTCCTCGCGGCGCTGATGGTCCTGTGGGTCTTCGCAGGAACCGTCGCGCTGGCAGGGAGTGCCGCCGCAATCGAGGGCGACGGCAGCATCGAGAATGCTGACGTCAACCCGCAGAATGATAGAACAGACGCACAGAACGTAACGTATAATTCGTCGTTCGACTACGACAACCCCGACGAGGAGAACAACACAGCGGGCGGTGTCGAGGTCGACCTTACCGACGCTTCCGGCGGCACCGCCGGCGGTAGCGTCAACAGCGACCTGGGCACGGAGGATGTCATCGTCACGAAGGTCAACGACACCGGCCCGGCGCCCGTCCCCCTGGATGACGTCAGAGTCATCGACAAGGACGAAGACGGCACGGATGACACCGTCCAGGCCAACTTCGAGGAGAACTTCGAGCCTGACGACGGCGCCACCCTGCTGGTCAACATCAGCAACGGCGTGAACAACCCGGCGGTCGAGGACACGTACGAGGGGAAGCTCCGCTCGGGCGCTCCTACCAACTTCGGCTTCAGCGAGGCCCCCGAGGCGACCGACAACTACGAGATCGATGACGCCGGCGGCGACGGCGACCGCCGCGATCGGAACACCGACGACAGCTTCGGCGGCGGTAAAACCCGGTTCAAGGGCCAGATCCTGGACTTCCAGGCCGACACCAACGGCGGCCAGATCGAGGACTACGAGCTCCGGCTCTACACGCCGGGCGATCGTAACGGTGACGAGAACATCGGCGCGCTGATCACCCAGATCTCGCTGAACGACAGCGAGGGCGCACAGATCGAAACCGAGAACGTGCCGGACAACGAGCGCGTCGTCATCACGGCACAGGGTGAAGACGAAAACGGTACCCAGTTCAACGATCCGACGATCGTCGAGGTCAACGAAGACGGCGAACAGCAGGGATTCGATACTGGTGCCGGCGGTAACGACAACGCGGACGACGACGCCGTCGAAATCGTCCCGCAGACGCTCAGCACCGAGTTCGAATCGGACACGGCGTTCGAAGGCGACAACGTGACGCTGGAGGTCGACTCCAACCGTGACAACTTCGACCTGTTCGTCGACTCGGACAACCTGAGTCAGAGCGAGCTGACGAGCATCATCCAGGACAGCACGTCCACCGACATCAACACCGACCGCTCGCCGAGCGACGACTCGGTCCGGGTGGACGGCATCAACGAAACCGGCTCGATCCTGTTCAACTTCGACGACACAGGCAACTTCTCGTTCGACTTCGAGGTGCAGGACACCACCGCCAACGCGAGCGCGGAGGTCGAAGTCGAGGAGGAGCCGGACGCTGACGCCGAGTTCGCCTCCGACAGCGGGGCGTTCACGGTCAAGCGTGGCGACATTCAGAGCGACGAGGGCGACTCGGACTCGACGATCTCGATCGAGACGACCGACATCAGGGCCGTCACCGTCACGATCGGCGACGAGGAGCGGAACAACTACGAGACGGCACTCGTCGTCGAGCCGAACGATGACGGCGAAATCGAGATCCGGATGAACACCTTCCTCGCCGGCAACGTCGAGGGAGAGAACGTCACGGAAGCCTACGAGGTGACCGAGGGCGAGCTCGTGACGGCCAACCGCCGGACGGATCGGCTGACCGGCGTTCTCGACGAGGGTCAGTACGACCTGACGATCGAGACCCGGCAGACGGAGCGCGAGCGCGAGGTCGACGCGGGTGTGCTCAACATCCGCCGGTCGAGCTACGAGTCGCTGGACCAGCTCCGGCACCCCGACACGTCGCTGTCCAACGCCGACGAGGTCTCGGAGCTGTCCGAGAACGAGGACCTCTCGGAGACCGAGGTCGTCACGCTGTCGGACCGCGACGACGACCGCAGCAGCGCCGAGCGTGACCTCCTGATCCACCGAGTCAACATCTCCGGTGTCTTCGGTGCGTTCGACGCGATCCGTACCGAGTCCACCGGCGCCGGCTCGCTGGAGAGCGCGGAGGGCGAGGAGATTCTGCGCGAGGCACAGGAAGGCGGCACCGCGCTCGGTTCGAACGGTGAGGACGATCCGATCCTGAACCTCACGCTCGAGCAGGTGAACTTCCGGCAGAACCGCGAGCCGAAGCGGAACGAGTTCACGGACCCGACCGGCGAGGGCTTCGAGTTCGTCATCGACGAGGACAACGAGACGGTCTACCTCGTCACCGACGTCCAGCAGATCGGCCTGAACCGCTCGACCGCCGACGAAACCAACACCGACGAGCAGATCGAAACCGGTGACCTCTACAGGTTCGAGTTCAACGTCGGGTCGGGCTTCAACGAGACCTTCGAGGGCGGCATCGACGAGTACGCCCCCGAAGAGAGCACGTCGGTCAACCTCGATATCGAGGACCGCACGGCGGAGTTCGACACCGGAGACGGCAGTGAGGTCCGTGTCGAACCGGCCGAGGACCAGGAGATCGCTGGGACGACCAACGTCGCACCCGGAACGAATCTCACCATCGCGGTGGACTCCTCGACCCGGACGCGGCGCAACAATAGCAACGACACCTCCGAGCTGGCACCCGTCTTCCAGCGGGCCGACGTCGAGGTCCAGGACGACGGCAGCTTCGGTGACAGCACGTTCGACTTCTCGGACAACGAGGTCGGACGCACGTTCGTCGTGACCGCGACCAGAGCGGGTATCGAGGACAGCGCCGAGACGGACGGCCGCGTCATCGAGGGCCGGGCCGCACAAGTGGCTATCAGCGAAACCACGGCCTCGACCGACCAGGACGAGGTGTCGACCATCACGGTCGACTCCGGCTTCCTGCCGGAAGGCGGCTTCATCACCATCCACGACGGCACGCTGCAGGACGGCGCGACGTTCGACAGCGTCCGTGGGTCCTCCGAGTACCTCGAGGAGGGCAACTTCAGCGACGTCGAGGTCGAACTCGACGATCCGTACGTGAGAAGCGATGGTGACACGCAGACCGCCATCGCGATGCCGCACCGGGACACCAACGACAACGAAGAGTACGACTTCGTCGAGACGGAAGGCGGCGAAGACGGTCCGTACACGGCCGGCGACGCAGCCGTGACGGACTCCGCGTCGGTCACCTTCGAGCAGGAGACGCCGACGCCGGAGCCGTCGACGCCGACGCCGACGCCGACGCCGGAGCCGACGACGCCGACGCCGACCGAGACGCCCACCGACCAGCCCGGCTTCGGTGCCGTGCTGGCGCTGATCGCGCTCATCGGCGCGGCGCTGCTGGCTGCCCGTCGGACCGACTTCTAACTAGCCGGACCGCCCGGCCTTCGCGGTTTCCGCGGTTTCATTCTTTCGCGCGCGACGCCGACAGCGACGCCGACACCTACCGACAGCGACGCCGACACCTACCGACAGCGACGCCGACACCTACCGACAGCGACGCCGATACCTACCGGTAGCGACGCCGATACCTACCGACAGCGACGCGGACGCCCCGCCGACAGCGTGCCGGCTCCGACCGACGCGCCGGCGGGTGTTCCGTTTCGGCCGCGCCCGCGACGACAAGACATATGACGGTCGTGACGTAGTTTCGAGCAAGGATGCTCCCGGCGCAGTCGCTGACGGAGCTCTGGGGGTGCTCGCCGACCGCCGAGAGCGGCGCGACCTCGCTCGCCGGGTGACGGCCGGCGCCTGGGCGCTGTTCGCCGTCTTCTGGCTGTTGTTGATCCACCAGTTCGCCGTCGTCCACCGCAGCATCGTCGAAACGGTGCTCGTGGTGGCGGCGGTGCCGCTGTGTCTGTACGTCGGCCGGACGCTGCTGGCCGGCCGGGAGTCGCTGCTCGTGCTGTCCCGCGCCGTGGCGCTGATGGGGCTGATCTACCTGCCGTTCCAGATGTCGGCGCCGATCCGGGGGTTTCTCATCGAGACGGTGGCCCGGCAGACGGCGTGGCTGCTGGACGCCGCCGGCCTCGGCGACGGGATGCAACTAATCGAGGACCCCGAGGAGTCGACCCTGCGGAACACGTTCTGGTTCCCGGGGACGGAGCGGGCCTCGCGGGTGATATTCGCCTGTACGGGCATCGGGAGTCTCGCCATTTTCGGCGGGCTCATCGGCGCCGTCCGGGCGCCGCCGCGCCGGAAGGCGGTGGCGCTCGCGGTGTCGCTGTCGATCATCTGGGTGCTCAACCTCGTCCGCAACGCCTTCATCGCGGCAGCCAACGGCTACGCCTGGTTCGACCACCCGGCGCTGGAGGGCCCGGTGATGGCGGCGTTCGGACTGTCCGACCCCTCGCTGGTGTCGTTTTACTTCGCCGACCGTGTGCTGTCGCAGAGTCTCGCGCTGGTCGCCCTGGTCGGCATCGCGTGGCTGGTCTCGCGGTGGGTGCCGCAACTGCTCGGAATCGCCGAGGACCTGCTGTACCTGGTGACCGGCGACGAGGTGCGGCTGCGGCCGCCGTCGACGGCGACCGACGGGGGCGAGCGGCGGTGACCGAGGAGACGCCCCGGGTCGCGGAGTTCCCGGACGTCTCCCGGCGGCGCTTCCTCGCCGGCGCCGGGGAGACGTCGGCCGGCGGCGCCGTCCGAGCCGCCGGCGACGCGCTGCTTGGCTACGGCGAACTCGGCTACGGGACGAACCTCCTCGAGCAGGACCTCGCTGGCCTCGTCGCCGACAGCATCCGGGTGTGGTACGACGAGCGGGTCGCCGGCCGCCGGCTCCGGGCCATCGACGACGACGTCGTGGTCTCGACGTCCGACGGCGGTCGCCGCCTCGACCTCCGGGCGGACGCGGAGGCGACGGCGGCCGACCTCGACGGCGACCTGGTGGTGCCGATGACGTTCGTCGACTACACCCACTCGACGCTGTACGACGACTTCGGCGTCACGTCGGTAGCCGGTCCGGGGCTGGCGGCCTACGACGACCGCCACCGGGCGACCCACGTCCGGTAGTGAGACGGCAGGCCGACAACGACTTCAGACGACCGATCTATGGTAGAACCGATGCTCCCGGTCGACGTACTCGCGGTCACCGACCCGCTGGCGTGGGTGCTGGTGGCGCTGTTCGGCGGCGGCGCCCTCCTCGAGCGGCGGCGCCCGGCCGCCGCGCGGTACGTCGTCGGGGCGGCGTGGGCGCTGTTCGCCGTCTTCTGGCTGCTGCTGGCGCCGTTTTTCTTCCTCGTCCAGAACAGCGTCGTCGAGGCGGCGCTGGCGCTGGCCGGCGTCCCCGCCTGTCTGTACGCCGGCTTTCTGCTGGTCGGGGGCCGGGACTCGCTGTTCGTCCTCTCGCGGGCCGTCGCCGTGATGGGGCTGGTGTACATGCCGGCCGAGACGATCCCGTTCGTCCGGCAACTGCTCGTCGAGCACGTCGCCCGGCAGACGGCGCTGCTGATGGAGTTCTTGGGCTACGACCCGACGCTGGAGCCCATCGCCGACCGGCCCGCCTACGAGGGGTACCTCGGCGCCTTCCACTTCGAGACGGCCGACCCCTCCCACGACGGCATCGTCTACAACATCGTGATGGCCTGCACCGGACTCGGGAGTATGGCTATCTTCGGCGGTTGTATCGCGGCGGTGCGGGCGCCGCTGGCCCGGAAGCTCCGCGCGCTGGCCGTCGCGGTCGGCGTCATCTACGTTCTCAACATCGTCCGGACGACGTTCATCGGACTGGCCTTCGGCCACCAATGGTTCGACGGGCCGTACGCGCCGTACCTGATGGAACTGTTCGGCGAGTCCATCGCGTGGTTCGCCATTCGGGAGCTGCCGGAGCTGCTGGTCATCGTCGACGACGTCGCCTACATGGCGACCGGCGAGGAGCGGGACACGGCCGCCGAACTCGGGCTGCTGGAGGACCGCCCGGCCGCCGACCCGGCGCGGGCCGACGACTAGACGGGGTCCGGGAGGACGTCCGCAGGGCCGTCGGCCAGCTCCACGAGGGCGTCGCGCTCGACGACGTGGAGGTCGCCGGGGACCACCAGCAGGTGTAGCGGGGCGCCGAAGAATCGCCCGGCGAGCGCCGACAGCTCGTCGGCGACGACGACCGGGTCCGGGCCGCCGGCGCGGGCGACGGCGACGCCGATGCCGTCGCCGCCCACCTCGTCGGCGAGCAACGCCGCCGCTCGGTCAGCGGTCATGTACTCCTCGAAGTCGGGGTCGGGGCCGGACGGCCCGGTGCCCAGGGGAACGGTAACGTCGTCGCCTTCCCGAAGCGGTAGTTCTGGAGGCCGCACAGCGAGGCGGCGGCGGCCTCGGCGGTCGTGCCGTGGACGACCCACGTATCGATACCGCGTCGGGCCGCCCGGAGCCGGAGGTCGACGTGCGTCGTCGAGATCATCGTGTCGCCGGCGGTGAGGAAGACGGCGTCGCCGGCCTCGGCGGCGGCGAGGATCGGCTCCGGGTCCCGCTCGACACCCTCGCGGTCGCGAACCTCGATTTCGACGCCGTGTTCGGCCTCGAGATCCGCGACCGTCGCGCCGGCGAGCGTGCTGGTATAGAACTCCGCGAAGACGTGGTCGGCGGCCCGCAGGGCGTCCCGCCCCCGGACGGTGACAGACCGCTCGTCGTAGAGGCCGAGGCCGACGAAGGTGAGCATACGTTCCGTCGGCCCGCCGCGGGCAAAAACGACGCGGTGGCCGGGCGGTCGCAGCGCGCCCCGAGTCGGTCGCGAGGTCGCGTCGGTACGTCGGCCGGCAGCCCCGAGCGAGCGCGTGCGTCGCTCCGGGGGCCGTCGGCGCGGAGCGCCAGCCCCGGGGAGCGCCGACGCGGAGCGCCAGCCTTACCGCGCCCGCGTCCGGAGTCCCGGCGATGGCAGTCAGTTGCGTCCGCGTGCCCCGCGAGAAGGGCGAGACGACCCGTCGGCGACTCGCCGAGCGGAACGCGATCGCGGAGGGCTACGAGATCGCCGTCGAGGACGGCTTCCTCTACATCCCGCTTGCTCGACTTCGAGCCGTCGTACGAGCGGCTCGGCGACGTCGCCATCGTCGACGAGGACGACGACGAGCGGGCGCGTGCGCTGGCGGACGCGCTGGTCGGCTCGGACCTGCCGGTCGAGACCGTGCTCGACCGGGCCTCGCCCGTCGAGGGCGAACTCCGAGTCCGGGAGTGGGACGTCCTCGCCGGCGACGGAACCGAGACCGTCCACCGGGAGTACGGCTGTGCTTTCGCGGTCGACGTCGCGGCGGTGTACTTCTCGCCGCGGTTGGCGACCGAGCGACACCGGGTCGTCGAGCAGGTCGACGCCGGGGAACTCCTCGTCGACATGTTCGCCGGCGTCGGGCCGTTCGTCGTCCCGGCCGCGAAACGGGAAGCAGAGGCGGTCGGCGTCGATCTCAACGAGACGGCCGTCGACTACCTCCGCCGGAACGCCGAGCGCAACGGCGTCGCCGACCGCGTGACTGAACCTCCCGCACAGCGCCGACGCGTTCCTCGATACCGCCGTCGAACTCGCCGGCGACGACTGCCGTCTCCACTACTACGACATCCAGCCGGACGACGCCCCCTTCGCCGCGGGCGAGCGGGCGATCAGGGCCGCCGCCGCCCCGGAGTACGAGGTGCGCGTCGAGAACCGCCGCCGGGTCCGGTCGTACGCGCCGCACGAATCGAACGTCTGTCTCGACGTCCAGCTCCGTCGGTGACCGGCAGTTCGTGGGTTGTTTTCATCCCGTACATCATCAAAAACACCCGGTCATATCCGTCGTTTGGAAGCGTTTGTCACAACTGTTTTTGTACGATACCGGAGAGTACGTCGTGCGATTGGGGGAACCGCGGGTGGATCAATGAATCAACGATCGAAAACGAGCGAACGGGTTCGGGCGGTCCTTCTGGCAGCAGCGATGGTGCTGTCGATGGTCGGTGGAGCCGTCGCCGTCGCCGGCCAGACGGTCGCCGACGGCTCTCTCGACGACGCCACCGCCGCGACGGACGTGAGCGCCGACGACCCGGCCGACCCGACCGACACGGAGGACAGTACCGACGACGGAACCACCGACGCCGCCGACACCGACCCCTCGGGCGATTCTTCGAGCGACTCCTCGGACGGCTCCGGCGACGGAACGACCGACGCGGCCGACGTAGACGAGGCGGCCGACAACGCCGAGGAAACGGCCGATGAGACGGCCGACACCGCCGAAGGGGCGACCGACGAAGTCGCCAGGACGGCCGACGACGTCACGGGCGGGGCGACGACCGGAATCGGGCTCCCGACAGGGGGCCGCCGCCCCGGCGTCGGTCGCCGTCACCGCCGGCGCCTCCGCGCAGGCACCGATCGCGGAGGCCGGCGAGGGGCCGGCGACCCTGCGGCTCACCGAGGAGGCCGCCGGCGACTTCCCCGAGAACGGCACCGCGCGGCTAACGCTCGACGACGACAGCACAGTCACCTTCGACACTAACGCCACCTCGGCGACGGCGACCGCCGACGGTGCCGACGCCGCGGTCACCGGCGTCTCCGCGCGGACGGTGACGGTCGACGTCGACAGCATCGATCCCGAGGCGAACAGTTCGCTGGCCCTGGAGGGGCTCCGGTTCACCAGCGACGACGCCGACGTCGAGGCGGCGACCTGGCGGTTCGGCGACGTCTCCGGGACGACGACGGTGACGCCCGAGCGGCTCGAGTTCCTTGGCCTCGGGAACGACCTCCCGCGCGGCGCCGACGGGGTCCCGAGCGACGGCGCCAAGTTCTTCGCAAAGGCGCCGGACGACGCGAAGACCGAGGGATTCCACGCACAGAACGAACTCCTCGCCATCCAGATTCCCGAGGAGTACCGGGAAGACATCTCCTTCGACACCTCCAGCGACCCCCGAGGTATCACCGAGGGCGGTGACTGCGCGCTGCCCGGTCCCGTCGCCGAACAGCGCACCGAGGACGTGCGAGTGACCGAAGACTCGGTGCTGATCGACCTCAGCTGTCAGATCAATCGCGAGGGGTACCTGAAGGTCGAAAACATCAGATTCAACCTCAGCGGCGCGACGGCGGTCGAGCCGGCGGAGTTCGTCGCACAGCTCGACGGCACCCACAAGCCGGTGAACAGGACCGAGACGGTGTTCGTCGAGGGCGGCAACCCGGTGTCGGCGCACGCGCCGGTCGTCGAGCCCGGCGGAACGACCGTCGCGGCCGACCGGACGGCGGCCTCCGGCGACGGCGACGTCCGGGTCGACCTCACCGACGACATCGGCGGGATGATGGCCGCCGGCACGACGATCACCGTCGAGCTGGCGGACACGGGGGTCACCTTCGACGAGTCACAGTCGCTCGAGGTCGTGACGACCTCCGGCGACACCGCGGCGCCGACCGTCGAGGCGATCGACGGCCGGACGATCGTTCTCGAGGTCCAGGAGACCACCGAAGCGGGCGACAGCTTCCAGCTCCGCCGGAGCGGCGACCGTGCCATCAGGTTCGACACCGAGCCGGACGCCACCGACGCGTCGCTGCTCGTGACGACGACGCCCGGCGACGAGGACGTCACGCGAACGACCGGTACGGTCGTGTCAGTCGGCGAACGGTCGACCGACGATGGCGGCGATGGCGACGGAAGTGGCGGCGACGGCGGTGATGGGAGCGATGGCAGTGGCGACGAAAGCGGTGGCGATGGCAATGGTGGGGACAGAAGTAGCGACGGAAGCGGTGAGAACGGAAGCGATAACGACGGAAATAGCGATGGCAGTGATGGGGACGGCAGCGGTGGCGACAGTAGTGGTGGGGACGATGGTAGTAGCGACGGCAGCGGTAGCATCGGCGAAGGCGGTGCCGGCAGCAGCGACGATGGAAGCGGCGACGGCTCGGGTGACGGAACCGGCGGCGACAGCGGTGCCGGGTCGGCCGGCGGCGAGACGGCGACCCCGACGCCGACCGACGGCGGATCGTCGACCGACACCGACGACGACTCGATCGTCGGTAGCCTCCAGGAGATCGCCGGCGGCGGCGGCCCGGCGCGGTTCACCATATTGGTCATCGCCATGATCGTCGCTGCCGTGCTGGTGTACGGCTCCCGGGTCGTCCGGAGGTAGCGCGATTCGCAACCCTTATTGCGATTATCCCCACACGTCGACACGTAGTGCCGGTGTAGCTCAGACTGGCAGAGCGAATCCTTCGTAAGGATTAGGCCGAGGGTTCAAATCCCTCCACCGGCTTACATCGTTTTCTTCACGATCCTACTACTCGAATCTATATGCAGAGATGTTCAACGGCGCTGTGAGTCGTGGCAACTCTGTAAGAGGGTAGACGCGCTGATAGGTGTATCTTGGATTCCGGTCGGTGTCTACTCGTCGGACGTGGTGTCGATACCGAGCATTTTGTTCATTCCACAAAAGCCGGTCGTCGCGTTGAACCCGAACCCGAGCGCCCCAACGAGAGCAATTACACCGGTCTTGGGCTTCTCTTTCCGGAACGTGCTTATCGCTACGACGGTCAGCAGGGCGGCAAGTAACGTGCGGACGAGACGATCGCGGCCACCGACGTTTGATTCTACCATATCCGGACAGTAGAGCGGGTCGAAGTTATATCTTCGCTCGCGGGACGGCAGAGTGAGACCGGCGGGCTACAGCGACGCTCTCGCTCGAATCCCGTGGTCGTCAACTGCGGCAACGTCACGAAACCCACACCGATGCCACGGGCGACGACCACGGGAACCTCGACGACGAGTACGTCGTCTTCGAGAACGCCGGCGACGAGCCGCTGGACCTCTCCGGGTGGCGGGTCCGCGACGAGGCCGGCCACACGTACGTCTTCCCGGACGGATTCATCGTTGTGGCTGGCGGACGGGTGCGGCTCCACATGGGCGACGGGACCGACATGGGCGCCGAACTGTACTGACGCCGGAACGATGTCTTGAACGACGCCGGCGACGCGGTCACCGTTGAGACGGCCGACGGCCGGACGATCCTCGAGCGGCCGTACGGGTGACCGGACGGTCAGGACTCGTCGACGTTGGTGGTCCGAAGCAGTGCCGATAGCATCTCCGATTCGGCCTTGCGGAGGTGCTCGTCGACGGTCGACGGCGCACAGCCGAGCGTTTCGGCGAGGTCGCCTTGGTTGACCTCCCGGGGGATGTCGTAGTAGCCCATGTTGACGGCGGTCTCGAACACCTCCCGCTGGCGCTCGGTAGCATGTCGTGGGTGCCGACGACCGTCGCGAGGACCCCGCCGCGGTCGGTGAACTTGATCGGCGTGTCGATGATCAGCGCGTACTCGTAGCAGAGCGCCATCAGCGTCCCCGCCGGCTCGCCGGGCCGGACGTGTAGGTAGAGATGGAAGGTGTTCTCGGCGTCGACGCTCAGGATGTCGTAGCTGACGAGGTAGTCGTGGTCGGCGATGGCCTCCACGACCGTCTCCCGGTCGCCCTCGAGACGGTACAACAGCACCCCCGTCCCGTCGCCGAAGGCGTCGATGTGGAGCAGCGCGTCCCGGTCCACCCTGGGCATCGACGCGAGCTCCGCGTCGACCGGGTGGATGCCTCCGCGCTCCGGCGTCAGGACGAGGTCGAAGTATCGCATGAACCGTGTTCTGACGTAGCTTTACACCGAGGGTGGTAATCGTTTGGGGCCAACACAGCGAGTTACCCGCGGCGTCTCCCGCGGATTTGGCGCCACCGCCCGCGGTGGCCACCGCACGCGGTGACCCCTCGCCTCAGACATATCGACGACCGTAGGACGTATTTTTCGGCCGGAAGTGAAAAGGTATTTATTTGACGGTTTCGCGGGAACAGCATATGCCACGATGCCGCAACTGTGATGCGTTCGTGACGGAGAGTTACGTCCGCGTGTTCGCACCACAGGGGATGTCGACGGTGCGCGTCTGCCCCAACTGCGAGGACAAGCTCCGCGACGGCGCCGAGATCCGCGAGGCGCGGTCGACGAGACAGAACTGATTCTCCCGGCGGCCCCTCGCGTCTCCTACCGCGGGGCCGTCGTCGACCGGCGCGACGGCTCCGCCGACAGTGCCGCCGGCAGCTCCGACTCGGAGACGACCGTCGCGGCCGGCGGCGGGTCGGTGTTCTCGAGTGCGAGCAGCCGCCGGCTCCGGCGGGCCAGCGTCGCGTTGGCGCCGTCGACCGGCGCCGTCAGCACCGTCGCGTCGGCGGCCTCGACGAGGTCGGCGGCCGCGGCCCGCCGGTCCGGCGGGATCGCCTCGAACGGCGGCGCGGTCACCAGCTCCCCGGCGACGGCATCCGCGGTCGTCGCGGCGATGTCGCCCGCCGGGAGCACGCCCGCGGTCACCGTCGCGCCCGTCCCGGCGAGTCGCCCGATCACGCGGGCGGCCCGGCGGCCGCCGCCGACGACGTGGACCCGGCGGTCCGCCGACGACCTTTCGGGCAGGGGCGTCGCTGTCGGCGTTCCGGTTACCGGGTTCGTCGCGACCGCGGTCCGGACGCCGAAGGCCGACTCCAGTCGGTCGGCGGTGACCACCTCCCCGGGCGGCCCGGTCGCCAGCAGCCGGCCGTCCGCCAGCAGCGCCATCTCGTCGCAGAACCGCGCCGCGAGTTCGAGGTCGTGAACCGCGGCGACGATCGTCCGGCCGTCGGCGGTCAGTTCCCGCGCCAGCGACAGCGTCCGGACGCGGTGGTCGATGTCGAGGCTGGCGGTCGGCTCGTCCAGCAGCAGCACCGGCGTCGACTGCGCCAGCGCCCGCGCCAGCAGGACGCGCTGGCGCTGGCCGCCGCTCAACTCGCCGACGGGGCGGTCGGCGAACCGGGCCGTCTCGGTCCGCTCGAGGGCGGCCTCGACGGCCTCGCGGTCGGCGTCGTCGGCGGTCGCGAACCGCGAGCGGTGCGGCGTCCGGCCCATCGCGACGACGTCCCTGACGTCGAAGTCGAAGGCGAGGGTCGTTTCCTGGGGGACGGTCGCGACGGTCCGGCCCAGTGCCCGCGCCGACCGCGAGGCGACGGCTTCGCCGTCGACGCGGACGGCCCCCTCGTCCGGCGTCAGCACCCCGTTGCAGGTCCGCAGCAGCGTGGTCTTGCCGGCGCCGTTCGGCCCGACGAGCGCGAGAAACTGCCCCGTCTCGACGGTCGTCGACACCGACTCGAGGACGGTCGTCCCGCCGAGTTCGACCGCGACGCCGTCGAGACGTATCACAGCGCGTGCACCTCCCGGCGCCGCAGGAGATACAGGAAAAACGGCGCCCCGAGGGCGGCGGTGACGATGCCGACGGGCATCTCGGCGGGGCCCATCCGGGCGACGGTGTCGGTGGCGACGAGGAAGACGGCGCCGGCGAGCGCGCTCGTCGGCAGGAGGATCCGGTGGTCCGGGCCGACGATCAGCCGCATCACGTGGGGGACGATGAGGCCGACGAAGCCGATGACGCCCGAGACGGCTACGGCGGCCGCGGTGACGACGCTCGAGGCCGCCAGGAGGACGTGTTTGGTCCGCTCGACCTCGACGCCGAGCGTGTGGGCGTCCTCCTCGCCGAGTAGCAGCACGTTCAGCTCCCTGGTGTACGCCAGCAGGATGACGAAGAAGACGGCCACGACGGGCAGCGCGACCCGGACCCGGCCCCAGGTGCTGTTCTGGAGGTGGCCCATGAGCCAGTAGATCGCGGTTTCGAGGCCGTCGCCGGCGTGCAGGAGGAGATACGAGATGACGGCTCCGAGGAACGCCTGGACGGCGACGCCGGCGAGCAGCAGCGTCGCCACCGGCGTCCGGCCGCCCTCGGTGGCGATGAGGTAGACGCCGAAGGCCGCGAGGAGTGCGCCGGCGAACGCGAAGGCCGGCAGGCCGAACGGCACCGACACCGGCAGCGCGATGAAAGCGACGGCGCCGACGGCGGCGCCCGTCGAGACGCCGATGATCGAGGGGTCGGCCATCGGGTTCCGGAAGAACCCCTGCATGACGGTCCCGGCCAGCGCCAGCGCGAAGCCGACGACGGCGCCCAAGGCGATGCGGGGCAGACGCAACCCTCCGACGATGGTCGCGGTGGTCCGGGACACCTCGAGGTCGAAGGGGCTGACCCAGCCGAGCCCGCCGGCACCGACGGTCGGCACCGCGACGGCGTCGAGAACCACGCGGGCGACCGCGAGCGGCCCGATGTCCGCGTAGCCGAGCGTCGCGCTGACCAGCGAAACCCCGACCAGCAGGCCCGAGAGCCCGGCCGACCACGCGAGCGTCCGGCGGAACACCATCCCGTGCAAGTTGGATTGGATTAGTCAAATACTTACTGTCCTCGCTTCACGTCGAAACGATGCTTCGACGGACGCTCACCGCGCTGTTCGTGCTGTCGCTGGTACTCTCGGCTTCGGCTGCCGCCGTCCCCGCCGCGGGTGCGACGCCGCAGGAGGCGTCGGACTGTTCGTTCCCGTACTCCGCGCAGGATGCCACGGGCGCGAACGTAACCGTAGACGGCGAACCGCAGCGCATCGTCGTGCTGCAGGCCAGCGCCGCACAGACCGTCTGGGAACTCGGCGCCGACGACCGCGTGGTCGGCGCGCCGGTGAACCCGACGACGTCGTACCTCGAGGGCATCGAGGAGACGGACGACGTCCTCCAGGAGGACCAGTTCACCGTCAACCAGGAGGCCGTCGTCGAACTGGACGCCGACCTCGTGCTCGCGCCGAACGTCATCCCCGACGAGACGATCGAGAGCCTCCGTGACGCCGACCAGACCGTCTACAAGTTCGGCTTCGGCACCTCGCTTTCGTTCATCGCCGGGAAGACCGAGCGGACCGGCCGTCTCATCGGGTCCTGCCCGGCCGCCGCGGAGACCAACCGGGAGTACAACGCCACCGTCGAGAGCGTCGGCGACCGGACCGAGGCGTTCGATTCGCCGCGCGTGATGTACTTCACCGACAACTTCACCGCCGGCGGCGGCACGTTCATCGACTCGCTCATCACGACCGCGGGCGGGACGAACGTCGCCGCCGAGAACGGCGTCCAGGGGTACGGCCAGATCAACGAGGAGGCGCTCGTCGAGTGGAACCCCGAGGTCATCGTCGTCAGCGGCGTCGAGGGCGGCGTTCCGGATACCGAGGCCTACGCGTCGACCGCCGCGGTCCGGAACGACCGGGTCGTCACCGTCGACGCCAACTACGTCAGCCAGCCGGGCCCGCGCGTCGTCGTCGCGCTGCAGACGATGGCGGATGCCTTCGAAAGCGCCCAGCGAGCGGGCGGGACGCCGACGGCAACGGAGACGGCAGCCGAGACGCCGACCGGGACGGCCACGCCGACCGACCCCGGCACGGACGCCGACGGGCCCGGGCTGGGTGCCGTCGCGGCGCTCGTCGCGCTGCTGTCGGCCGCGCTGCTGGCCCGCCGGTAACCGACAACCGGCCGCTTTTTACGCGGCGGCCGCCCACGGCCGGACATGGTCGAGAACGTCATCTGGCCCGCCTATCTCGATGCCGCCTGCTCCCGGAGCGAGGGCCGCCGGGTCGCCGAGGAGCTGGCGGTCCCGGAGCCGACCGTCGACGAGATCGCCCAGGCGGTCCAGCAGGTGGGATACGATGCAGTCATCGAGCGCGAGGCGACCTACCCGCGGGAGTACGAGCCCCGGGGCCGCGTCGTGGTCGAAGACGCCGGGGACGCCACCAAGTCGGACCTGCTGGGGGCCGTCGCCGTCTACCTCTCGGCCATCCGCGGATGAGACCCCTGGGCGAGGTGGTCCGGACGGCACAGGGGCTGGCGGTCGTCCGGTGTCCGGACGCGGACCACCCGGAGCTGGGCGAGCGGGTCGTCGACCGGGAGCTCGACGACGTCGGCCGGGTGGTCGACGTGTTCGGCCCCGTCGAGCGGCCGTACGTCGCCGTCTCGACGGCCGACGGCGTCGCGCCGGCGAGTCTGCTCGGCGACCGGCTCTACGCCGACTGAATCACAACGACCAAGCGGGCGCCGACGGACTGACGGGTATGAAGCGGGCATACGTCGCCGCCGCGGCCACCGTCGGGCTGTTCGTCGCGGTCCAGGTGGGCGCGCTCGCGCTCGTCGAGCCGTTCGTCGACGCCGGCTACCAGACCGTCGAGGACCCCTCCGACCCGACGAACAGCCTGCTGTACGTCGGCGCGATTCTCGTCGCGACGGCGGTGATGCTCGGGGCCATCCGGCTCGGCATCGAGGGGCTGCTGCAGGGGCTCATCGTCTTCGCGGCCGTCTTCCTGGCGTTCTACGTCTTCTCGGTGACGGTGCCGGCCGTCGTCACCTACGCCGGGCTGAACCTCCCGGCGGTCGCCGCCGCCGCCCTGCTCGGCGTCGGCCTGCTGGCGTACCCCGAGTGGTACGTCATCGACGCCGCCGGCGTCGTCATGGGGGCCGGCGCCGCCGGCCTCTTCGGTATCAGCTTCGGGCTCGCGCCCGCGCTGCTACTGTTGGCCGTCCTGGCCGTCTACGACGCCGTCTCCGTCTACGGCACCGAGCACATGCTCACGCTGGCCTCCGGCGCGATGGACCTCCGGTTGCCCGTCGTCTTCGTCGTCCCGCTGACGCTGTCGTACTCCTTTCTGGACGACGACGGCCCGGTGGCGCTCGAAAACGGCGAGGGGCCGGACGACGGCGACCCGAACGCCGACGGCCCGGGTACCGGCGAGTCGGACGGCGCCGAGGCGTTGGACGGCGAGGAGCCGGACGACACCGACGACACCGACGACGCCGACGACGTCGACGACCCGGCCGGGGAGGCGTTCGCCCGCGACGCCTTCTTCATCGGGCTGGGCGACGCGGTCATCCCGACCATCCTGGTCGCGTCGGCGGCGTTCTTCCGGCCCGGCGACGTCGGCCTGCTGGCAGTGCCCGGGCTGGCGGTGACGCTACCGGCCCTGGGGGCGATGGCCGGGACGCTCTGCGGGCTGTCGGGGCTGTTGTGGCTGGTGACGAAGGGCCGGGCTCACGCCGGGCTACCGCTGCTGAACGGCGGCGCCATCGCCGGCTACCTGCTCGGAACCGCCCTGGCCGGCGTCGCCGTCGCCGAGGCCGTCGGCCTCGCGCCGTACCTCTAGTCGCCCGTCAGCGCCTCGCTTCCGGGGAGGAACTCGATCGTCCGGCCGCGGTCCCGCTCGCGGGCCCGCTCGTACAGCATCCACGCCGCCGCCACCGTCTCGATGCCGGTGCCGCCGCTGTCGAAGACGGTCACCGCCCCCTCGTCGGGCCGGCCCGGTTCCTGTCCCGCCACCACCTCGCCCAGCTCGGCGTGGACGCCGTCGTCGTCGACGAGCCCGGCCTCCCGGGCCGCCAGAAAGGAGCCGGCGTCCTGGAACGCCCGGGCCGCCAGGTCCGGGACGTAGGTGCTGCGGGCGACCGTCCGCGGCGGCAGCTCGTTTTTGTCGGCGTCGTACTGGCCCATAGCGGTGACGTGGGCGCCGTCCGGGAGGGCGCCGTCGGCGAACACCGGCTCCGAGGCCCGCGTGGCCGTGACGACGACGTCGGCACCGTCGAGGGCGTCGGCCGCCGACTCGACCGCCGAGACGTCGGCCGCCAGTCGGTCGTCGAACTCCTCGGCGAAGGCCTCCCGGTGGGCGGTCGTCGGCGAGTACACCCGGACCCGCTCGAACTCCCGGACCGTGGCCGTCGCCCGCAACTGGCCGCGGGCCTGTGCGCCGGAGCCGACGACCGCACACGTCGCCGCGTCCTCGCGGGCGAGGGCGTCGACCCCGACCGCGCCGGCCGCGCCGGTCTTGAACGGGTTCATCGACGCGCCGTCAAGCAGCGCGACCAGCCGCCCGGACTCGGCGTCGAACAGCGGCAGCACGAAGTGGACGTCCTCGTCGTCGAAGCCCGCCGCGTACGTGTAGCCGCCCATGGCGCCGACCTCCGGTAGCACCGCCAGGTAGCCGGTGCAGATGCCGGGTGGCTCGTCGGCGACCAGCTTCGTCCGCGGCGCCGCGCTGCCCTCGTTGCCGTGGCTCTCGTAGCCGGCCCGGACCGCCTCGACGTAGTCGGCCGGCTCCGCGAGGTCGGCGAGTTCGTCGCTCCGCAGGAACAGGACCTCGGTCATACCCCGCCTTCGGCGGCGACCGGCTTAGCTGTATTGAGGCGCTAACCCGGCGTCGGGACCGTTGACGAACATCGCGTGACCTATCACGCCGACCGCGACCGTCGACGCCAGCGGGACCGCGACCGCCGACGGGAGCCCGCCGGCGACCAGTGCCGCGGTCAGCCCGGCCAGCGACAGCGGGATCAGCCCGAGCACGACGTCGTAATAACTCGCCATGGTACGGTAAAACCGAGGACAAGCAGCGGAATAAGTGTTTGGTAATACTCCTCTGATGTACGCCGTGGCGCTACGGTGGCCACGAAGAACTTCTACATAACTTACGAGGCGGGGACGATTCCGAGGTGGCCTCGACGGTCGAACTCCGGAGAGCGACACCGCTTGAGGGCGTCCGTCCGCTCGCGACGCCCGAAGTGCATACCGCGGCGGCTCGCCGACTCCGGGCGATTGATGTGCCGCGGGGGCGAGCGGCGACACATGGCGGACGGCGGCGCCGACTACGCCGGGCGGGCCCGCGAGGCGCTGGGCTTCTCGCGGTGGTGGCAGGTCGCGGCGGTGACGGCGATGATGGCGGCGGTCAGCCCCTACCAGTACGTCTGGTCGTCGGTCGCGCCGCCGATCTCCGAGCGGCTGTCGGTCGCGCCGGCGGCGCTGGGGGCGGTGTTCTCGCTGTACGTCGCCTTCCAGTCGCTGTCGCAGTTCCCGGCCGGCTGGTGGCGGGACCGCCGCGGGCCGCGGTCGCTCTGTGCGCTGGCGGCGCTGCTGGCCGGCGGCGGCTACGTCGGGCTGGCCTACGCGACCACCGTGCCGCAGCTGTACGTCCTCTACTCGCTGGGGTCGATCGGCGTCGGGATCGTCTACACCGTCGCGGTCAACACCGCGGTCAAGTGGTTCCCCGACCGGACCGGCCTGACGACCGGCCTGGGGACGATGGCCTTCGCCGCCGGCAGCGTACTGGCGGTGCCGTACGTCCGGGCGAACGCGACCGTTGAGGGCTACCCCGACGTCCTCCGGACCGTCGGGGTCGTCATCCTCGTGGTTCTGCTCGTCGGGGCGGTCCTGCTGCGGGACCCGCCAAAGGAGTGGCTCGACGCCGATGGGTTCGATGCCGACGCTGACGTCGACACTGACGCCGACGCCGACGCTGGCGATGACACCACGGCGTCGCGGCGGGAGACGGCCTACACTTCCCGCGAGGCGGTCGCAACCTGGCAGTTCTGGCTGCTGTACGCGATGTTCGTCGCGACCGCGGGTGCGGACCTCGTCGTCGTCGCCAACGTCGTCGTCTTCGCCGACGCCCTGGGCTTCGCCGGCGGTGTCGTCACCGCTGCGGCGACGCTGCTACCGCTGGCGGCCGGCGTCTCCCGGCTCGTCCTCGGCGAGGTCACCGACCGCCTCGGTCGCCGGCGCGTGATGGCCGTTTCCTTCCTGCTCGCCGGGGTCTTCCGGTTCGGCCTCGTCGCCGCCGGCCGTGCGGGCCGGCCGGTCGTTTTCGTCGCACTCGTGCTCGCGGCCATCGCCTTCTCCTCGCCGTTGTACGTCTACTTCCCGGCACTGCTGTCGGACTACTACGGCTCGGCGTTCTCGTCGAGCAACTACGCGGTGCTGTACACGGCGAAGGTCGGCGGTGGCGTCGTCGCTGGCACCCTCGCGGGCTACCTGGCGGGGACGGTCGGCTGGGGACCCACCTTCGCGCTCGGCGGCGTCCTCGCCGCCGGCGCCGGCCTCGCCGCCCTCGCGCTCCGGCCGCCGGCCGGCGTCGTCCGCGATTGAATCCGCAAGGCCTTGTAGGAGGCCAGCCGAACGGCTCGACATGGCAGACCCCTCGTTTCTCGAGCAGCGACTCGACGCGAGCACCTGGCCCCTCGTGGTCGGGGACCTGGCCGTTCTTCTGCTGTTCTTCCTCGCCGGGGTGCTCCAGCACCATACCATCCCCGCGCTCAAGATCGCACCGATGATCTACGTCGACGCCGCCTGGCCGTTCGTCCTGGGGTGGCTGGCCTGTGCACCGCTCGTCGGCGCGTACTCGCCGGGCGGGGGGTCGGCGCCCAACTCCTCGATTCCGCTCGCGATTCGCTCGTGGATACCGGCCGTCGTCGTGGGCCTCGTCGCCCGCGTCGTTGCCGTCCCGGCCAGCGGCTTCGACCCCGTCTTTGCCGTCGTCATGCTCGTCGGCGGGGCTCTCGTACTCTCGTTCTGGCGCGGGCTCTACTTCGTTTTCCGATAGAGCGGCGCCGGGGCTACTCCTACTCCTACTCCTACTCTTTTTCCTTCACGCCGGCGACGGTCATCCCGAAGCCGTACTCGACGGGCCGGGCGTCGAGGCCGGCCGTCGCGACGGCCGTCTCGAGTTCGGCGGCCGTGAGGAACCGCGAGTCGAAGCCGACCAGCCGCTCGCCGGCCGCCAGTAGCTGCCCGCGGCGCGTCGAGCGGTCGAATTCCCGGACGACGACCACCCCGCCCGGCGCGAGCACGCGGGCGGCCTCCGCGAGGGCGGCGTCGTGGTCCGCGAAGTGATGCAGCGCGTCGACGACGAGCACGGCGTCGACGGAGCCGTCGGCCAACGGTAGCGTCTCGGCGGTCCCCCGGACGGTTTCGAGGTCCCGCTGGCGGGCCCGTCGGAGCATCCCCCCGGCCGGGTCGACGACCGCGGCGCCGACCTCGCGCGCGGCCCGGCCGGAGCCGCCGCCGACCTCGACGCAGCGGTCGACCTCGCGGTCGGCGCAGAACAGCCCCTTCCGGAGGGCCGTCCGGTCGGTCGCCGGCATCAGCAGGTCGTACAGCGGGGCGAACGCGTCGAAAGCGGCGACGTCCGGGCGCATGTCCGCCCGCTCGGGCGCCGGACATAACACGGTTGCTCCACAACCCCGGCCATGGAGCGTCTCGTCCTCGGGTGGCCGTCCGACGGACCGACCCTCCGGCTCGACCACCGGCGGTTCAGCTACGCCGGCAAGTTCGTCATGTCGAACACGGGAAAGGCGATCGTCCGCGACCCCGGGGCGGCGACCGACCGCGAGTACGACGACGCGGTGCTGGCGGCCGTGGCGTTCAACGAAGACCGCACCGACCCGGCGACTCTGTGGCTCCGCTACGTGACCGTCCGTCACGACCGCCGCGGGGAGGGCCTCGGGCCGCGGCTCTGCGGGTTGGTCATCGACCGGGCGGCCGACCGCGGCTACGAGCGCCTCCGCATCGCCGTCAACAACCCCTTCGCCTACGAGGCACTGTACCGGGTCGGCTTCGGCTTCACCGGCGAGACGACCGGCCTGGCGGAACTCGTACTGGAACGGCCGGCTGCCGAGCCCGCCGACCGGCCGGCGGCGGCCTACCGGCGCGGGCTCGACCGGTTCCGCCGCCGGGAGCTGTCGGCCGAGGAGACGGCGTTTCTCGACCGGAAGGCCGGCGCCGCGCCGCCGCCGTTGGAGCGAGCGTCGGGGGGTTGAAGCCGACGGCGGGCTTACGGCCGCTAATGGGAAACGCGGACCTGCGACAACTGGCGGCGCTCGAGCCGGCGTCGTTCGACGACCTCGGCGGGTCGGTCGTCGCCGTCGACGCCCACAACTGGCTGTACCGCTATCTCACGACCACGGTCAGGTTCACGAGCAGCAACGCCTACACGACGACCGACGGCGAGGAGGTGGCCAACCTCGTCGGCGCCGTCCAGGGACTGCCGAAGTTCTTCGAACACGACGTCACGCCCGTTTTCGTCTTCGACGGCGGCGTCACGGAGCTGAAAGACGACGAGGTCGGACGGCGCCGCGAGCAGCGGGAGCGCTACGAGGACGAACTCGACGAGGCCCGCGCGGCCGACGACGTCGACGCCGCCGAGGTGGCGACGCTGGAGTCCCGCACCCAGCGGCTCACCGAGACCATCCAGCGGACCACCCGCGGGCTGCTCGACCGCCTCGACGTGCCGTACGTCGAGGCGCCGGCCGAGGGCGAGGCCCAGGCCGCCCACATGGCCCGATACGGCGACGCCGACTACGTCGGCTCCGAGGACTACGACGCGCTGCTGTTGGGAGCGCCGCAGACGCTCCGGGGTCTGACCAGCTCCGGCGACCCCGAGCGGATGGACTTCGAGGCGACCCTCGAACGGCACGACCTCACCTGGGAGGGGCTGGTCGACGCGGCCGTTCTCGTCGGTACCGACTTCAACGACGGCATCGACGGCGTCGGCCCCAAGACCGCCGTGAAGCTGATCCACGAACACGGCGACCTCCTCGCGGCACTCGCGGCCCGCGAGGAGACCATCCCCCACGCCGACCGCATCCGGGCGATGTTCCTCGACCCGACGGTGACCGACGACTACGACTATGACCCCGACATCGACCCCGACCTCGAGGGCGCAAAGCGGTTCGTTACCGACGAGTGGGAGGTCCCCGAGTCGGAGGTCGACCGCGGCTTCGAGCGAATCGAGGAATCGGTCGTCCAGGCCGGCCTGGACCGGTGGACGTGACGCGAGGGCGGGGCCTCCGAGCGACGCCCACATGACACGGACGGGACACGTCTCAACCCGACGCAGCAGCCGTGTGTAGCACGTTCCCCGCCGGGGTCGCCGCGGGTTACAAGCTTGATGAGGCCCTCGTTTTCCGAACTGTCAGCGGCAAGTTCGCCGGCACGACTGGATTCAACCCGGGCTGTCCTGGCGGCCGAGGGACCGGATAAGGCACCCCTTCTCGTGGCTATGTCGGGGTTCTCGACGAGACGGTCAGTCCCAGCGGTCGTGGTCAGGGTGGGTTCGATGCGCTGTTCAGCCGATCGAGGTCGTCGTTCTCGTACGCTGCTCGCCACATCGCGTGGATGGCACGGGTGACGAGTGACACTTCGGTCACGTCGATACAGGACGGTTCCGCCGTCCTGGTGGCCGCATCGGGCGGGAGGTGAAAGTGGCTCTCGGCGGAATGTGCGTTCGGGTGACGATCGAATCGCCAGTTGACATCCGCGCTATCGACGTAATGGAATGAGTACATTCTCCGTTCGCTCCACTGGATATCGAATCGCGCGGCGTCAGCGTCTCCGAGGCCGTCGGTGAGACTGATCTGCAGTTCCGTGGGTGCGACGACGTCGTCGTACGCTACCGTATCGGTCAGTGGTTCGCATTCGAGCCAGAGGTCACGAATACGGTGGAGGGCAGGCAGATAGATCGCTGCGCGACCGCGAGGTTCTGTCGGGTGGTTTTCCACGCGGTGAGGTCGTCCCACCCCTCGGTGTCGTCGGCATCGAGCTGCTGGGCGAGCTCTTCGGGTGACATTACGTCGTAGCGGTCCTCGTAGCGACGAATCTCGGCTTTCATCTCCCTGATACCTTCGAGCAACTCCGTCCGGTCCGTCTCGTCGCGGAGTTCGCGGATTCGGGCCAGCAGAATCCGGTCGCTGTTGCGCCGGTACAGCGTCGTCCGGCCGTCGTGGTTCGTCTCGGCGAACCCCGTATTCACGAGCGTCTTACAGTGCCGACGGGCCGTCGGCTCGCTCACGAGGGCCCGATCGGCGATCTCGGCTGCCGACTCCCCCTGGTGGGTTTGCTCGATGATCTCGTACACCCGCTCGAACGGCGCGGTGTCGTCTTTCCAGTCCGATTTGACCTGTTCGTTGACGTCGTCCCACGTCTCGGTCATGTCTGATAACACACGGCGCAGCGACAAATAATTTTCCGAGGAAATAATTCATTTCCGGGCGACTCACATATTCACTGTGAATCGCCGGTTTAAATCCCCACGACCGACAGTATCAGAAGAAGCTTGAGGAGGCCTCCGCCTCGATCCGCTCGGCCTGGTCGTTGATTTCGACCTCGAAGGTTTCCTCGCGGCGCTCACCCTCCTGTAGCGCTATCTGTCGGGTGAACTCGTCGAGCACCGTGTCCTGTTCGTCGTAGGTCCTGATGACGATCTCGGCCTCGCCGGCGGAACCGCTGTTCTGCACCTCGACGGTTATCTCCGTCGGCCCGATCAGCTGTCCCTCGGCGGTGACGTTTTCGACCGTCGGCTCCGGCTGGCTGCAGCCGGCGAGCCCGACCGCGGCCGTCGCACCCGCCGTCGCGAGAAACTTGCGTCGCTCCATGGGAGGACGGTCATCTGACCGTCAAATGAAGGTTTTGGATTCTCTCGGCGGGGCGACCGGTTCCGCCGGCCGATGCCGACCCCTCGGTCAGCCCCTCCGCACAGTTTTCATCAAGCGTTTCCGGTCTCTCGCCGACGCATCCGGCTGCTGCCCCGCAGGCTGCGGCGACGCGGAGGGGAGCGCGATGCGAACATAGTCGTATATTCGCTCGGGAGATCTCTCCCTGAATAAGTCTTCTGTGGCTGCACCGGCCGCCGAAACGCCGGATTCGTTCGCCGGCCACTGCGACAACGACATCCCGCCGTTGGACGGCGACGTCGAAGGCCGAAACGCCGGGTTCGTTTGCCGGCCACCGCGACGGGACGGTACGGTCGGCGGTCTTTTATCGGCGCCGGCCCCACGCTCGCGTATGACGCCCGAGGAAGTCGAGGCCCGCATCGAATCGGCGCTCAAAGAGTGCGAGGCGACCGTCGATTACGCCCGCGGCGCCCACGACGACGACCACCTCGAGGCGACGGTCATCTCGCCGGCCTTCGAGGGGGAGTCGCTGGTCGACCAGCACGAGGGCCGAAGCGCGTAAATCCGGCGGCGTCGTGGTCGGGGCATGACGCTCGTCACCTTCGGGGAGACGATGCTGCGGTACGCCCCGCCGCCCGGCGAGCGACTGGAGGTCGCCGAGGAGCTGTCGGTCCACGTCGGCGGCGCCGAGAGCAACGTTGCCGTCGCCGCCGCCCGGCTGGGCCGCGAGGCGGCCTGGCTCTCGAAGCTGCCGGCGTCGCCGCTCGGCGACCGCGTCGAGCGGGCCGTCGCCGCACAGGGCGTCACCACGGCGGTCGTCCGCAGCGAAACCGGCCGCCAGGGCGTCTACTACGTCGAGTTCGGCGGCCGCCCGCGCGGGACCGACGTCCGCTACGACCGGGCCGACGCCGCGGTCACGACGGCGACGCCCGACGAGCTGGCGACCGACCACGTCGCCGCCGCCGACGCCTTCTACACCAGCGGCATCACGCCGGCGCTGTCGGCGACGCTGTCCGACACCACCTGCGAGCTGCTGACGACCGCACAATCTGCCGGAACGACGACCGTCCTTGACGTCAACTACCGCTCGAAGCTGTGGTCGGCCGAGGCGGCCGCCGGAACGCTGACCGACCTGCTGGAGTTCGTGGACGTCCTCGTCGTCGCCGAGCGGGACGCCGAGACGGTGTTCGGGCGGTCGGGCGACCCCGCGGCCGTCGGCCGCGGCCTGCTCGCCGATTACGGCCACGAGACGGTCGTCGTCACGCGCGGCGCCGAGGGGGCGGTCGCCGTGACGGCCGACGCCGTCGTCGAACAGCCGGCCTTCGAGGCCGACACCCGCGACCCGGTCGGCTCCGGCGACGCCCTCGTCGGCGGCTTCCTCGCCCGGCGGCTGGCCGGCGACGACCTCGCGGCGGCCCTGGAGTACGGCGCCGCGACCGCCGCGGTCGCGCGGACTCTCGACGGCGACATGCCGCTCGTGTCGCCGGCCGACGTCGAGGCCGTCGTCGACGGCGACGCCGACCTGTCCCGGTAACGGAACGCCGACCCGTCGCGGGGAGCTTTTTGCCGCCGGGCGCCGTGTCGGCGGTATGACCCCGGATCCGGACGTTCTCGTCGCCGGCGAGTGTCTCGTCGATTTCATCCCCGACCAGTCCGGCCGGCTGGCCGACGTGCGGCGGTTCGAGCGGCGGGCCGGCGGCGCGCCGGCCAACGTCGCCGTCCGGCTGGCTGGCCTCGGGCCGGCACCGTACCTGTGGACGCGGCTCGGCACCGACCCCTTCGGCGACCACCTCGCGGCGACGCTCGCCGACCACGGCCTCCCCGAGCGGTTCGTCGTCCGCGACGACGACGCGAAGACGACGCTCGCGTTCGTCGCCCACGACGAGTCGGCCGACCGCGAGTTTTCCTTCCGACGGGAGGCGACCGCCGACACCCGGTTCCGGCCGGGGGCCGTCCCCGACGAGACGCTGTCGGCGCTGGAGTGGGTGGCCTTCGGCGGGGTGACGCTGTCGACCGACCCCGCCCGGACCGCGACCTTCGACCTCGCCGAGCGGGCCCGCGAGCACGGCTGTACGACGGTTTTCGACCCCAATGCCCGGCCGGAGCTGTGGGACGGCGACTTCTCCGAGGCCGTCGAGATGGCCCTCGGACTGGCCGACGTGGTGAAGGCGACCCCGGCGGACCTCGCGGCGGCCGGCCTCGACGGCGACCCGGCGGCGCTGCTCGACGACGTCGTCGCGATGGGCCCACACACGGTCCTGCTGACGCTGGGGTCGACCGGCGCCCGCGCGACGGCGACGGCGGCGGCGCCGTGGGGGCCCGCCGACGTCGCCCACGACGGCTTCGACGTCGACGCCGTCGACACGACCGGCGCCGGCGACGCCTTCACCGCGGGCGCATTACGGGCGCTGGCCGACGGCGACCCGCTGTCGGAGGCCGTCGCCGTCGGCAACGCCGTCGCCGCGGCCGCGACGACCGAGGAGGGGGCGATGAGCGCGGCCGTCGACCGCGAGCGGGTCCGGGCGATCCGGGGGTAGTCAGCGCCGCAGCAGGCCGGGCCGCTCCAGCCGCTCGTCGCGGCCGACGGCCTCGGCGGTCACGGTCGGCCACTCGCCCGCCGTCAGCCGCTCGTACCCCGACGCCGTCACGAGGACGGTCCCCTCGCTTTTGGCGCCGGCGACGGTCGGATTCCAGGCGTAGGCCATCGGCAGCCGGACCGACGCGGTCGCCCCCGGCGTCGCGATCCACTCCCGGCCCGCGAAGCCGGCCGCCCCACCCTGGTGGTGGTTGCGCCACTCCTCGGACCAGCCGACGGCGTCGTACGCCTCCCGGACCGCCTCGAAGACGTCGCCGGCGGTGCCGCCATCGCGGCCGACCGCCCGCGTCGCCGCCAGGGCCGTCGCCTCCACCCGGCAGGCCGCGCGGTGGCGCGCCGACAGCCACGCCGGCGGGTCGAAGGCCACCGTCCGGCTGCAGGAGGCGAACAGTCCGTCCCGCTCGGCGGTGACGCTGACGAGGGCGTAGTCACCGAGGTCGGCCGCCGTCGGCGTGTAGTGGCGGTACGCCGTCGCCCGGTCGGCGCCGCCGACGAGCACCACCGGCGTCTTGATGCCGGCGCGGGCGAGCCGCCCCCGGAGGTCGGCGGCGACAACTCGCTCGGCGTCGTCGGACGCCGCCGCCCGGCAGACGTCCTCGACGGCCTCCGCGACGGTCGCTCCCAGCCGCCGGTAGCGGTCGACGTCGCCGTCGGTCAGCGGCCCCCGGAACTCGTCGGCCTCCAGCGTCGCCAGCCCGGGGACGTCGAAGTCGGCGGCAGCCGGCCGCGGGCTCCGGTCGGCCACCGCCGACGCGAGCGACGAGGCGTGCCACTCGTAAGAGTCGACGGCGACGCCGGCCGGCAGCTGCTCGTCGGCGAGCCGTCCGGCCTCGATGTCGTTCGTTACGACGCACAGCTCCTCGCCGTCGTAGCCCGCCGCCGCGACGCCGACGTCGGCCGTCCGGTCGACGACGTTGTCGCCGCCGGTCAGCCACGCGAAGGCGGTCGGGCGGGCGACCCAGACGGCCGCCAGCGACCGTCGCTCCAGCAGCGCGTCCAGCCGGGCGTGCCGCCCGGCCGGTAACGTCGGATCGCTCATGTATCGTTTATTCTAACGTGAGTAAACTTGTTAACGGTGGCGGAGCTATCGCCGGGTATGGCCACACACCACGCATCGGGACGCGAGGGGTTGCACATCGACGGCGAGTGGCGGATACCGGACGACCACATCGAGGTGACGGATCTGACCGACGGCGAGCGGTTCACCCGGATGGCGGCGGCGGCGCCCGCGGACGTCGACGACGCCTTCGCGGCCGCCGAGCGCGCCGAACCGGCCCTCCGGGAGACGACGGTCGTCCAGCGGGCGGAGTGGCTGTCGGCCGTCGCCGAGGGCATCGAGACGCGGGCCGACGTGCTCGCGGAGATCATCGTCCGGGAGGCCGGCAAGCCGATCGCCAGCGCCCGCGGCGAGGTCGAGGCCGCCGCCGAGCGGTTCCGCCGCGCCGTCGAGGAGGTCCGCTCGCTCGACGGCGACTACCTCGAGGGGACGACCGAGGGTCACGAGGGGTGGCGCGCCGTCGTCCGCAAGGAGCCCGTCGGGACGGTTCTGTGCGTCACGCCGTACAACTACCCGCTGTCGACGGCGGCACTGCAGGTGGCGCCGGCACTGGCGGCCGGTAACGCGGTCGTTCTGAAGCCGGCCTCGAAGACGCCGGTCAGCGGCGCCGTTCTGGCGGAGATCGTCGTCGAGGCGGCGCCCGACGTCCCGGACGGGGCTTTCTCGTTCGTCCCCGGGCGGGCGAGCGAGATCGGCGACGCCCTGGCGGGCGACGACCGCGTTGACGCCGTCGCGATGACCGGCTCGACGGCCGCCGGCGAGCGTATCGCCGACGTCAGCGGGATGGTCGCGCTCCACATGGAGTTGGGCGGCAACGCGCCGGCGGTCGTCTTCCCGGACGCCGACCTCGAGGCGGTCGCTGGCGCCTGTGCGGCCGGCTCGCTGAAGTACGCCGGCCAGCGGTGTTCGGCCGTCTCCCGCGTGCTCGCTCACGAGGCGGTCCACGACGAGGTCGTCGACCGCCTCGACGCCGAGATGGAGGGCTGGACCGCCGGCGACCTCTTCGACCCGGAGACGAGACTGGGGCCGCTCATCTCCGAGGCCCAAGCGGAGTGGGTCGCCGAGCTGGTCGACGACGCCGTCGACCGCGGCGCCGACCTCGTCCGGGGCGGCGACCGCGACGGCCGGGTCGTCGAGCCGACGCTTCTGGGCGACGTCCCCCACGACGCCCGCATCGTCCACGAGGAACAGTTCGGCCCGGTGGCGGCCGTCGCGTCCGTCGCCGACGAGTCGGAGGCGCTGGCGCTGGCCAACGGCGGCGACCTCGGGCTCGACGCGGCGGTGTTCACGAGCGACTACGATCGCGCGATGCGGCTGGCCGACCGCATCGAGGCCGGCGCCGTCCGCATCAACGGCGCCCCGAGTCACGGCCTCGGCGACATCCCCTTCGGCGGCGTCAAGCGCTCCGGCATCGGCCGGGAGGGGATCGGCTACACGATCGACGCCTTCGTACGGGAGAAGACCATCGTACTCTGATATGTGCCGGGCGAAGATCGTCTGCACGCTCGGACCGGCTTCCGACGACCGCGAGACGATCCGCGGGCTGCTGTCGGCCGGAATGTCGGTCGCGCGGCTCAACGCCAGCCACGGCTCGACGACGGGCCGGGCGGAACTCCTCGACCGGGTCCGGTCGGTCGGCGAGGAGGCCGGCGTGCCGGTCGCGACGATGGTCGACGTCTCGGGGCCGGAGGTCCGGACCGCCCCGCTGTCGGAGCCCGTCGAACTGGAGACCGGCAGCCGGCTCCGCCTCGTCGAGGGCGACGTCGCCGACGACGGGACGCTCGGCGTCTCGACGTCGCTCTCGGCCGTCGCCCCCGGCGACAGGGTGCTGTTCGACGACGGCCGCATCGAAACCACCGTCGAGCGCGTCGACGGCGAGGTCGCCGTCGTCGAGATCGACTCCGGTGGATCGCTCGGCGGTCGCAAGGGCGTCAACGTCCCCGGCGTCGATCTGGGGCTGGCGCCGGTCACCGACGCCGACCGCGAGGAGCTGCGGATGGCCGCCGAGCGGGACGCCGACTTCGTGGCCGCCAGCTTCGTTGGGTCGGCCGACGACGTCTACGCCGTCACCGAGGTTCTGGAGTCGTTCGGCGCCGACACGCCCGTGGTCGCCAAGATCGAGCGGGCCGACGCCGTCGAGAACCTCGCGGAAATAATCGACGCCGCCGACGGCGTGATGGTCGCCCGCGGCGACCTCGGCGTCGAGTGCCCCCTTGAGCGGGTGCCGCTCATTCAGAAGCGCATCATTCGGACGGCGATGGCCGCCGGTATCCCGGTCATCACGGCCACGGAGATGCTGGACTCGATGGTCGACGAGCGCCGCCCGACCCGCGCGGAGGCCTCCGACGTGGCCAACGCGGTGCTGGACGGCACCGACGCGGTGATGCTGTCGGCGGAGACGGCCGTCGGCGACCACCCCGTCCGGGTCGTCGAGACGATGGCCCGCATCGTCCGCGACGTCGAGGCCAGCGAGGAGTACGCCGCCTCCCGCGACGGGCGGATGCCGGCCGCCGGCGACGGCCGGACGGACGCGCTGGCGCGGTCGGCAGGGTACCTCGCCCGCGACCTCGGTGCCGGCGCCGTCGTCGCCGTCACCGAGTCCGGTTACACCGCCCGCAAGGTCGCCAAGTACCGCCCGACGGTGCCGGTGGTGGCGGTCACACCCAACCCGGCCGTCCGCCGCCGTCTCGCGCTCACCTGGGGCACCCGGCCGCGGCACCTGCCGTTCGTCGACGCCGGCGCGGCCGACCTCATCGAGGGCGCCGCCGCCGAGAGCGTCGAGGCCGGCGTCGCCGACGGCGGCGACACCGTCGCCGTTCTGGTCGGGATGATGACCGACCTGGAGGGCGCCGACACCACGAACACGCTGAAGGTCCACCTCGCCGCCGAAGTGCTGGCCAGCGGCCGCGGTATCAGCGCCGGGCGGGCCGCCGGCCCGGTCCACCGCGCGCCCGACGGCGACCTCGTGGACTGCCCGGACGGCGCCGTCGTCGTCCTGCCGGAGCCGTTCGACGGCGAGTTCACCGGCGACCTCGGAGCGGTCGCGGCGCTCGTCGCCGCCGACGACGGAATGACCTCCCTGCCGGCGGTCGTCGCTCGCGAACTCGGCGTACCGATGGTGGGCGACGCCGCTCTCGACGCCGACGACGGAACTGTCGTCACCATCGACGGCGACCGCGGCGTCGTCTACGGGTCCGACGTCACCGGCCGGTGAGGTGGTCGTGTGTAGTTACGCGAGAGCCGGCCGGTCGGCCGGCGTCGGGCGGGACCTCGAACAGGGTCGACCGCTCGCGCGGCGAGGCCGAGCGCAGCGAGCGGGAGGAGCGACGACACGGAAGCATGGTTCGAACGACGGCTCGCGGAACCGTCGTTCGTCATACCGGAAGAGCGAAGCTCTTCCGTAGATCGCGGATCTCCGATCCGCTCACTCCCGGCAATTGCTGATTTCCGGAGACAGCGAGTCGCAGCCGTCAAGAGCGCAGAGGCTTCCGGGGTCTTATCCACCCCGTTTGCACCGTGTTCACTCTTCAATTTAAACAGCACCGTCAGGTCGGCGGCCGCAGCGCCGCCGGCAGCGTTTCTAAGAGGTCAGTTGCGACGAGACCGCCGTTCCGGCCATCGGCGGCGGCCTCGCCGGCCCGGCCGGTCGCGTAGGCGGCGACGGCGGCCGCCTCAAGTGGGTCGAGACGGCACGCCAGCGCGCCGGCGACGCCCGCCAGCACGTCGCCGGTGCCGCCGACGGTCATGGCGGCCGTGCCGGTCCGATTGATCCGCGTCGTCTCGCCGTCGGAGACGACGTCCCGGGGACCTTTCGTCAGCAGCGTCGCGCCGAGGCGGTCGGCCAGCGTCTCGACACGCGCCTCGACGTCGTCGACGGGGCCGTCGGCCATCGCCGCCAGCTCCCCCCGGTGTGGTGTGCAGAGCAGCCTCGCGGCCGTCTTGACGGCCGGGACGGCGATCAGCGCGTCGGCGTCGACGACCGCCGTCCCGTCGAACGACGAAAGAAAGCGCCGGACGGCCGCGGTGGTGTCGTCGTGGTCGCCCAGCCCCGGGCCGACGACGACGGCGTCGGCGTCGGCCGCCGTCGCCAGCAGCGCGTCGACGTGGTCCGGGCCGACCCGCTCGCCGGACAGTGCCTCGACGATCAGCCCCTCGTCGTACCCCTGGACCGTGTCGGCGACGGCCGCCGGGCAGGCGACGGACACGAGGTCGGCGCCGGCCCGCAGCGTCGCCCGCCCGGCCAGCGCCGGCGCCCCCGCGTACGGACCGCCGCCGACGACCAGCACCTCGCCGAAATCGCCCTTGTGTGCGGTCTGGTCCCGCGACAGCCGCAGTAGGTCGCCGCGCTCGACGACCCGCTCGGCGGCCGCCGGGATGCCGATGTCGGCGACCATCACCGGCGCGTCCAGCGCCGCCAGCCCCGGCTTGGCGTCGTGGAACGTGACGACGCGGTCGGCCTCGACGGCGGCGCCGGCGGCCTCGCCCGTGTCGGCGTCGACGCCGGAGGGCACGTCCACGGACACGACGGTCGCGCCGCCGTCGTTGATCGCGCGGGCGGCCGTCGCCTCCGGCTCCCGCAACGCGCCGGTCGCGCCGGTGCCCAGCATCGCGTCGACCACGACGTCGGGGTCCTCGAGCGCCAGCGACGTGGAGTCCCGCACCTCGCGGGCGTCGATGTCCGCCGCCTCGAGCGCCGCCCAATTCTCGCAGGCGATATCCGTCGAGACCGTCGTCTCGCGGCCCAGTAGGTGGGCGGTCACGTCGAACGCCGAGAGAAAGCGCGCGGCGACGAAGCCGTCGCCGCCGTTATTGCCCCGGCCGCAGACCAGCGCCACGGAGTCACCGGCGTCGGCGACCTCCCGGACGACCCGGGCGACGGCGTTGCCCGACGACTCCATCAGCTGCTTGCGTGGCACGCCCAGCGCCGCCGCGTTGGCGTCCACGACGGCCATCTCCTCGCTGGTGAGCATACCCGGGGGTTCGGCCGGCGAACTGTTAATGATTCCTGCCAGGACGCGAGAGGGACACGCTTTTGTCCGGGGCAACCGTGTCCCCGCGGCACGTTGAACAGCGGCTCCAGGCCGTCCCGTCCGCGTCGGCAGCGTCCCTGACGCGGCTCGCGGGTCGGTCGGCTCGCCGACTGTGGGCCGGCCGGTGGCCCGGGTGGATCCGCGCCCGGACGCCGTCGGTCGGTCGCGCTGTTTGGCGACCGGTCCACGCCCTGCCGTAGCCGCGGCCTCGTTCTTCCCGATGCAGCCGCCCGGCAGAGCGTGGCTCGTCCAGCCCGCCGACCGCCGCGAGCCACCGACCCGACGCCGATGCACACATCCACCCCGACCCGACCGCACCGCCGCCGCCGTCCGCGCCACCGACCGGCCGGCCGCCGGCACCGACCGCTCCCGCGTCAGTCCCGGAGGGCGCCGCGATGACTCCGCCCGGGGAGCACGAACTCGCCTTGGAGTCCCGCGTCGACGACGCCCGCCCGACCTACCGGTTTCGGACCGCCGACGGCGTCCACTCGAAGTCGTCGTTCCGCGACGGCGACCTCCTCCTCCTTGAGGAGCTGTGGGACGTCCCGACCGGCCGGCTGCTGTGTCCGGAGGCGAACTACGGCGTCGTCGGCACCGTGCTGGCCGGCGCCACCGCCGACGTCGAAATGACCGAATCCAGCGCCCGCGCCGCCCGACTTTGTCGCCGGAACGCGGCCAGAAACGACGCCGACGCCTCCGTCCGGCTGGTCGCCGATCTCGGTCGCCTGACGGAGGCGTACGACACGGCCGCCTACGCGCCGAAGCCGTACACCCCGCTCGCGGTCGGCAAGCGACGCATCGCCGACTCGCTGGCCGCGCTCCGTCCGGGCGGCGACTGCTACGTCGCCGCGGCCGACAGTGCCGGCGCCGCGAGATACGAGGCGTGTCTGGACGAGATCGCCGGCCCCGTCGAGACGGTCGCCGGGCGAGACGACTGTCGACTGCTCCGGGCGACCCGCCCGGCGGCGCTCGACCCCCCGGAGTACGTCGCCTGCCGCCACCTCGATCCGACCGTCGCCGGGGTCGACCTGTCGCTCCGGTCCGTTCCCGGCCTGTTCGCCGCCACGGGGCTCGACGCCGGGACGCGCCTCCTGCTCGAGAACGCGGGCGTGGCCGACGGCGAGCGCGTGCTGGATCTCTGTTCGGGGTACGGCGCGATAGGCGTCTGCGCGGCCAGCGCCGCCGACTGCGAGGTCTGGCTCAGCGACGACGACCGGGTGGCGACGGCCTGCGCCGAGCGGAGCCTCGCGGCGACGGACGTCGACGGGACCGTCGTCACCGCCGACTGCACCCGCGGCGTCGCCGACCGGACCTTCGACCGCATCCTGTGCAACCCGCCGACCCACGCGGGCGACGACGTCCTCTCGGCGCTGTTTGCCGGCGCCCGCGACGTCCTCGCCGCCGACGGCGAATGCCGTCTCGTTCACCACCGGACGCTCGACCTCTCCGCTCACCTCGCCGGTTTCGGGACGGTCGAGCAGCTCCGAACCGGCGCCGAGCACGTCGTCCTCCTCGCGCGACCGGAAGAGCGACCTCGGTAGCGACCGGCCGGCTCAGTAGCGTATCTCGAAGCCGGACTCGCCCTCTGGCGGTCCGTACTCTACCTCGACGTCGTCGACCGTCGCGCGGGGACTGCCGGTGTGACACCACTCGATTATCGCCTCGACGTCGGGGTCGTCGCCTTCGAAGACGGCCTCGACGCGGCCGTCCTCGAGGTTCCGGACCCAGCCGTCGACGCCGCGCTCGCGTGCGGTATCGCGGGTGTTCGCGCGGTAGTAGACGCCCTGGACCGTGCCGGAGACGAAGACGTGGGCTCTGGTGCGGTCGGCCATGTCGGCTCTTCTCGCCAGCGAACAAAAGCCTCCGGGCCGTCGGCGCGATGGTGTTTAGTTGGGAGGAGTAGCGTCTTTCGGCGGTGACGGCGGCGTTTGCGAACGCCCCCTCCCGCTCGCGGGCTGCGCCTCGCTGCGCTCGCTCGGCCTCGCTGCGCGCGGCCTGCGTGCTTGCGTCGGCTCGCTCCGCGAGCAGTTGGCCCCGTTCGAGGTCTCGCCCGACGCCGGCTGAGTGGCCGGCTCGCGCTTATTCCAATACTGCCGTCGACGCCGGAATTACCCGTTGTTGCGGAGCCAGTTGAAGACGTACGTCTGTGCGTAGCCGGCGTAGTCGCCGCCGAACCGCTCGCGGATGGCGCGGGATGTCTCCTCGTAGCTGCCGCGCTCGCAGTCGGGGTAGTGCTCCTCGATCGCGGTCCGGATCCAGGTGTCCAGCGGCACCGCCTGTAGGTGGCCCAGCGAGAACAGCAGCACGCAGTCTGCGACCTTCCGGCCGACGCCGACGAACCGGGTGAGCGACTCGCGGGCGGCCTCGTACGCCAGGTCGCGGGCCTGCCCGGGGTGGGCCTCGCCGTCGGCGACCATCTCCGCAGTCCGCTCGACGTACGGCGCCCGGTAGCCGAGCGAGAGCTCCCGGAGGTCGGCTTCGGAGGCCGCCGCGAGCCGCTCGGCGGTCGGGAACGCCCGGTAGGTCTCGCCGTCGAAGGCGACGGACTCGCCGTATCGCTCGGCCAGCGACACCTGCATCTCGTGGATGCGGCCGACCCGCATCTGCGCCGAGCAGATGAACGACACCAGCGACGCGAAGGGCGGGTCCCGGACGAGCCGCAGCCCGCGGTATGCGTCGTAGGCCCGCTCGATCAGCGGGTCGTCCGGCGTCGCCGCGAGGATGGCCTCGAGATCGTCGTCGAGCCGCAACAGCTCCCCGAGGCGAGTGGAGGCGTTCGGCGTCGAGGCTTCCCACTCGAGGAGTCCGTCGACCTGCCGGAGGCGGATGACCTCGGGTTCGTTGGTTTCGCCACAGGTAGGACTGCCCGCACTCGAGGGTCGCCTGCAGGTCGAACCCGCCGTCCAGCGCCCCGACCGGGCGGCTCCCGACGTTCATGTCCCACCGTCGGCGGCCGCGGGTTTCGGCCTTTCGAGTTCCGAGCGGGCGGGGGAAGGTTCTTGACACTCGGTGTGTAAATCATCACCATGGATTGCCGGGTGGTGGTAGAGGCTGCGGTCCCCGTCTACGACGTCGAGACAGCCGACGAGGCCGTCCGGATCGCCATCTCCAAGACCGGTGAGATGCTCAATCCGGACCTCAGCTACGTCGAGATCGACATGGGGGAGCGCGCCTGTCCGAACTGTGGGGACGAGCGCGAGCCGGCGTTCATCGCCGCCGACGAGGGGCTCGTGGCGCTGGAGCTGGAGATGACCGTCTTCAACGTCGAACGGGACGAACACGCCTCCCGGGTCGCCCGCAAGGAGATCGGCCAGCGGCTCGACAACATCCCGCTGGAGGTGGTCGAGGTCGAGCCCGTCGAGGACGAGGGAGACGACGGCGACGAGGAGTCGGAGGCCGACGACACGACGGATTCGACCGCGCCGCCGGGCGAAGACGGTAGCGAGGAGATGCTGCCGGAGTTCGAGGAACTGATGGACGAGCGAGAGTGACCGGCGCGGCCGCTGTAGGGCGTGAGGTCCGCAGAACCGTGTCGGATCGGGTCAGTCGGCAGCCGCGGAGACGGGCGCTTCGGCCTCGCGTTCCATCTCCTCGGTGATTCCGTCCGTAAGCGCGAAGACGGCCGCCTTGTGGTCGGTCTTCGATTTGTGGATCGATGTCGGTCGGACGCCCAGTTGTGTGTACTCGGCGTGCTCTACGTCGCGGTCGGCCATCTGCTCGTAGTGCTCGCATACCTCCGCAAGCAGGCCGTGGAGATGGATGAGCTCCTGCTTTTTCATGGTCACCTCTGGATAACGACTCGGGACATATAGAAGTATCCTGACACAGGTTAACACGTACCCCCGGTAGACGCCCCCTGGCAGGCGGTATCATCCGTTTCGGCGCTCGGCCGGACGGGGCTGAAAGGCTTTTGCCGGGCGGTTGCCAACTCGAGATATGGACTACGAGGAAGGGCTCGATCGGGCACTCGAGGAGACACCGGACATCGCCGGCTCCGAGAGCCGGTTCTCGCTGCCGGAGCCGAACGTCCGCCAGGAGGGCAACGTCACCGTCTACGAGAACTTCCAGTCGACGGTCGAGACCCTCGGTCGGGAGGATTCCCACGTCATGAAATACCTCCAGAACGAGGTCGGCACCAGCGCCACCATCGACGAGCGCGGGCGCCTCCGGCTGACCGGCGAGTTCCGTTCCAGCCGCGTCCACGAGGCCGTCGAAGGGTACGCCGACGCCTACGTTCTCTGTTCGGAGTGTGGGCTACCGGACACGCGGCTGGAGACGGAAAGCGGCGCGGAGATGCTCCGGTGTGAGGCCTGCGGCGCCCGGTCGGCCGCCGGCGACTGACGACCGACCGCCATCATAGCCGGTCGCGGTGCTCCGCCAGCAGCCGTTCGGCCTCCTGGCGGTTCTGCGTCGCCTCCCAGCGGACCTTGCTGCCGTCGCCGTACGCCAGCGCCTCCTTCAGCTCGTCCCGGAGGACGCCGGCCTCGACGGCGAGGACCGTCCCGTCGTCGTCGCCCAGCTCGTAGATGCCGTAGCTGTCCGGCACGCGGCCGACGGTCGCCCGCTCCAGTGGCTCCCAGGGCTTCGCCAGCGGCATCATGACTCCTCCTCTACTCCGTCTTCGTCTTCATCTTTGGGTTCGGTGCCGGCCTCGCTCCCGCCGTCTCCCTCGCCGGGGGCGACGATCTCGTAGGACGCCTCGCCCGTCTCGTCCTCGGCGAAGACGAAGACGCGGCCGCGAGCCGCCTCGGGGTCTGCGGCTACCTCCACGCGGTAGCCGTGGTTGGTCGCCTCGACGCCCGGGAACAGCGACACCGCCTCGCCCTCGTCGACGAGCACGCGCCCCACCCCCGTCGACTCGAGTATCTCGTCGTGTGTCGTCCGGTCGTTGACGTACACTATCACTCCCTCTCGTTCGTCGGGGGCGGTGACGAGAACGTGGACGTCCCGGCCGGGGCCGCAGACGACGGACCCTTCGCGGGCGGCCGGCACGCCGTGATAGAACACCGACCGGTCGTCGAGGTACTCCACCTCGACGCCCTCCGGCTCCAACGACACCTGGAGCGTCTCGGGGGCGACGTCGCTTCGGTAGGGCATACCAGCCGTTGTGGCGGCGCCGGCAAAAGGCGGGCGGTCCCGCCCCGCGGCCGCCGTTGCGGCTGCCCTGTTCGTACGAGAGAGCGGACCGGTCAGCCGGCGTCGAGCGGGACCTCGACCGGGGCCGACCGCTCGCGGGGCGAGGCCGAGCGAGCGCAGTGAGGGAGGTGTTGAGGCGGAGCGGCGTCCTCGCGAGCGAAGCGAGCGAAGGCTCGGCAGAGCGACGCTCTGCCGGCGGCCGCAGGGAGCCGCGGAGCGTCGTCCGGAAGACCGCCGGTCGTCCGTGATCGCGAAACTTTTCGATTTTCGGACGATAGCGAGGCCGAGCGAGCAGTAGCGAGACGCGACCTGCGAGGCCGACCGGAGGGGGGCCTCGGTTGAGCCGAGCGGTGGGAACCGCGAGGCGGGGAGCGCCTCGACGCGAACGGGGTCCTCGCGAGTGAAACGAGCGAGGGCTCGGCAGAGCAGAGCTCTGCCGGTGAGCGAAGCGACCCGTGAGCCACAGCCCGCCAGCGGGAGGGCGTTCGAAAACGCCCTTATCACCGCCGAAAGACGCTATTCCCTTCTGACTGAATACTATCCGCTCGGCCGCTACCGGATCTTCCGGACGTCGCTGATGTCGAAGCCGGCGTCGCCGATCTCCGTCTCGAAGCGGACGATGTTCTCGTCCTCGATGCGGGAGAGGACGCCGCGGAACTGCTGGACGACCATCGTCCGGGCCCGGGCGGAGCCGCCGCTTTCCCACTCGAACAGCAGCGTCCCGTCGGCGGCGTCGACCAGTTGGCCGTGCTGTTGGTCGTCCAGCGTCTCCCGGTTGACGTGCACGAGAACGAGCCCGCCCCACTCGTGGGCGGCCCGCGAGAGCCCCTTCAGCAGCACCGGGACGTCGCTGAACGGGATGTCGGCGCTTTGGGCGCCGACCAGGTCGGCGATGGAATCGATGACGACGACGCTGTCGGCGCCGTGTTCGGTCAGCCGGTCGCCGAGCGCCTCCGGAACGCCCTTGCGGTCCTGGGACTGGCCGAGCTGGGAGACGCTCCGCGTCCGGTCGGCGTACCACTCCCGCGGCACCGGGCTGAGCCGGAAGAACTCCGGCGAGAGGTCGTGGAACTCCACGTTGTCGATGCTCTCCTCGACGATCTCGTCGTCCATCGCCAGCGTCATCTCGCGTTCGAGCTGCCGCTCCGTGGCGGTGAAGGAGATGTAGTGGACCTCCTCGGGCGTTGTCGCCCGGTCGTCGAGCCCGCCGTAGTAGAGGTCGAACAGCTCCGGGCCGCCCTCGGCGAGGCCGTTCATCGCCGCGGCGGTGTACATGAACTCGCGGGCCCCGGCGCCGGCGTGACCCGACAGGAGCACGACGCTGCCCGGCGGCGCGCCGCCGCCGATGGTCGTGTCCAGCCGTCGAATCCCGAACGGGATGCGATCCATACACCGTATTCGCCCGGCGGAACTTAAATCGTGGACTCAGATCGCGGAGCCGTCGACGTGGGCGCCCTCGACCCGTGGCGCGACGACCCTGACGGTCCCCTCGGCGTCGGCCGCCGAGAGGGCCTCGACGGCGGCGGCCCGTGCCCGGTCGGCCATCGACGCGTCGGTGACGCCGTAGACGGTCGGCCCCCACGACGACTGGCCGACGCCGCGGACGGCCGGCCGGTCGGCGAGCGCGTCGATGATTCGGCCGGCCGGCGGCCGGTAGACGCCGCCCTGCTGGTCGGCGTACCAGGCGCCGTTGAGCCGGCCGAAGGCCGCGACCGCGTCGCCGAACGCCTCCAGCCGCCCCTCGGCGGCCGCCGGCAGCAGCCGCCGGACCAGCACGGTCGCCAGCTCGTCGGCGACCGACGGGTCGGCGGCCTCGACGACCGCCCGCATGCTCTCGTCCTCGTCGTCGCCGCTCCGGCCCGGGGTCGCCTCGGGAATCGCCAACACGAACCGCCACTCCGCGGGCAGTTCGTGGCGGGCGACGACCGCCGGCACCGTCCAGTCGCCCTCGGCCGGCGGCGCCGTCGTGAACCGCTCGGTCGGGTGGCCGGCGTCGACGACGAAGCCACCGGTCTCGAAGGTCGCGACGCCGACGCCGCTGCGGCCGCCGCGGCCCAGCGCCGGCGCCCACTCGCGGACGGCCGGCTCGCGGCCGTGGACGCGGGCGACCGCCGCCAGCGTCGCCAGCGCCAACTGCGTCCCGCTGCCGAGGCCGACGTGCCGCGGCAGCGTCGCCTCGACCGTCAGGTCGATTCCGGCGACGCCGAGCAGGTCACAGGCGGCGGCGGCGTACTCCGCGGCCAGCGGATCCGCACAGCGCACCTCGGGGGCCCTCTTGGCGGCCAGCCGCACGCGCGGCTCTTCGAGGGCCAACCCTACGCCGCCGTAGAGTCGCTCGTGCGCCAGCGAGAGGTTTCCGAAGCCGACGTGTAGCCGCGCGCCGGTCTCGACGCGGACGGTCATCACCGGCCGTACGGCCGTCGCCACGTTGTGGGTTTCGCCACCGGCGACGCGCGGATAGGGGTCCCGCGGCCGCCCGCAGTCCCGAGTCCGTCCCGTTCTCCGCCCGACCGTGTCACCGCGACCCCGGCATCCCGTGCGGTCCAGACCCTCCGGCAGCCTGGGGGAACGCGGGCAAAAACTGGGCGATACACGGGTCGTTAAGTCGCTCGACGGCAACCGTTCGGCATGAGTCATCAAGAGTCGCCCGACCGCGGGTCGAGCACCGATGGGCAACTCCGTAGCAGCGAGGTGACGGAGGGTCCGGAGCGGGCGCCTCACCGCGCGATGTTCCGGGCAATGGGGTTCGACGACGAGGACCTCACCTCGCCGATGGTCGGCGTCGCCAACCCCGCCGCCGACATCACGCCGTGCAACGTCCATCTCGACGACGTCGCCGGCGCCGCCGTCGACGGCGTCGACTCAAGCGGCGGCATGCCGATCGAGTTCGGCACCATCACCATCTCCGACGCCATCTCGATGGGTACCGAGGGGGACGCGCTGGTGACCGTCGCCGGCTGCGACAAGAACCTCCCCGGGATGATGATGGCCGCCGTCCGGACCGACCTGCCGTCGGTGTTCTGCTACGGCGGCTCCATCATGCCCGGCGAACACGAAGGCCGGGACGTCACCATCGTCCAGGTGTTCGAAGGCGTCGGCGCCCACGCCGAGGGCGAGATGAGCCGCGAGGAGCTGGACGATCTCGAGCGGAACGCCTGCCCGGGCGCCGGCTCCTGCGGCGGGATGTTTACCGCCAACACGATGGCCGCCGTCTCGGAGGCCCTGGGGCTGGCGCCGCTGGGGTCGGCGTCGGCGCCGGCCGAACACGACGAGCGCTACGAGGTCGCCGAGCGCGCCGGCGAGCTCGTCGTCGACTGCATTGAGGCCGACCGCCGGCCCTCCGACATCCTGACACGGGGATCATTCGAGAACGCCATCGCCGTCCAGACGGCGATCGGCGGGTCGACCAACGGCGTCCTTCACCTACTGGCGCTGGCCGCCGAGGCCGGCGTCGACCTCGAGATCGGGGACTTCGACGCGATTTCCCGCCGGACCCCGAAGCTCGCCGACCTCCAGCCCGGCGGTAGTCACGTAATGAACGACCTCCACGAAATCGGCGGCGTGCCGGTCATCATCAGGCGGCTGTTGGAGGCCGACCTGGTCGACGGCGATCAGCGCACCGTCACCGGCCGGACCGTCGCCGAGGAACTCCGACACCTCGAGTCGGCCGGTCGCCTCCCCGACGACGACATCGACGCCGACTTCCTCTACACCGTCGCGGAGCCGAAGTACCCCGAGGGCGCAATCAAGATCCTGCAAGGTAACCTCGCGCCCGACGGGGCGGTGCTGAAGGCGACCGGCCAGGATGAGTTCCACCACGAGGGCCCCGCCCGGGTGTTCGAAGACGAGGAGGCGGCGATGGCGTACGTCCAGGAGGGCCGCATCGACTCCGGCGACGTCATCGTCATCCGCAACGAGGGCCCCCGCGGCGGCCCCGGAATGCGGGAGATGCTGGGCGTCACCGCGGCGGTCGTCGGCGCCGGCCACGAGGACGACGTCGCGCTGCTGACCGACGGCCGCTTCTCCGGCGGCACCCGCGGGCCGATGGTCGGCCACGTCGCCCCCGAGGCGTTCGTCGGCGGCCC
>PXRZ01000071.1:63880-67432 GCA_003022945.1 Halobacteriales archaeon QS_8_69_73 | reverse complement strand
TACGCCCTGGCGCAGTTCCCCAGCGGCGTCCTCGCCGACCGGGTCGGCGAGCGGCGGATCATCCTGGCGGCCGTCGGCACCACGGCCGTCGCGGGGCTGGCGCTGGCGGTCGCGCCGACGTTCGCCGTCTTCGCGGTCGTCGTCGTCGGACTCGGCGTCGGCGCCGGCCTCCACTACAGCGTCGCGACGACGTTCCTCGCCCGGCAGTTCGACGACGTCGGCCGGGCGATCGGCGTCCACGTCGCCGGCGGGCCGCTGGCGGGGCTCGTCGCGCCGGTCGCCGCCGCGGCCGTCGCCGTCCGGTACGGCTGGCGGTCGGCGATGCTGCTGGGCGTCGCCGTCGCCGTGCCCGTTTTCCTGCTGTTCCGAGCACGGGTCCGGGCGACCGAGCCGGCCCGGCCGGGCGAGTCGATGCGGTCGCGGTTCGAGTTCGGCCCGCTACGGGAGCTGCTGGGCCGGCCCGCCATCCGGTACACGACGGTCATGGCGGTCGGCGGCGCCTTCTGCTGGCAGGCGACGGCGTCGTTCCTGCCGGCCTTTCTCGTCGACTACCACGGCTACTCCGCCGGCACGGCCGGCCTACTGTTCTCGACGTACTTCGTCGTCCACGGCGCCACCCAGCCGGCGTTGGGCGGACTCTCCGACCGGATCGGCCGGGACGCCGCCGCCGCGGTCGCCTTCGGCACCGGCGTCGTCGGCTACGGGACGCTCGTCGCCGGCTCCGGGCTCGCCGTCGTCGCCGCGGTGCCGCTGGTCGGTGTCGCGATGTCGTGGGGCGCGCCCATCCAGACGCGGTTCATCGACCACCTCAGCGAGGCCGAACGCACCGCCGGCTTCGGGCTGGTCCGGACCGTCTACATGGTACTCGGCTCGCTCGGCAGCGTCGTCGTCGGGACGCTGTCGGACGTCGCCGGCTGGGCGGTCGCCTTCGGCGTCCTGGCGGCGCTGCTCGGCGCCGAGGCCGCCCTGGCCGTCGGCGGTGCCGTAGGAGGGCGGCGACCGGCGGCGGCCGCCGAGGCCTGACCCGGACCATGTTCGATCACAGGAGAGCCAGGGGTTCAGCCGACATCGGGTGAAACCTCGAGCGGGGCCGACCGCTCGCGCGGCGAGGCCGAGCGAACGCAGTGAGGGAGGCCTCCTGGAGCAGCGAGCGGGAGGGGGCGTTCGGAAACGCCACCGTCATCGCCGAAATACGCTACTTTCTCCTCACGAAACACTATCCTGACCCGACGGCGTGAACATAAGTCGCTCGCCGCCGTCGGTCGGAGTATGTCGCTGCACTTCGCGTCGGCCGTCGACATCGCCGACGCCGTCCGGTCCGGGAGACGCGACCCCGTCGACGTGATCGAGTCGTTTCTCGAGCGGATCGAGCGCCGCGGCGACCCGACCAACGCCTTCGTGTCGGTTTTGGAATCCGATGCCCGCGAGCGGGCGGCGACCGTCCGCGAGCGGGTTGCTGACGGCGAGGAGCTCCCGCTGGCCGGTGTCCCGGTCGCCGTCAAGGACCTCGCGGAGTCGAAGGCCGGCGTCCCCAACACGAAGGGGTTGGCGCCGCTGGCCGACGACGTCGCCGGAGAGACGAGCGTCACCGTCGAGCGGCTGGAGGCCGCCGGTGCCGTCGTCGTCGGCACTTCGAACACACCCGAACTCGGCCACTCGACCCGGACGGACAACGAACTGCAGGGGCCGACGGCGACGCCGTTCGATCTCGACCGCAACGCCGGCGGCTCCTCCGGCGGGTCGGCGGCGGCGCTGGCGGACGGCTGCTGTGCGCTGGCGACCGGCACGGACGTCGGCGGCTCGCTCCGGGTTCCGGCGGCCTGCTGCGGCGTCGTCTCTGTCAAGCCGAGCTTCGGGCTCGTCCCGCGCGGCAGCCGGACCAACGGCTACCGCGGCCACACGCCGGTCCGGGTGCTGGGGCCGATGGCCCGCGACGTCGAGAGCCTCGGGCTGATGTTGGATGTCCTCGCCGGGCCGGCGCGGGTCGACCCCTTCGGCGTCCCGACGCCGGCGAGCTACCGACCGGCGGCCGCCGACCCACCCGACCCCTCGGCGCTGACGCTGGCGTACTCGCCGGATCTGGATATCTTCGCCGTCGAGCCGTCCGTCCGGGAGGCCGTCAAGGAGACGCTGTCGGCCCTGGAGGCCGCGGGCGCGACCGTCGAGACCGTCGACGTCGACGCGCCGCCGGAGGGCGAGCTGACCCACTACAGTCTCGCAGTGACGACGTTCTTCGCGACCGCCGCCGCCGAATTGGAGGCCGACCACGGAATCGACCTCCTCGAGGAGCACGGCGACGCGGTGCCGCAGGAGCTGCGGACGCTGGTTTCGGTGGGCCGGAGCAACGACGCCGCCGACCGCGCGGCCGCGGACCTCCCGCGGACCGAGCTGTACCACGCCGTCGAGGACGTTCTCGAGGGGTACGACGCGCTGGTGTGCCCGACGCTCGCGACGCCGCCGCTGACCCACGACGAGCCGATTCCGGCGACGATCGACGGCGAGCCGACCGGCGGCGTCCCGACGGCGTGGACGCTGGCGTGGCCGTTCAATATGACCGGTCACCCGGTCGTCAATGTCCCCGCCGGCACGGTCGAGGGGCTGCCGGTCGGCATGCAGGTCGTCGGACCGACGTTCGCCGAGCCGCGGCTGCTGGGCGTCGCCGCCGCCGCCGAGGCGACCGTCGGGTGGTCGTACCCCGACGCCGGCGACTGACAGCGGAGCTGGACGACAAGAGCCCGAGTTCAGCGGCCAGGAAACAGCCGGAAGCCGTACGCCGAGATGAACCCCAGCGCGTAGCCGAGGAGGTGCGTGTACAGGTTGACGACGGCGCCGCCCCGGAAGGGGTCGGTCGGGAAGGCGATCAGCGGGTAGCCGAGGAACAGCAGCGTCCCGACGGTACACAGCTCCAGGTGACCCGGCGGCGCGCCGACGAATCCCGACCGGAGCCGGGCGAGCGGGTCGGCGGCGCCGACCAGCCCGCGGGCGTAGAGCCCGACGACGGCCAGCGCCGCGACGGCGACGGCGGCACCGGCCGACGTCGTCGGGGCGACGGCGGCGCCGATGACCGCGGTGCCGAGGAAGAACACCGCCGGGGCGTGCCGCTCGCCGGCGTCGACTCCGGTCTGCTGCTCGACGTAGCAGAACAGCGCCAGCGTCAGCAGCCCGAAGTAACCCATCACGACGCCGGAGAAGCCGTAAGTGACGGCCCGGCGGATGAACAACAGGTTCAGCGCCGACAGCCCGAACGGCAGCGCCACCAGAAACGAGACGAAGGCCGCACGGAACAGCCGCCGGCGGTCGGAGAACAGACAGAGCAGGTATGCCGTCGGCACGACGACCGCGTAACTGGCGAGGTTCGTCGCCAGGTGAGCCTCGGCGTGGTGAACGAAGTGGGCGGTGTACGCCGTCACGAGCGTCGGCTCGGTGTAGTCGAGAACGTACGCTCCCCGGACGCTGTTGGGCAGCGCGAATACGCCTACCAGCACGAGCGGGACGACGGCGATGAGCCCCGCGTCGAGCAGCGACGACCGGTCGTACAGGACTGCCCCGAAG
>PXRZ01000071.1:41651-63836 GCA_003022945.1 Halobacteriales archaeon QS_8_69_73 | reverse complement strand
CCTCGGCCTCCTCGTCGGTGAAGCCGCGGGCGGCCGGCTGGGTCACCTCCCCCTCGATTATCTCGGCGGTACACGCCAGACACATCCCGACCCGACAGGAGTACTCCTGTGCGATGCCCTCCTCGAGACACCGCGAGAGGATGGTCTCTTTGTCGGAGACGGTGAGCTCCTCGCCCGTCCCGACGAACTCGACCGTGTAGTCGGTCATGTCGTCGGCTACGCCCAACGGCGGCAAAAAACCCCCGACCCGAAGTCGGCGGGCTTGGCGGCCCCGGCGGCGGCGAGGAGTCAGAGTTTTCCCCCGCGGCGTCCACCTCACGGTATGACTACCTTCGAGTGCGACGTCGTCATCGTCGGCGCCGGGACCTCCGGCTGTTACGCCGGCGCGACGATCGCGGAGGCGGGCTACGACGTCGTCGTCGTCGAGCGGAAAACGGAGGCCGAGGCGGGTCACATCGCCTGTGGCGACGCGCTGAAGGGCGCCGACGAGTTCCCCGAGGCCATCCCCAAATCGGAGATCGACGACGCCTTCACCAACACCGAGGTCGACCACGGCCGCTTCGAGATTCCGCGGGAGAACACGGCGCTCGACATCCCGGTGCCGGGCGAGTTGGCCGTCATCGACCGCACGGCGTTCGGTCGCCGCATCATCGACGGCGCCGAGCGGGCCGGCACGGAGTTCCACTACGACACCGTCGTCCAGGACGTCATCCAGGACGACGGCCGGGTCCGCGGCGTCACCGCCAGCAAGCACGGCGACCCCCGTCGCTACGAGGCGGAACTGGTGATCGACGGGGCCGGGGCGCTGTCCATCCTGCAGGACAAGACGGACCTCTCGGGGGCGACCTTCGACACGAACGTTCGGTACTCGCAGTTCTCCTCGGCGTACCGGGAGATAATCGAGGTCGACGAGCCCGTCGAGTGGTCCGACGCCCTCGTGTTCAAGCCGACCAAGCGGTCGGCGGGCTACCTGTGGTACTTTCCGCGGACCGAGACGCAGATCAACGTCGGACTCGGCTTCCAGATGGACGCCGAGCCGATGACGCTCGTCGACGACCTCCGGGAGGACGTCGAGCGACGGCCCGAACTCGCCGGCGGTACCGTCCGGGACAAGCTCGGTGCGGCACTGCCGACCCGGCGGCCGTACGACTCGGCGGTCGCCCCCGGCTACGTGGCCGTCGGCGACGCGGCGGCCCACGTCAACCCCATCGCGGTACAACGAGCGCGTCATGGAGCACTTCGGCGGCCGCTACGCCGCCCTGGACGTGTACAACATCTTCTCGACGGCCTACGACCTCGACGACCTGCTCGCGCTCATCGGCGCCATGCCCGGCGAGCGCATCTCCGAGGCGCTGTACTCCGGGTCGGCCGACTTCGACATCTGGCTGAAGCTCCGGGTGCTGTACGAGACGTACGGCCACTGGGGCACGCTGAAGAACCTCTACGACGCCAAGCAGTTGGCCGACCGCCTGCTGGAGCACTACGAGGACTACCCGTCCAGCCCCGACGGCTTCGAATCGTGGCGCTCCCGGCGGGACGACATCATGGACGACATCTACGCCGAGGTCGGCGCGGAGCCCAAGTACTGAGTCCGCGTCGCACGTCCGGGAACCGCGCCCTCAGCGCGTGGGGAGGGTCCCTCGCTTCTCTGCTGCTCCCGACCCTCGTCGATCCGTCCGTGTAGCTCCTCGATTGCCGGGTCGTCGACCACGCCCTCCGGCGAGAAGACGATGACATCCGGGTCGACGACGTGCCGTGACGGGAACCGGTTCGGATACGCCCCGCACGCGGGCCGACATCCACGATGGTCGCGGTGCCGTGACGCAGTAGCTTCCTCCCGTCGCGAGAGGCGTGACCGGACTCGTCTCCACAGTCGGCGCAATGTAACCCATGTCGAGGTCGCGGGAGCGGCGTGTCTTCGCCGGCCCAGCATCCACGGCGGGGCACATGCCGTCCGCCCTGCGAGCAAAAAACCCCGCGAGCGGGGCATCCGCGTCGGAGCCGCCGCCAACCGACGACCCGGTGGTGTCGCCGTCAGCCGACCGGAGAGAACCTCTCCGTCGAACTTCCGGATCGCAGAAACCGGAATGAATAAAATATGTCGGATAAAAACATGGCGGTTACCCTGTGTCACTTGCTAACGTCGAATCTGGCCGGCGGTCGTCGGCGAGCGGCTGGCGGCCGAGCGGGGAACCTATCGAGATGGCAAGCATCGGGCACGCTCGTGCGACGGCGCGAACACCGATGCCCTACAGGAGTTCTACCCATGACAGACGACGGCGCACTCGACAGGCGAAGCGTGCTTCGAATGACGGGCGGGACGGTCGCGGCGTCGACGCTGGCGGTCGGGTCGGTGACCGGGCAGACGGAAGAGGAGTGTACCCCGCCGTCGGAGCCGGTCGAACTGACCACGGTCACCCGGACCGAGAACTCGGGGCCGACGACGGCGAACGGCGACGAACTGCCGGTCGTCGCCGGCGGCGGCCTGCTCCTCACTCTCCCGACCGAGCCGTTCAGCGTTCCGACGGACACCGATGAGTTCAGCGCCGACGAGCCCAGCGGCTGCTACGAGTACCGGATCGAGGTGGAGATGACCTGGAACCCGACCGACAGCGGCCCGACCAATGCCGGGCTGTTCCTGTACGAGGGCCAGGGGCTGGAGACGTGCATCGCGAAGAACGACAACGCCGGAAACGACGTCGCACCGCAGGGAGAAAACGGGCTCTCGCTGTCGGTCCAGGGCAGCGGCACCTTCGACGGAGAGGACGCCGGCGGCAACCAGGTGAGCAACGACTACACGGTTGGCCCGCTGACGTACACGATGGGCGTACAGGGACGCACCGGCGTCGCGGACTTCGAGACGACGGCCACGGCGTACGTTCTGCCCGCTTAGTAGGACGACCGACCGGCAGACGGCTTCTTTTTCGCGGCGGCGTCACCACAGGTCCGTCCGTCGAGTCAACGCGGGACATATACGCGGAAGCCGGCGCGGAACCGAAATACTACCCGAAATTCCTTGCGCCCGTTGCCCGAAGCGTCGTACACGGCCGAATCAGGGCGTAGCGTTTGCACCGACGGTGCTGGCCAAGTTGAGGGTTCGTGGACTTCGGTCGTGGCCCCCCGGAGTGAGGTACGGCAGTGCAGCGAGGCCCGGGGTCGAGTCGAACTCCTCGAACCGGTCACGAAGCCGACTGGACAGGCCGGCGACATCCGCTTTCTCGCTGCGTGGCGATCCATCGACAGTCGTGGTTTTCATTACGGCTGATCAGTGCAACGACATTGTTGGTCACCGTCCGTCGCGACTGTCCCGAATATCGGGGGAACAGGGAAACGACGGTGTAGCCGTCACGAGGCGTCGAGACCGGATACGCCTCGGCTGCCTCGTCGTCGACCGAGAGATCACGCGTCGTCTCGAGACGCTCACGCATCTGCTCGACCTGTACCGAGTCGAGTGCGAGATGGACAGCGTCTGCCTTTTCGGTGCCCTTTAACCGCGTGACGGAAATCGAAGCAGGACTCCCGGTCGCCAGCCGCCGCCCCAGTGAGCAACGACACACCGCCGAGCAGCACGCCTGATGCTCGGAGTGCTCTACGGCGGTTGAGCGTTCGGATACCGTCGCCGGCTCCGGCTGTCTTGTCTGAGCGATTAGACATCATGGGCAAGACCGTCAATGAGGCCGCCGACGCCGTCGAGCACGAATCAGAGTTGATCACGAAGTACAGGGATGCGAAGACCGAGAGAGATATCCCGAAGGTGCTGGACGAACAGGACCAGTTCGTACGATGGGACGTACACGAAAAATCGCATGTCGGAACAATGCGCGGATACGAGATCGCACAGGCGGAGGACGAATTCCGAGACAAGGACTTCAAGACCCACGTCATCGCCTCCTATCAAGAAGTAACCCACAAAGACAAGTACGACAAGTCCGACGGATCGATGCGTCGGATCACGGACGAGGAGGAGACCAATGACGCCGGCGCCTCGGACTAGCAACTCCACGTCCGGCTCTTCGAGTGGCACGACTACAACTTCCAAAATTATAACGTGGACATTTACACGCACTACGAATCGACCATAATCCATCCGATCGACTACTATAACGGTGAGTACTGGAACAAAAACCGGGCAATAAAAATGGTGAAACACCTCATGCCACAGTGGGATTACAACTATGACGAATTCGAAAATTACAACGAAGAGGTCGAGGCATTCTGCAGCACAAAAGAGGGGCACCCATACGACTAATTCAACTCAACCCAGAGTACTGACCCGCATCTGGAGATCATGACTCCCTCGACATCTCGACGACGGCTCCTTCGCACCACGGCCGCGACGGGCGCAGTCTTACTGGCAGGGTGTGGCGGGATTGGTCGTCCAAATCTCCGAGTTGAAAACAGAACCGAAACGACCCATCGGATCGAAGTCAATATTCAGGGTGAAAGCGGCGAGGAGATATTCGAATCGACGTACGAACTTGCCAGCGAGGAACGGGCCAGGGAAGACGACGTCTACGAGACCGAAGGTACGTACACGATCACTGCCACCGTAGACGGAGAGCCGACCCGCGAGGAGGTCACGATCAGTAAACCGGACGCGGTCATCACCCGAGTCAAGATACAGTCCCTAACCGAGGTCGACATCGACCGTGTCGTACCCTGATCGGAGCTGAGACGGGTCCCGTCGGCCCCACCAGCCGTTACGGCCCAGATTGCCGACCCGGACGCTTCTCGTCGCCCGGCGGACCGCCGGCGCCATCGCCGCGAGACTTCAGCAGGGGGACGGTCGTTCCGTTCGATGAGACCGGCCGCCAGGCGGAGTTTTTTCCCGGGATCGGGCCGGTCGCCCCACCACGCCCCCGGGTCTTGGGAATCACGAATCCGGTCCCGAGTGGAACCCGTCTCTCGTCGATGCAACCGGTACGTGGCTGAAACGTCGTGCGTCCTGTGACCGCTGAGAGGCCTGACCGCAACACGTGTCCGAACGGCGACGGCCGGTCGGCACTCTCGACCGAGTTCCACGGCTAGACGACCGGCAAGGGCAGTGCCTGAACGGCCAAGGTCAAGGAGACGAAGTCGATGAACGGCGGGTCCTACGAGTACGCGGCCGGGACCGAGAACGACATGACGAACTGGGGCGATTCCGGCTGTCCGTTCATCACCACCTACCACGACGACGACCGCGACCGACTGGTCGGCCTCCTCCACGGCACCGACCTCGACTACAGCTCCTGGGTGATGGTCCCGAGCACCCCCAACTACGGCGACGACAGGTGGTTCGACGAGATGAACATTGCACTCTGGTGACTGACGCTTGGGCCGCAACCCCGACATCGAAGCCGCACCGACCGGCCGCGGCCAGCCGGGCGGCCGGTGCGGGTACCCCTCGGGTGACGCCGTTCGCGGCGAGGTCCGGTCGACCGCCTCGACCCGTCGTTCGTGACTGCCTCTCCGGAGACATCGATTCTCTCGAGGAGCGGAACTCTACCACGGACCCACCGGCACGGGTCCGTAAGTATCAGAACACGATGGACTGACCCCCGAGCGCTGTAGCCGATCGTGGCAGTAGCTTGTGCGATGACAGTGACTCGCTATCGCTCGAAGCTGTGAAACGTGCGCGGTTACAGCTTGCCGGCCTTCTGCAGCTTCATCAGGTCCTCGGTGTCGAGGGTCTCGCCTTCCTTGAACTTCTGGTAGATCTCCTCGGCTTCTTCCTTTGCGGCCTCGCGCTCCTCGGCGCGCTCGTCCTTGCGCTCTTCTTCTTCCTCCTTGTCGAGTTCGCGGAGGCGCTTCTGGACGCGGACGAAGTCGTCGTGGTGGCGGTCGGCGGCTTCCTGGGCGTCGACGAACTTGTCGTGCCACTCGTCGGCCTCGTCGCGGATGTCGTCGGCCTCGCGGTAGGCTTCGATCATCTGGTTGTGGTGCTCCTGGGCCTTGTCGGCGAGCTCGGTGACCTTCTGGTGGTGCTTGGAGGCCTCCGCACGGACCTCCTGGGCTTCCTCCTTCAGCTCCTCGAGGTCGCCGGTCTGGTCGAGCTTCTCCTTGCGGTCGGCGAGCTTCTCGCGTTTGTCCTCGATTTTCTCGATGAGCTCCCGCTCGTCGTCGGCCGACAGGACCTCGGTCTGCTGTTTGAACTCCAGGTCCTCGATTTCCTCCTCGAGCTGGTCGACGCTTTTGCCCTCGTCGAGCTCGAGGTCCTCCTTCATGCCGTCAACCCTGTCGAACAGCTCGTTGGCCTCGGCGTTGAGGTCGTTGCGCTGTTCTTTGTGTTCTTGGACCTGCTCGTTGAGCTCGTCGCGTTTCTCGCGGTGCTCCTGGGCCTCGTCGACCTTCTCCCGCGTTTTGGCGTTGAGCTCGTCTCGTTCCGAGGCTCGCTCGGATGCCATCTGGTTCAGCTCGTTGCGCCGGTCGCGGAGCTGGCCGGCGAGCTTGATGAGTTGGCCCTTGGACTCGTTTTCGAGGTCGTCGTCCGTCAGTTCTACGTTCTTGGATCCGTCGATTGATTCGGGCATGGTGGTCGTTCTACGCCATTACGCTCCGGGCGCGGACAGCGGCGGCTTCCGAAGGAGCCGTCGTCGTCTGAGGAAGGTTCCCTGTCATTTCGGTCTGCTGACGGTGCTGTCGAACGCCGGACGCGTTCTGGTACGAGGACATACCATGTTATCGCATATAAAAATTGTGGAGGCCGGTACCCATGAAAACAGTTATCAAGCGCCTTGAGACGCCGGACGAGGCCGGCGGCGCCCGTCCGACGGGTATATGAACGGCGCCGCCCGAGTCCGATGACGTGCGGCCCCCCGCGGGCCGACCCCGATATGGAGGAGCATGTACGCGCACGCGGCCACGAGAACGTGGCCGCGACCCACGGGAGCACGCTTGAGGTGACGAGCGACGACTGGTTGACGCCGGCCGGCGACTGCATTCTCGCCGTCGAGGCCGACACGACGCCGGCCGACTTCGGCGACGGCTTCATCGCGGCCTGTCGCTCCCCGGAGGCGACGATCACCGCGACGCTGCGGGCCGGCGGCCACGAGCAGGTCGTCGAGGGTCGTGGCCACCCCGACCTCACCTTCGACGGCGACCGGAGTTTAGTGGCCCGCACGAGCACCTACGTCGACGACCGGACCGTGATGGTCGAGGCCGACACCGCCGCGGCCGACGTCGACCGCGACCTCGTCGCGGCGCTGGCCGACGGCGCCGACCTCGAGGTCGTCCTCCGGGTGAACTGAGACGGGCCGGCCGGGGCGCCGCCTCGAACAACCTCTTGACGGATCGGGCCCCGGTGGCGGACATGGACGAGGAACCGACGGAGAACATCGGTAGTGACAGCGGCACCGAGATGGGCTCCGAGCCCGCGACCGCCGACACCCGTGCCGGACGGGTCGTCGACCGCCTCGGCGAACTGTACTGGCGGAAGCACTACGGCGGCCGCGACGCCTTCGAGTGTCTCGTCCGAACGGTGCTCAGTCAGAACACCGCCGATACGGCCAGCCAGCGGGCCCACGACGCCCTGACGGACCGGTACGGAAGCGAGACACCGCGCGCCTCGGAACCGAACAGGGGCCCCGCGAGCGGAGCGAGCGGGATTCCGTCGGACCACGGGTTCGACGGCGAGCACGGCGACCCGCGAGACGACGAGGGCGACCTCGCGGCGGCGCTGGCCGACGCCCGCCGGGACGAACTCGCCGAGACCATCTCCCCGGCGGGCCTCCAGAACCAGAAGGCCGGGACATTGGTCTGGTTGGCCGACCGGGTTCGCGAGGAGTACGGCGACGCCGAGGCGTTCGACGAGTTCGTGACGACCGGCGACCCCGGGGCGGTCCGGGAGGCGCTGCTCAAGATGACGGGCGTCGGCCCGAAGACCGCCGACTGCGTACTGTTGTTCGCCGGCGGGCAGGCGGGCGTCTTTCCCGTCGACACGCACGTCCATCGCATCGCCCGCCGGATCGGGCTGGCGCCGGCCGACGCCGACCACGAGACGGTCCGGGAGCATCTCGAGGCGGCCGTCCGCGGCGAGAACTGCGGCTTCGGCCATACCGCGACGATTCAGTTCGGCCGGGAGTACTGCACCGCCCGCGACCCCGCCTGCCTGGAGGACCCCGAGGCGTGTCCGATGGCGGACCTGTGCGACATGGTCGGCGTCTTCCCCGAGACCGGCGGGGTCGTCGACCCCGCGGAGGCGCCCGCGGGCGACGATTGAGCCCCGACGCGGCCGAGGGCTTTTGACATGGTATGTCGTAAAGCGAACGATGCTCGGAACACTCCTGGGGCGACTCCTCGGCCGGCTGCGGGGCGGAGGGTCCGACGGCTCCGGCGGCGACTCCGCGGACGCCGACGAGGGCGGCCACAGGCCCTCGCGGCTGGACGCCTCGGTGATCGCCGGCCACGGCGGACAGGTCGGCGGTCTCGACGAGAAGACGAGCGACCTCGAGGCGGAGGCCCGCGACCTCGAGGCCGAGCGCCGGGACGCCTGACCCCGCCCCTCCCCTCGCCGGCACGGGCCGCGGCGCTTTTGTCCCGCCGCACCCGACGACCGGACGGTGCTGACGAAGGACCTCCTGCGCGTCTCGCGGGCCGGCGGCGGCTACCACCCGCAGTTCACCGACCCCGGCGACGAGACGCTGGCCGGCCGCGTCCTCGGCGTCTACCAGGGCCACGTCGGCGAGACGCGGGCGACGCTCGAGGCCGCGCTGACCGACCTCGAGGGGGAGGCCGGCGATTTCAAGCTCGTCCGCGGCTTCGCGAAGCTGCTGGAACGGGAGGCGACCTTCGAGACGCGGGCGCCCGTGGAGCCGGGGCGGGCCCGGACGGCCGCCTTCGAGGCCGCCGAGGAGCGCGGCAGCGCCGTCACCGACACCGAGCGAGAGGCGGCGCTTTCCGCTGCGGCCGACCGTGTCGGCGCCGACCCCGATGACGTCGAGGCCTCGCTGTTCGCCGACCGCGACGACGAGCAGGTGCTCGTCGCCGTCGACGCCGATTACGACCCCGCGAGCCTCCGCGAGCAGTACGACCTCTCGTTGGCGCAGACGGCGCTGTTCGACGCCGTCGAGGTGCGGGTCCGGTCGTCGGACCCGAAGGCGCTGGTGTCGGCGGTCAAGCGGCTCCGTCTGATGTACGAGATCCGCCGGACGGACGCGGGCCGGGAGGTGGTCGTCACCGGCCCGGACGCGCTGTTCCGGCGATCGCGGCGCTACGGGACCCGCTTCGCGCGGCTGCTGCGGACCGTCGCGGCGACCGACGAGTGGCGCCTTGAGGCGACGATCGACGACCGCGGCACCGAGCGCACCCTCCGGCTGGAGACGGGCGACGTCACCGTGCCGGGCGTCGACCCCGTCGCCGAAGTCACCTTCGACAGCGGCGTCGAGGCGGACTTCTACGCTCGCTTCGCGTCGCTGGACCTCGACTGGAAACTAGAACGGGAGCCGGAGCCGCTGGCGGCCGGCGAGCACGTCGTCATCCCGGATTTCGCCTTCGACTACGCCTTCGCCGACTTCCGGGTGTTCTTCGAGGTGATGGGCTTCTGGACGCCGGAATACGTCGAGAAGAAGCTCTCGCGGTTCGCCGACCTCGAGGACGTCGCCCTCATCGTCGCCTACGACGAGTCGCTGGGCGTCGGCGAGGCCATCGAGCGGGAGGGCCATCGTGCGGTCGCCTACTCGGGGACGGTCCGGCTGAAGGACGTCCGGGACGCCCTCCGGCCGTACGAGAGGCGGCTCCGCGAGACGCGGGCCGCGGCGGTGCCGGACCGGCCGACCCCCGACGCCGACGTCGTCACGCTCGCGGCGCTGGCCGAGGAGTACGGCGTTCCCGAGTCGGCCCTCGGGACGGCGACGTTCCCCGATCACGACCGCGTCGGCCGGACGCTCGTCCGGCCGTCGGTGCTGGAGGAGCTGGCCGACGACCTCGAGGCCGGGCTATCGCTGTCGGCCGCCGAGGCGCTGCTGGACAAGCACGGCCTCGACGACGCGGGCGCGGTGCTGTCGGCGCTCGGCTACCGCGTCGAGTGGGAGGGCCTCGGCGGCGGGACCATCCGGGAGAAGTGACCGTCGCGGCGCCGGTCGGTTCGGGGCGTGGCGGGTGCCGGTCGCGGACCGGCGGGCCGGTATTCGTCGCCGGTGGCGACGGACGGTTTTCGTGTTTACACGCCCGCAGGGAGCACGCGCTCTCCCGAGTCGACGCGTACGGCGACCACCCGCAGGCGACGACGCTCGCCCGGGTCACGGCCGCTCGCGTAGTCCGTGGCCGGCCGCGACGTGATCGAAGAGTTCCCCGACGGACAGCGGCTCGTACCCCAGGAGCTCGACCCCGACGTTCACCCGCCGGGCGTCGGGGTCGAGGAACGGGTACTCCTCGGGGCGCATGTCGTGGTGGTGGCCGTGGACGAGCCAGCCGTCGCGGTCCGGCGGGGCGTCGTCGGGGCGGTGGACGCAGCGGAAGCGGCGGCCGCCGGCCTCGAAGCGATAGGATTCCCGGGCATCGACGGCGTGGCTCCGGCGGGCGCCGTCGTCGTGGTCGCCGGCGACGAACGTCACGTCGCCGCGCAGCCGGCCCAGCCACCGCCGGACCGTGGTCGGCTCCGACGGGACGGCGAGGTCGCCGACGAAGAGCACCTCGTCATTCGCCCCGACGACGCGGTTCCAGCCGTCGGCGACGAGATACCGGGTCACAGCTGTCGGCGCCGGCCCTTCGGCACCTGCGAGCGCAGTTCGCCGTGGAGGTAGAGCCCGACCCCGATCGGCTCGATGTCGTCGGCGATCTCGTGGGCAGCGACGAGGTAGCCCCAGTCGCCGTCCCAGTCGGGGTCGGTCGTCTCCCCGCGGAGAAAGGCCCGCGCGTCGGCGTCGTCGAGAACGACGACGTTCCGCGTCGCCTCGCGGCCGAACCGCTGGATGGCATCCGTCGTCGGTTTCCAGTGCTCCTGTCGGGTCCGGAGGAACGTCATCCCCAGCGCCTCGATCTCGGCCGGCGAGCCGACGTCGGCCGCGAACGCCCACACCTTGCCGGCGCCCTTCTCCCAGAAGGTGTGGCCGTCGAAGGCCGCCGGCTCGAGGCCGAACCGCTCGACCCACCACGTCACCACCTCGCGGCGGGTGACCCGGCCCTCGACGATCCGTTCGTCGGCCGTCGCCGGCAGCCGGTCGAACCGCTGGCCGTCGTTCTCCCGAGAACTACCGTCCTCGCGGCTCACGCCGCCACCTCCAGCTTCGCACAGAAGAAGCCGCCGGTGTCGTTGTGGTGAGGGTAGACGCGCTTGGCCCGCCGGACGGACGGGTCGTAGCGGTCGCCGTCCCACTCGGTGACGCCGGCGACGTGCTCCAGTGTGAGGTCGAACTCGACGAGCCGGCAGTCGTGGTCGGCGATCACATCGTCGAGGACGGCCTCGTTCTCCTCGGGGGCGAACGTGCAGGTCGAGTAGACGACGGTCCCGCCGGGGCGGGTCACCTCGACGGCCCGGCCGAGAATGTCGCGCTGGACGCCGGCGATTCCCTCGACGTGGCTCGGCGACCACTCCTCGAGAACGTCGGGGTTCTTCCGGACGGTCCCCTCGCAGGAGCAGGGGACGTCGACGAGCGCGCGGTCGAACGGCTCGCCGCCGTCGGACGTGGTCCGACGAGCCTCCGAGCGCCGCTCGGAGACGCCGAACGGCTTCAGCGAGAGATGGCGGGCGTCGGCGTGGGTGACGGCGACGCTGGTGACGCCGCAGCGCTCGGCGTTGGCCCGCAGTGCCGATAGCCGCCCGAGGTTGCTGTCGTTGGCGACCAATAGCCCCTCGTCGTCCATCAGCGCCGCCAGCTGGGTGGTTTTGCTGCCCGGCGCGGCACAGGGGTCGAGCACCCGCTCGCCGGGGTCCGGGTCGAGCACGCGGGCCGGGAGCGCCGACACCTCCTCCTGGCCGTACACCCAGCCGTGGACGAACGGCCACGTGTTGCCGGGCGAGACGTCGTCGGCGAGCCGGAACAGGCCGTCGTGCCATCCGACCGGCTCGAAGCCGACGCCGGCCGCCTCGAAGGCCCGGGCGACCCGGTCCGGCGTCGCCTTGATCTCGTTGACCCGGACGACCGACGGAAGCGGGCGCTCGCAGGCCGCCCGGAACGCCTCGGGGTCGGCCACGATCGGGTCGTACCTTGCGAGCGGGTCCATGGAGTCGCGTCGGGCGGCCGCGGGCTTGTCGGTGTCGATTGCCCGCCGGGCCGCGGCCGTGTCGTCGTCGGCAGCGCAGGCGGGAGCGAACGCGGATCCGGAGGCCGGACCGGCCGAGACGGGGGGCCGAACCCAGCCTGGGTGGCGTACGCTTAACACGCCGCCGCCCTTACTTCAGACATGGCACGCGTCCAGGTCCACGCCGACGACGTCGAGCTCGACTCGCCCGTCCTGGTCGAGGGGCTTCCGGGTACCGGTCTCGTCGGGAAGATCACCGCCGACAACCTCGTCAAGCAGTTCGACATGTCGCTGTACGGCTCGCTGTACTGCGAGGGGCTGCCGGACGTCGCCGTCTACCACGGCGAGCGGTCGGACGTCCTGCCGCCGGTCCGGCTGTACGCCGACGAGACGCGGGACCTGCTGGTCCTCCAGAGCGACATCCCCGTCTCGCCGTCGGGAGCGCCGGCCTTCGCCGACTGCATCACCGACTGGTTCGAGGACAACGACGTCTTTCCGCTGTACCTCAGCGGCCTCCCCGAGGACAAAAACGGCTCCCCGGAGCTGTACGGCATCGCGGCGGGCGAGGCGACGACGGCCCTCGATGCGGCCGGCATCGTCCCGCCGCGGGAGAACGGCCTCGTGACCGGGCCGACGGGGGCGCTGCTGGCGCGCGCCGACCGGGCCGGCCTCGACGCGGTCGGCCTCGTCGTCCAGACGGACCCGCAGTTCCCCGACCCCGAGGCCGCACGGGTCGTCCTTGAGGGCGGCGTCGGCCCCATCGCCGACATCGAGGTGGACACCGACGCCCTCGTCGAGCAGGCCGGCGAGATACAGTCCGCCCGAGAGGAACTGGCCCGGCAGCTGCAGGACGCCGGCGACGAAAGCACACAGGCCCAAACAATCCGCGGGTTCCAGTGACAGGAGTAGCGTCTTGCGGCGGTGATGACGGCACTCCCGAACGGTCCCCTCCGGTTCGCAGGGTGTTCCTCGCTGTCGTTCGAAAATCAAAGAATTTCGTGATCACGGACGACCTCCGGTCTCCCGAACGACGCTCCGCAGCTCCCTGCGGTCACCGGCAGAACTTCGCTCTGCCGAGCCCTCGCTCGCTTCGCTCACGAGGACGCCGCTCCGGCCCGAGGCCTCCCTCCCTCCCTCCCTCCCTTCGACCGGCCGGCCTCACAATGCGCGGCCGTGTCGTCGCTCCTCCCGCTCGCTTCTTGACGAGGCCTCCATCACTGCGCTCGCTCGGTCTCGCTGCGCGAGCGGTCGGCCCCGTTCGAGCTCCCACCCGATGTCGGCTGACCGGCCGGCTCTTGCGTGACTAAACACGGCTCCGGGCCGTAGCGGCAGAGCTAAGCCGCCGCCCGCACACGCTCCCGGCATGTGGGCCTGTGCGATCGAGGGGTGCGACTACGGCGCCGGGGGCGCCGAGAAGCTGCTGGCACACCAGGCCGACGAGCACGAACACCGGTGTGCGATCTGGGCCTACGACGCGGACGCCGACGACGTCCGCGAGCGGGAGTCGGTCGTCGAGGCCGTCGAGGCGGCCGTCGACGTCGAGGCGGTCGTCGAGCGACTGGACGACGTCGACCCGGCGTCGTTCGACGGGTCAGGTGGGTAGCCGGGAGCGCTTTTCGGAGTATTCTTGCGGGCCTGCGGCCCGCTCGAACTGCCTGAGGAGCGCTTTCAGCGCTCCTCACTGGTCTCGTGAGCGAACGGAGTAAGCGAACGAGACGTCGAAGAGCGTTTAGCGCTCTTCGGAATCAAGCACGCGAATCTGGTCGCCGCGGACGGTCACGGGGATGGGAACGGTCGCCTCGTACAGCTCGACGGTGACCTGATCCTTGCCCTCGTCGATGCGCTGGACCTGGGCTTTCTCGCCCTTGAACGGCCCGGCGATCAACTCGACGATGTCACCTTCGGCGATGCCCTCGACGTCCGGTTTGGGGCTGAGGAAGTGTTCGACCTCGGCGAGAGAGGACTCGCCGGGGACGAGGCTGCGGGCGTGGGGGATGTCTTCCAGTGCCCGCTCGATGGCGGCGGTCCCGTCGGCCTCGACCATCACGTAGCTGGTCAGCGAGTCCGGCGCCAGCGCCGCGTGGATGTCTTCCTCCTCGCGGGTGATGATCATGTCCGCGACGGTCTGTTCCTGACTCGCCGTCGTCTTGACCGCGAAGACCGACATTCGCTACGGCCCCCCCGGCACGAACGACATCACGGCGAAGATACTGAACCCGAGGAGACCGACCAGCAGGATGCCGAGCCCCGCGATGGTCGAAACCTTCGAGAACTCGTCCCACGAGGGCGTGCTCGCCAGCTTCAGCACGCGGACGTAGGACGTCAGGTCTTTCGGCGTGTTCATGTGCTCGAATTCCCGCCCGGGGGTTTTTTACCTGTTGGTTGGCTCCCGGCGGTGAGTCGCCCGGACTCGTAGAAAATGAGAGAACGGTGGGTTCCGATCGACCGGCCGGAACGCCCCGGCGGGGGAAAAGTGAGATGGAGCCGAAACGACCGCGCTACTCGACGTAGTCGATGTCGCCGCCGTCGGCCGCGGCGGCCCGCTCGCGTTCGGCCTCGCTCTTGCCGTAGATTTGGGGGCTCTCGACGCCGGTGACGACGATCATCGTCTCCATCTTGCCGTCGAACTCCTTGTCGACGGAGGCGCCCCAGATGATGCGGGCGTCGGGGTCGATGCGGTCGTAGATCTCCTCGACGACGCCCTCGGCCTCGTCGATGGACATGTCCGGGCCGCCGACAACGTTGACCAGGGCGCTGGAGGCGCCGTCGAACTCCACATCGAGCAGCGGCGACCGCAGCGCCGACCGGATGGAGTCCTGGGCCTTGTTCTCCGAATCGGACTCGCCGAGGCCGATCATGGCGACGCCGCCGTTTTCCATGATGGTCTTGACGTCGGCGAAGTCGACGTTGACCAGCCCGGGCTTGGTGATGAGTTCGGTCATGCCCTTCACCGACCGCATCAGGACGCGGTCGCAGATCTTGAAGGCGTCCTGCAGCGGCATGTTGGGTGCGTAGTCGAGCAGCCGGTCGTTCGGGATGACGATGACGGTGTCGGCGACCGCACGCAGTCGCTCGAGGCCGGCGTCGGCGTTAGCGCGACGCCGCTCGCCCTCGGCGGTGAACGGGATGGTGACGATGGCGATGGTCAGGGCCCCGGCGTCTTGAGCGGCCTGAGCGACGACCGGCGCCGAACCGGTGCCGGTGCCGCCGCCGAGGCCGGCCGTGATGAACACCATGTCGGAGTCGTCGATCTCCCCGGAGATGTCGTCGAGGTTCTCCTGGGCGGCTTCCTCGCCGATCTTCGGGACGGAGCCGGCCCCCCGGCCGCCGGTCCGCTGGCGGCCGATGAGGATCTTCGTGTCGGCCTCGACCTCGGTGGCGAGGTGCTGGGCGTCGGTGTTGGCGGCGACCAGCTTCGCCCCGTGGATGCCGGCCTCGGACATCCGGGTGACGGTGTTGCCGCCGGCGCCGCCGCAGCCGACCACCGAGATGTTCGTCTGGAGGTCCTTCACGACGCCCGCCAGCTCCTCGTCGGTCATCGTGCCCGACCCCTTCACGTCCGCGCTGGCGTCGTTCGGTGCCGACTCCCCGGTCGGCGCCTCCCCGTCTTCGTCCGTCTCGCCGATGGCGTCCTCGATTATCGAGTCCATTATAAGTGCCGCTGTAGCGCACACGAGTAAAGTATCTTTCCCAGATGTCTGACGCCCGTCAGACGATTTCGCGCCGGTCCCGGGTTGCGGTTCGTCTCGAGGAATAAACCAAAGACGACGATATAAAAAGCCGGGCGGCTCAGCGCGGGAAGCGACGCTCGCGCGCGCTCCGGACGTCGTCGGGAGCGACCGTCTCGCCGTCGACCTCGACGGGGTGGCCGTCGGTGAGCCGGCCGAAGGCCGGGCCCTCCTCGACGCCGGCCGCCCGCGCCAGCTTCGGGTCGAACGCCTCCCGGACGGCGACGACTTCGTCGTCGCGGACCTCGACCGTGTCGAACTTCGACTCCAGCACCGCCGCCAGTGCCGCGACGATGTCGCGGCGGTCGTCGGCGTCGGCCAACGCGACCGGGCCGGCAACGACCGTCCCGCCCTCCTCGGTGTCGTAGGCCAGTGCCCGCCCGTCGACCGCCTCCCGGGTCGCCTCGCGGTCGACGCCGACCGCCGCCGACAGTAGCTCCTCGGGCAGCTCGGCGACGGCGAACTCGCCGTCGTAGCCCGCCGCCGGCGCCCCGAAGCGGAGCCCCGTCTCGACGGCCGCGAGCGCCGACTCGACGTCTCCGACCAGCTCCAGCGGCACGCCGGTCGTCTCCCGGAGCCACGTCTCGGAGACGGTCTCGAAGCCCAGCTCCCCGATCACCTCGACGAGATCGGGCCGGTCGCCGTCGACGAGGGCGAACTCGGTGCCGCTCATCGCGAAGGCCTTGCCGACCACCGCCTTCGACTCGCGGGGGTCGCCCATCTCCTCCAGCCCCCAGTCGGCGGCGACGTGGCCGACCCGCCAGTCGGTCTCGACGAGCACGCGATCGAACCGGGGGGCGTAGTGACCGCCGCCGAACCCGACGACCGTCCGGTAGTGCGTCGGCGCCGTCTCCCGCAACGCGAGAATCGAACGGGCGACCGCTTCGGTGCCCACCGGGTCGGTCCACTCGTCCTCGCCGCTGCCCAGCTCGACGAACAGCGACGGGCAGCCGACGGTGCTCGGACCGTGGTGGGTGCACTCGATGCCGACGTCGTAGCCCTCGGGGGCGTGTTCGGCGAACGACCGCCGGACCGCCCGCAGGGCGTTCGGGGCGGCACGGGCGAGGGACCTATCGCCGCCGCCGTACTCCGCCGGCCCGACGTTACCCGTCGCGTGGGCCGTCAGCAGCGGCCCCGTCTCCCCCGAGTGTCGGGAGGCGAAGACGAGCAGGTCGGGGTCGTCGAAGGTCGCCGCGGCGCCGTCGAGGTGGAGATGCAGGTCGTCGAACGTCCGCAGTTCGGCGCCGTCCGTCCGGTAGTACGTGCCGCCGCCCGCCGCGTCGCTGCGGCGTCCGTCCTCGCGTTCGGTCCAGTCGGCCAGCGCCAACAGGCGGTCGCCGATGCGTTCGGAGGCGACGTCGGCACGAGAGACGACGACGGCGAGCATACCGCCGCTCGGGCCCGCCGGAATAAAGCCGCGACGGTCGGCGGTGCCGTCCGGCCGGTCAGTCGTCGTCGGCCGTCGGCGGGGTCGCCCGCCCGGTCGGGTCCGACGGGCTCGACCACGCCGACCACTCGAGGTCACCCTCGTAGTCGAACGCGCGGCCGTCCCGCTGGGGGTCGACGACCGTCAGCGAGAGCCAGCCGCCGTCCAGCAGGCCGGTCACGGCCGTCCGGTTGGCCAGCACCTCGGTCACGCGCTCGACGGGCGCGTAGATGACGACCGACAGCCGGAGTGGCTGATGGTACGGCTCGCCGTCGGCGCCGACGAGCGACTGCGCCGGCAGCCCGGTTTGCAGGTCGCCGCCGTTGCCCTGGTAGACGCCGACGTTGCCGACGGGGTTCTGGGTCACCTTCGAGCCGCTGCCGTAGGCCGCGTTGTCGACCGTCGCGAAGTAGTACTGGGCGTTGATCCATTGGGTGACGACCACCGGGCCGGCGACGATGGCCGCCAGGGCGTCGCCGTCGGGGTCCGTCGCCGGGTCGTAGGAGTGAAGAAACGCCCGGCCGTCCAGGTCGAGGTCGTCGGTGAGCGCCCGCGGGCCGATCACGAAGCCCGCGTTGCCCGCCAGCCCCCACTCCGGGCGCGTCTCCGCCCAGTCGCCCGCCCGGCGCTCGGTTTCGCGGACGCCCGCGCCCTCGGCGCCCATGTCGCCGGCCCGCTCGGCGGCGGCGCCGGCGCGGGCGGTTTCGAGGTCTCCTCGGAGCCGTTCGATGTCGGCCGCGTGGCTCTCCGGGATGTCGCCGTCGTACAGCGCCACTTCGTCGGTGGTGGTGTTGTGCTCGCCCGCCAGGAAGACGGTGTCCTCGGGGACGTCGATGCCGCGCTCCCGGAGCGCCGCCCGCACGGCCTCGTCGTTACAGATGGCCGCCAGCACACGGGCGTTCGGGCCGCCGGGGTTGCCGGCGCAGGCGCCGCAGTCGAGACTCGCGTCGAAGGGGTTATTCGTCGTCTGACTCGCATGACCGACGAAGACGACCACGCGGGCGAACTCTTCCCACCCCATGAGCTCGAACGCCGAGGCGACGTAGTCGATTTTCTCCTCGAGGGTGAGCCCCTCGCGGAGCTCGTGGACCGAGTCGGGGTCGTAGTCGACGCTCGGCTCGCAGAACTCGTGGACGCCGAGGCGCCGCTCGTCGGCGGCCTCGAGGAGGTCGTAGACGCGGCCGGGCAGCAGCGTCCGGGCGGCGAGGGCGGCTCCGTAGCCGGCGCCGGCGCTCTCGACGAAGCTGAACGCCGTCGCGGCATTGGACTTCAGCCGCTTCACCGCCGCCCGCCCGGCCTCGAGGACGCTCGCCCGGCGGTCGTAGGCCGCCCGCGCGTCGTCGGACCCGTCGACCGGCCGGTCGGCGATGCGGTGCTGTGCGTCGACGACCGGCGGGCAGGCGTCGACGGTCACGTCCGAGTCGTAGCCGGCGTGGCGCATCGGAATCCCGAAGAAGCCGGCGTAGCCGTGGGTCTCGTAGTCGCCGGCGGCCTCGAGGTGCCGGCGGATGATCTCCGAGCGGGTGTCGATGCAGAACACCAGCTGGGCGTCCGGGCGGCCGTCGTTTCGAGTCGGCCCGTCGGTCTCCAGCGCGTCGACGAGCCGTGAACGGTACGACGCCTCCCAGGCGTCCAGCCACACCTCCGCGGGCGGGACGCCGTCCGTCTCCGTCTTCGTGTCGGGGGCCTCCGGGATCAGGGGGGCGTTGAATGCGTCGACGAGCGCCAGCCGGGCCGCGAGGTAGCCGGCCAGCGTGATGGGGTAGGCCGACTGCCAGGCGCCGTCGTCGTCGACCCGGCGCCTGACGAGCCCGGTCCAGCCGGGCAGCGCCGCCAGTTGGCCTTCGAGAACCCCGGGCCACTCGACGACGGGACGGTCGGCGAGCCGCCCGCAGACCGCCTCAAGCGGGTCGTCCGGCAGTTCGGCGACGGCGTCGGCGTCGGGAACCTCGCCGTCGTGGCGGGCGACGGCCTGGAAAGCGTCGTAGAACCCCTGCTCGCGGTCCGGCATCGGCCACTCGGCCTGCCCCTGGTCGAGGAAGGCCGACAGCCACTTCGACAGGACCGCGTCGACTCGGTCGGTCGCCGTCGCCGTCGCCGTCCCGCCGGTCGTCTCGGGCTCGGCGGCCGCCAGCCGCTCCAGCGACGTCTCGGGGTCGGCCTCGTAGCCGTGGGCCGCCAGCTCGGTTTGCAGCCGCTCGGGGTCGACCCGCCCGGTCTCCCAGGCGCGGCGGAACACGTCGGCGGCCGGGTAGCCCCGGCCGCCGAGGACGTCCTCGGCGGCCGCGACGGCCTCGTGGAATGGCCGGTCCTCGAAGCCCGATAGCGGGTTGACCGTCACGAACGAGTGCAGTGGCCAGGCCGGCGCGACGGTCTCGGCCGCGTCGTCGATACACTCCTGCAGCGTGGCGTCAGTACTCATCGTATTCCTCCGTGGAGGTCAGCGTGGTGGACGGCGGCTGGCCCGCGTTCAGCAGCGTCACGTACAGTCGGCGGCTCCGCCGGTGGACGCCGGTTTCGACGACGAGGTACGCCGCGAGGAAGGCGGCGGCCACGAGGGCGTGGACGGCCGTCGGCTCCATCGCCGTCGTCCCGACCGCCGGCAGGCCGACGAGCAACCCCTCGACGGCCCGATAGACGCCGCCGTAGACGGCCACCGCCGGCAGCGCCACCAGCGGGACGGCGCCGTAACGGACCGTCTCGGGCAACGAGGGCCGCGCCGTCACGTCGCGAGCGACGTGCAGCACGGTCAGCCCGACGAGTCCCGCCAGCAGGAGGCCGTTGCCCGACCCCTTCCCGGTGAGGACGACGAACAGGCCGGCCCCCGCGACCGCGGTGACGGCGCCGACCGCGGCGCCAACGACGCCTGTCGACTCGGGACCGGACTTCGCGGGGTGTTCGTGGGCGACCCGGCTGCCCGAGGCGAGGAACTGGTAGGCCTTGTAAAAGCCGTGTAGCAGGAGGTGGGTGACGGCCGCCGCAAAGAACCCCAGCCCGGCCTGCATGATCATGAAGCCCATCTGCCCGACCGTCGAGCAGCCGAGCGCGCCCTTGACGTCGGTCCGGACGCTCTTCAGCAGCTTCCCGGTCAACGCGCCGACGGCGCCGACAACGACGACCGCGAGCATGACCTGGGCGTCGGCCGTCACGACCGGCGCGAAGCGGACCAGCAGTATCCCGCCGGCGTTGACGAAGCCGGCGTGCATCAGCGCCGAGGCCGGCGTCGGGGCCGTCATCGACGACAGCAGCCACCCCTGGAACGGGACGAGCGCCGACTGCGTCATCGCCGCCAACAGCAGCGTCCCGGCGGCCGCGAGCACGACCGTCGACGGGTCGGAGCCGACGGCACCGCCGACCCCCGAGATTGTCGTCGCCCCGGTGTGCCACCACAGGACGGCGAGGCCGGCCGCTAATAGCGCGCTGCTGGCGAGGAAGTACCGCCGGGCGAGTGCGCCCGCCGCCTGTGCCTGCGGCCAGCCGCCGTGGCCGATTAGGCTGGCCATCACGAGCCCCATCACGAGCCACGCGGCCCAGAACAGGGCGAGTCCGTCGGCCGCGACGAGCGCCATCACGACCAGCGTGAAGGCGAACACGCGCCCGAAGAAGCCGACCGCGTCCCGCTCGCCGGCCATGTACCGCCGCGAGTAGCTGTGGACGATGCCGCCGAAGAAGCTGACGACCGTCCACATCAGGATCGTCAGCCCGTTGACGGCGACCGGCCCAGCCGACACCTGCGGGCCGCCGCGCCGGAGCCAGGCGGCCGACACGCCGAGGCTGACGACCCACAGCAGCCACACCGCCCGCGTCAGCACCGCCGGCAGCCGCGACCTGCCGTCGCCCGGCGTCGGAAGCCCTCCTACCGTCCTCGTCTCGTTGTCTCCTGTCATCGTTCGCTCCGACTGCGGCCGGTCGCGGCGACACGATGTTCCGCTCGTAACGACCGACCGTCTCTACCCAGCGTACGAACGGAGCGGTTATTAAAACTGTCTGAATTACCGTTTTGTTCAGAGGCGTGGAACGCGGAGAACGTTGTGTTTTCACACACCGTGCGGGCGCCCCGTCGGCCCCCCCGGCCCGCGGGCCGACGGGCCGGCTTCGGCTCCCGGTCGGCCGCCGTTCCGTCTCCGGGTTCGGTTCGACGGGTCGGCTCGGCCGGGAGTACCCATGCCGGGTCGTTCGTTTTATGTCTCCGAGGAAATCAGTTCCTCACGACGCGTTGCCATGGAAGAACTGACCGGAACCATCCTCGCCGGAGAGACGTTCGAGCCGGTCCGCGGCCGCGTCGTCGTCGCCGACGGCCGTGTACGGGCCGTCGAGGAGGCGACGACGGACTCGACGGACATCGTCCTGCCGGCGTTCGTCAACGCCCACACGCACCTCGGGGACTCCGTCGCCAAGGAGGCTGCCGCCGGGCTCGGCCTGGAGGAGGCGGTGGCGCCGCCGGACAGCCTGAAGCACCGCCGGCTCGCGGCCGCCGACCGCTCGACGCTCGTGACGGCGATGCGGCGGACGCTCAGGTCCATGCACCGCACGGGAACGGTCTCCTGTCTGGACTTCCGCGAGAACGGCGTCGCAGGCGCCCGCGCGCTCCAGGAGGCCGCCGGGCCAACCGACGTCGACCCGTTCATCCTCGGCAGCGGCGACGCCGCCGTTCTCGAGGTCGCCGACGGCTACGGTGCCAGCGGCGCCAACGACGACGATTTCGCCGGCGAGCGAGCCGCCGCCCGCGAGGCCGGCGTGCCGTTCGCCATCCACGCCGGCGAGCCGGATGCCTCGGACATCGACCCCGCCCTCGGGCTGGAGCCGGACCTGCTCGTCCACATGGTCCACGCCGGCCCCGACCACCTCCGGCGGCTCGCCGACCGGTCGGTT
>PXRZ01000071.1:0-41602 GCA_003022945.1 Halobacteriales archaeon QS_8_69_73 | reverse complement strand
GGTCGTCCTCGACGGCGACTCGGACAACCTGGCCGGCTCGGTCGACCCGGTTCGGGCGGTCGTCCGGCGGGCGACCGCCGCCGACGTCGACCGCGTCCTACTCTAAGGGTCGAAGCCGCTGAACGGCGTCGTTTCGTGGCTCCGGACGAGCACTTCGTCGGCGACGGTCAGCCCCATTTCCAGCAGTTCCTGTGCGACGGGGGTGATGTCCTCGTCGGACTCCCCGACGGCCGTCACCAGTAGATTTCGGTCGCCGGTGACGAGCTCCTGGACCGACACCACCCCGTCGATCTCGAGGATCTCCTCGACGCGGTCACCCCGCTCCGGAATCGAGGCGGTGCAGAACAGGAGCATCCTGAGCGGCTGCCCCGACTTCTGGTAGTCGACCCGGGCGCCGTACCCCTTGATGACGCCGTCGTCCTCGAGCCGCCGGATGCGCTTGCGGACGGTGCTGTCGGAGGTGCCAGTTCGCTCGGCGATATCCCCCGACGACGTGTTCCGTGCGTCGTCCTGCAGGGCGTACAGGATGGCCCTGTCGACGTCGTCGATGGCCGGGTCGCGCATGCCGGTAGGTCGGCGTCGGGGTTTCTGTAGCTTCCGACGCCGACCGACTCCTGGCCGACGCCAGCGGGTCGTTGAGCCGTCCCGCGTTGGCCGACGGTCCCCGGGCCGGGAGCGTTATGCCCGCGGCCGAACCACACCCGGTATGGACGTCTTCGGTCTCATCGGTAGCCCCGTCGAGCACTCCGTGTCGCCGCAGATGCACGAGGCTCGACGGCGCGAGCGCGCTCGGCGTCGCCGGGCTGAACGTCACCATCCCGTTCAAGGAGTCGGTGCTGCCGCTCGTGGAGCCGGACCCGCTGGCCGAGCGCATCGGCGCGGTCAACACCGTCGACCTATCGGGCGAGCCGACGGGCCACAACACCGATGCTGCGGGCGTCACGCGGGCGTTCGAACACCACGATGTCTCGCCGTCGGGGACGGCGGTGGTCGTCGGCGCCGGCGGGGCGGGCCGGGCGGCGGCGTTCGCGCTGGCCGACGCCGGCGCCGACGTCCGGATCGCCAACCGGACCGTCCCGCGGGCCGAGGCGCTGGCCGAGGCGGTGTCGGGCGCCGATGCCCACGGGCTCGACGGCCTCGAGGAACTGCTCGCGGACGCCGACCTGCTGGTCAACGCCACCAGCGTCGGGATGGAGGCCGACGAGACGCCCGTCCCCGCGGCGGCGCTCCACGGCGACCTCGCGGTGCTGGATGCGGTGTACACGCCGCTGGAGACGCGACTGCTCCGGGAGGCGGCGGCGGCCGGCGCCACGGCCATCGACGGGGCGTGGATGCTGCTGTTCCAGGGAATCGAGGCGTTCGAGCTGTGGACCGGCCGGTCGGCGCCCGTCGAGGCGATGAACCGGGCGCTGCGGGCGGCGCTGTAGCCGCGACAGCCACCGGCGTTAAGTACGACCCGCCGCTGGTTCCGCGTATGGTGTTCGAACTGCTCCGAACGGTCCTGGGGCTGGGGAGTTCCGACTCGACCGGCGAGACCGACGTGACGGTCGAGCGGAAGCCGAACGACGGCGCCGCGGGCACCGATGACGACGCCCACGAGGAGGCCGCCGCCGCGGGCACCGACGCCGCCGCCTCGACCGGCTCGATGACCAAGGAGCCGCCGAAGACCGGCGCCGCCGAGCCGGCCGAGGCCGCCGGGCCGACCGGCGGCGACGAGGTCGTCCCCGTCGAGGAGGTCAGCGGCATCGGCCCCGCATACGCCGAGCGGCTGTCGACGGCGGGCGTCGACACCGTCGGCGACCTGCTGGCGGCCGACCCCGAGGAGATCGGCGACAGCACGGACATCTCCACCAAGCGGATCGGCCGCTGGCAGGACCGCGCGGAGGGGTCCTGAACCGCAAGACCGTTACCGGTCGGCCGCCACGTCGTAGTGATGCGTGTGGTCACCGACAGGACCGCCTTCCGCGAGGCGGCCGTCACGGCCCCGCCCGACGCGCGGGTGCCGGTCGAGTTCCACGTCGACGTTGCCGACCCGTTCGAGGCCTACCGCCGGGCCCGCAGCGGCGACGGCGACGGCGTGTTCCTCGAGACGACCGGCGGCCAGTCCGGCCGGGGCTACTTCGCGACCGACGCCGTCGACCGGGCGACCGTCTCGGCGGACGCCGTCTCCCGCGGGGACGGCTCGCCGTCGCTGGACGCGCTGGCTGGCGTTCTCGACGACGAACGGGACGTCCTGGTGGGCGTCCGACACCGCCGGAAGCCGAACGTCAGCGTCCAGTTCCACCCCGAGAGCATCCTCACCGACGTCGGTGAGCGCATGATGAGCGCTTCTGTCAGCGATGCAGTACCACCTGAACGGCGAGCTGGTGCCCCGCGAGGAGGCGACCGTCAGCGTCGACGACCGGGGGTTCCGCTACGGCGACGCGGTCTTCGAGACGTGTCGGGCCTACGGCGGCGAGGTGTACGCCTGGGACCGCCACGTCGACCGGCTCCGGGAGGGCTGCGAGACGCTCGGCATGGCCGAGGCGGCCCCTGACGACATCGCCGTCCGGGTCGCCGAGACACTCGACGCCAACGACCTCGCGGACGCCTACGTCCGGATCTCGGTCAGCCGCGGCGTTCAGCCGGGCAAGCTGACGCCACAGCCGGACGTCGATCCGACGGTCGTCGTCTACGTCAAGCCGCTACCGCGGGGCGGCGTCGACGGCGAGCCCGTTACCGACTCCTACCGGCCGGACGAGGCCCTGATGCGGGACGTCGACGGCAACGTCGCCGAGGGCGCCACGAGCAACCTCTTCTTCGTCGACGACGGCGTGTTGAAGACGCCGGCTGCGGGGTCGCTCCTACCGGGCATCACCCGAGAGCTGGTCGTCGAGTTCGCGGAGGCCGAGGGGTTCCCCGTCGAGACCGGCCGGTACTCACTCGACGACGTTCGGGAGGCAGACGAGGCGTTCCTGACGAACTCGACGTGGGAACTCCGGCCCGTCGAGCGGGTCGACGGCATCGCTGTCGGCGACGGCCCGATGACATCGCTGCTCCGTCGGCTCTACGACGAGCGCGTCGAGGAGCGCTGCTACTGAGGGGACGCGGACGGCGTGCGACGACCGCCGCCTACGGCCGGAGTACCGTCTCGGGGTCGACATCGCCGTCGGGACCGACGACGACGTCGCTACGAGCCGCCGACCCGACGGCGACCGTGCCGCCGGCGACGATCGGTGCGACCAGCCCCGCGGCGACGACGCCCGGGTCGGCGAACGGCGCGCCGGCGGCGACGCCAACCTCGTCGCCGACGTCGATCTCCGCCCGCTCGACGACCGCCTCGGCCGCCCCGAGTACTTCGCCGTGATTGTGCGTCACCCCGTCGCTCCGAAGCAGCGGGTCCCCCGGAGCGACGATGTCCGGCGGCATCGACGGGTTCTCGCTCCAGACGTCCCGCTCGAAGTACGCCACCGACGGGTCCGGATGCTGATCGCCGTACACGACCGGCTTCGTGCCGGCGTCGAGGTCGTGGTCGTCGAGCGTCGGTTCGGGGACGACGACCGCTCGGATGTCGTCGTTCGGTGCTGCCGGCGGGTCGAAACGGACGACGCCGCCCAGCAGCGCGGCGCCGTACAGCGTCAACACGGGCTCCGGCAGCGGGTCGTCCGCAACTGCGACGCCGTCGCCGCCCCGGACGCCGAGGTGTCGGAGGAAGTTCCCGGCCTTCCAGGCGCTCGTGCAGAACCGCCGGTAGTCGTACTCCCGGTCGACGGCCGACGCCCGGAGCGCCGCCGCCTCCGAGCGCCGGTCCCGTCCGATCAGGTCCCCGAGGACGTCCATATCCGTCGTTGGGCCGCCGGACGTTTATACCCGAGCGACCCGGCTCACAGATATGGACGCACAGTCACGGGTCGCGGGCTTCGTCGCGGAGCACGACCTCGACGCGCCGGCGGCGTATCGGCTGCTCGACACCGTCTCGGAACTCGGCGAGGTCGCCAAGGCGGTCTGCACCTCGACGGCATACGGCGCCGACCCCGGGTCGGTCGACGTTCCGGAGGACGAACTCGGCGACGCGCTGTTCGCGCTGCTGGCGCTCTGTGCGGAACTCGACGTCGACGCCGAGGCCGCCCTCGAGACGTCGCTCTCGAAGTACGAGGACCGCCTCGCCGAGTCGGGACGCGCAGGAAGCGACGAGTAGCGAGCAGGCGGAACGCTCATCCGGTCGTCCGGCCGGATGGGAGTCGACGGCCCGTGTTCCGCACACCAGCCCCGGCGGGCCGCCGGCGACGTTCAGGTCACGGGCCGTCTGGTCCCGTTCCCATTAATAAATCTCCGGACGTTCGCTCGGGTAATGTCATGTAAGAGACCGAGAGAACAGAACGCGGGAGAAAGCCCTCGGCGCTCTCGACTTTTGCTCGCGGGCCATGCGCGGCGCTCCGCGCCGCGAATTCGAGGCGGTTTCGCCGCCTCGCCGCCCGCTCGCACGGCCCGAGGCGCTCGCGCTGTACGCCGGCCAGAGTAGCGGCCTCACCGAGGAGGTGTGGCCGGCCGCCGCGGTGCTCGAAGAACTGGTCGCGGAGACCGAAGCACGGATCGACCACCTCTCCGGACGTACAAAATAGCGAGTCGAGAAGGGGGCCACAGGCATCCGCGAGCGAACGAGTGAGCGAGCGGTTCACGGCGACGAAACGGCGGAGCCGTCGAGTCGCCGGACCAAGGGCCGACTAACGCGGCGCGCAGCGCCGTCGCCCGAAAGGCAGCGAGAGCCTTTCGGGATATACGCGGGACTCGTCGAGTCCCGCGGACCATGCGAACGGGCGGCTCCGCCGCCCGTGAGCAGATGACGAGAGAGCTTCGCTCTCTCGAACCACGGCTGGAGGCCCGCAGTGTCTTTTTCATGAACGTTCGAAAGACGCCTGTGGCGTCTTTCGCAGCCCATCAGAAGCGCTTCGCGCTTCTGAGGACGTTTTTGCCGTCATCAGACCGCTCCGCGGTCTGATTGCCCATCAGATTCCAACGGAATCTGATGACCGTGAGGCGCGCCGCAGGCGCGCCGAACGTGCAAAAGGTTCAGTAGAACTCTCGAACCAGGTCCATCGCGTCGTCGGGGGCGCCGTCGGGGATGTCGGTCATCGGCTCGGTGACGCCCTCGCGGGTCTCGAAGCCGACCGAGCTCTCGTTCTGGTAGATGACGCCCTGGTACTCCTTGTCGCGGTCCATGATGAGATCCTTTGCGGCGTCGTAGTCCGTGCGGTCGTGATCGAACTCCTCGTCGGCGACGTCGACGATGGCGTCCCGGAAGTAGTCGTAGGTGTCGACGTCGTTGAACGTCACGCAGGGCGAATATACGTTGACGAAGCCGAAGCCGTCGTGTTCGATCGCTTCTTGGACGATCTCTGTGTGGCGCTGGGAGTCCGAGGAAAAGGACTGAGCGATGAAGGTGCCGCCGGCGGCGAGCGCCAGCGCCAGTGGGTTGACCGGTTGCTGGTTGGTGCCGTCCGGGCTCGTGGAGGTCTCGAAGTCCTCGCGCGAGGTGGGAGAGAACTGGCCCTTCGTCAGCCCGTAGATGCGGTTGTCCATGACGACGTACGTCATGTCGACGTTCCGGCGGACGGCGTGGACGAAGTGGCCGGCTCCGATGGAGTAGCCGTCGCCGTCGCCGCCGGCGACCATCACCTCGAGTTCGGGGTTGGCGATCTTGACGCCGGTGCCGACCGGCAGCGCCCGGCCGTGGACGCCGTGCAGCGCGTAGCTGTGCATATAGGTCCCGATCTTGCCGGAACAGCCGATGCCGGCGACCACGAACGTGTTGTCGGGATCGTTGCCCGTCTGGGCCAGCGCCTTCATCATGCCGTTCATCGTGCCGAAGTCGCCGCACCCGGGACACCAGGTGGGCTGTTCGTCTGATTTGAAGTCGGTGAATCTGATGTCGGAGCTCATCGTGCCTCCACCTCCGCGTCGGCCGGCTCGCCGAGGACGGCCTTGACCTCCTCGGCGAGTTCATCGGCCTTGAAGCGGACGCCGTTGTACTTGTTGATGCGTTCGACCCGCGTCAGCGCGTCGCGTTCGACGAGGGCGGCGAACTGCCCGGTCGCGTTGCACTCGACGACGATGACGTCATCGGCGGCCTCGATGTCCTCGGTCATGTCCGGCCGAGGGAAGACGTACGGTACCGACAGGAAGCGGACGTCGATGCCGTCGGCTGCCAGCAGCTCGATGGCGTCCCGCATGGCGCCCTCGTTGGAGCCCCACGAGACGACGAGCGTGTCGGCGTCGGGGTCGCCGAACTCCCGGTAGCTCCAGTCCTCGCGCTCGACGGCCGTCTCGACCTTCCGGTCGCGCTTGTCCACCTGTTGGACGCGCATCTCCTGTTCTTCAGTCCGTCGGCCGAGCTCGTCGTGCTCGAGGCCGGTCGACATGTGGGCGCCGTCGGCCGTCCCGGGAAGGGCACGCGGACTGATGCCGTCGTCGGTGACCGCGTGCGGCCGGAACTGGCCCTCCCCGTTGGTCCACTCCTCGATTGATTCCTCGTCGACGACCTTCCCGCGGTCGATCTCGACGTCGTCCATGTCGAACTCCTTGGGCTCGAAGGTCTGTTCGGTGACCGCAAGCGCCAGGTCGGCCGTCAGGTACACCGGCAGCTGGTACTTCTCGGCGAGGTTGAACGCCTCGACGGTCTTGTGGAAGCACTCGGAGATGGTCGTCGGCGCCAGGACGAACCGCGGCACCTCGCCGTGGCCGCCGTACAGCATCGCCTCGAGGTCACCCTGCTCCTGTTTGGTCGGCATCCCGGTCGACGGTCCCGACCGCATCACGTTGCAGATGACCAGCGGCGTCTCCGAGGTGGCGACGAGGCCGAACGTCTCGGTCATCAGGTCGATACCGGGCCCGGAGGTGGCGGTCATCGAACGGGCGCCGGCCCGGGCGGCCCCCAGCGCCATGTTGACGGCCGACAGCTCGTCTTCGGCCTGGACGACGATGCCGCCGTAGTCCTCGATGCGGCCCTTCAGGTACTCCATCACGTCCGTGGCGGGCGTGATGGGGTAGCCCGCGTAGAACCGACAGCCGACGGCGAGGGCACCCATCCCGATGGCCTCGTCGCCGTTCAGCAGGACGAGATCGTTGTCGGTGGTGTCGATGTCGTAGTCGGTCTCGACGACCATCTCCTCGCGGACGTACTCGGCGCCGAGCCGGGCGGCCTCCTTGTTGTTGTCGACGATGGCCTGGCCCTTGCCGCCGAACCGCTTTTCGAGGGATTCGTCGAGGAACGCGATGTCGAAGCCGGTGACCTCGCAGGCGGCCCCCAGCGCGACGATGTTGCGCATGATGGCGCCGCCGGCCTCCTCGGCGAGCCGCTTCAACGGTACGTCCAGCCCTGTCATCTCGCCGGGCGCCTCGAAGTCGCTCATCATCGTCCGCTCGCCGTCGTAGATGATGACCGACCCGTCGTGGAGCTCGTCGAGGTTCTCATCGACGGTCCGCTGTGTCAGCGCGATGAGGATGTCCAGCCGGTCGACGACGCTCTCGACGGCGTCGATCGAGGATCGCACCTTGTAGGCGGTGTAACCGCCGCGGATGCGGGAGGCGAAGTCCTTCGAGGTAAAGACGTGCCTGCCCGCTCGCGAGAGCGCCTGGGCGAATATCTTGCCGGTGGAGTTGATCCCATCGCCGGCTTCCCCGCCGATGGCCCAGTTGAGGTCGTCTGGCATGCTACGTCGGGGTTCTTCTCGGCGAACGTTAAGCCTTCTGAATGGTGCGCTGTTCGGGGCTCTCGCCGGTCGCGAGCCGTCGGATTTCCCGTAGAGAACCGCGACACGACCGACCGGCTTCGAAAGCGCCTTGCCGCCGAGCGCCGATCATCGCACATGGACGCCACCGAGACGACGGTCGCCGCGGTCCGCGAGGCCGGCGAGAACGCCCTCGCGATCGATCTTGAGACGCCTGGGGGGTTCGAGGCCGAACCGGGGCAGTTCGTCAGGCTCACCGCCCCCGTCGGCGAGACGACCGAGAGCCGCTTCTACACGGTCTCCTCGCCGAACACCGTCGGTACGTTCGAGTTCACCGTCGGTTTCGACCCCGAGGAGGCCGGCCCGTTCAGCGACTACCTCCGCGGCATCGAGGCCGGCGACGCCGTCACCGTCGCCGGCCCCTTCGGCAACCACCACTACGAGGCCGAACCCCGGGTGGTCGTGGTGGCCGGCGGGCCGGGCGTCGGCCCCGCCGTCGCCATCGCCGAGCGCGCCCTCGCCGACGACGGCCGGGCGGCCGTCGTCTACCGCGACGACGCCGTCGTCCACGAGGACCGGCTGTCGGCCGTCGCCGCCGCCGGCGCCGACGTCTTCCTGCTCGGCGAGGACGAACCGCTGACCGACGCCGTCGCCGCCGCACACACCGGCGCCGACGGCGAGCAGACGTTCGTCTACGGCTTCGAGGACCTCGTCGCCGACGCCGAGACCGCCATCGAGGCCGCCGGCGGCGACCCCGACGCCGCGAAGATCGAGAGCTTCGGCTGACGGACGGCTTCCGGGTGTCCCCCGCGGGCTGACGCCCGGTGACCCGCGCCGGCCGCGTTGCCGTCAGTGCTCGACGAACTCCACGAGGACGCCGCCTGTCGATTCCGGGTGGAGGAAGGCGACCTCGTGGCCCCAGGCGCCCGGCCGGGGCTCTTCGTCCACCAGATCGGCGCCGGCGTCGACGGCGTCGTCGAGTGCGGCCTCGATGTCGTCGGTCGCCAGCGCGACGTGGTGGAGACCGGGGCCGTGGTTCTCGAGGTATTCGGCGACGGTCCCCTCCTCGCGGGGCTCCAGCAACTCGAAATAGCCGTTCTCCAGCCCGAGGAAGATGACCTTCAGGTCGCCAAATCGCTCCTCGTGGGCGATCTCGCAGCCGAAGATGTCCTCGTAGCGGAAAGCGAGGCTTTCAGCGTTCTTGGTTGCGACGCCGGCGTGGTCGAAGCGCATGTCTGGCCGTCGACATGGACGAACTAAAACGCGCGGGAAGGGCTCGCTTCCTCGGACTGTACTCCCTGTAGCGTTGGAACGGGGCTGCTCGTTACGCGGGTGGTCTACCTGTTTTCTCGTGGAACGAACCTTCCAACACCTCGAAAGCCCTCGGCCGGCTTCGGTCCCGGGACTCGCTGCGCGCGCTCGCTTCGCTCGCGTGCTTGCGTCACCGGGAGAGCAGAGCTCTCCCGAGCTCGCGGCGCATGGCGCCGCGAACGTCCAGGTTCCCGGAAGCCGGCCTCGCCCTTTCAGTCCACCAGGAGATCGGCTTTCCAACGGGCTGTCCCTGGTGGGCGAAAGGGCGAGGGGCGGTCGACCCCTCCCAGACGACGCAAGCACCGCAACGAAGTGAGGAGCATGGTTCGAAAGACGAGACGCGACGCGTCTTTCGTCATTGCGGGAAATCGGAGATTTCCCGCTTGCAGTCAGGACGCTCCGCGTTCTGACGACAGTGCCGGACGACGTCCGGCAAGCGGCCAGAATCCGTCGGATTCTGGCAACATCACGAGAGAGCGGAGCTCTCTCGAACGACAGCGAGTCCCGGAGGGTCGACCGCCGCGAGGGCTTTCGAGGTGTCAATGTCGAGGCAAGCATGAGCTACCAGAATCACTCTATCCAGACCCTCCGTAGCAACAATACTCGTGCCGGGTGCGGGCGGGGGGACGTGATCCGTGTCGCGCTCGCACCCCGGCGTGGTACCCCGTGTCGTGCTCACACTCCGGCGTGGTACTCGCCGAAAACGTCTCGCATGGCGTCGCAGATCTCGCCGGTGGTCGCGTAGGCCTTCACGGCGTCGACGATGTATGGCATGAGGTTGGGACGCGCTCGCGCTGCTGTCGCTGCTCCGCCTCCGAGACCTCCTCGATGTCCTCTTCGGGGTCCTCGTCGACGGTGTACTCGTTGACGCCGACGATGACCCGCTCGCCGGTCTCGATCTCCCGCTGGCGCTCGAAGGCGACGTTCTGGATCTGGTCTTGGACCCAGCCGCTCTCGACGGCCCGCCGCATCCCGCTGCGGTCGTCGACCTCCTCGATGATGTCGAACGCCTCGCTCTCGAGATCGTCGGTCAGCGACTCGACGTAGTACGACCCCGCCAGCGGGTCGATGGTGTCGGCGGCGCCGGACTCCTCGGCGAGAATCTGCTGGGTCCGCAGCGCGGTCCGGACCGACTGCTCGGTCGGGAGGCTCAGCGCCTCGTCCTTGCCGTTGGTGTGCAGCGACTGCGTGCCGCCCAGCACCGCCGCCAGCGCCTGGTAGGCCACCCGGACGACGTTGTTCTCGACCTGCTGGGCGGTCAGCGTCGACCCGGCAGTCTGGGTGTGGAACTTCAGCTGCTTGGAGCCGGCGTCCTCGGCGTCGAACCGCTCGTCCATGATGCGGTACCACAGCCGGCGGGCCGCCCGGAACTTCGCGACCTCCTCGAGGATGTTGTTGTGGGAGGCGAAGAAAAAAGACAGCTGCGGCGCGAAGTCGTCGACGTCGAGCCCGGCCTCAAGGGCGGCCTCGACGTACTCGATGCCGTTGCCGAGCGTGAAGGCGACCTCCTGGGCGGCGGTGGCGCCGGCCTCGCGGATGTGGTAGCCGGAGATGGAGATAGTGTTGAAGCTCGGCACCTCCTCGGCGCAGAACTCGAAGATGTCCGTGATGATCCGCATCGACGGCGCCGGCGGGTAGATGAACGTGTTGCGCGCGATGTACTCCTTGAGGATGTCGTTTTGGATGGTGCCGCGCAACCGTTCGCGGTCGACGCCCTGGCGGTCGCCGACGGCGACGTACATCGCGAGCAGTACCGAAGCGGGCGCGTTGATGGTCATCGATGTCGACACCTCGTCCAGCGGGATGCCGTCGAAGACCGTCTCCATGTCCCGCAGGGAGTCGATGGCGACGCCGGCCTTGCCGACCTCGCCTTCGGCCATCGCCGAGTCGGAGTCGTATCCCATCTGTGTCGGCAGGTCGAACGCCATCGACAGCCCGGTCTGGCCCTCGTCCATCAGGTAGTGGTACCGCTCGTTCGTCTCGGCGGCGGAACCCATCCCGGCGTACTGCCGCATCGTCCACAGCCGGCCGCGGTACATCGTCGAGTAGACGCCGCGGGTGTACGGTGGCTCGCCCGGGTAGCCGAGGTCCCCGTCGTGGTCGAGGTCGGCGACGTCTTCCGGCGTGTACAGTTGGTCGACCGCCTGTCCGCCGGTGTCCGTGGTGAACCGCTCCTCGCGCTCCCCGAAGCGGTCGAGGGTGGGGCCGTACGTCTCCGCCTCCCACCGCTCGCGCCCCTCGCGGATCGCCTCGAGGTCGTCGGGGTCGAACATTACCGGAAGAGAGGGCGGCCGGGGCTTAAGCGTTGGCTGGTTCGCCGTGGCGGTGTTCGAATAAGTGGGTGTCCCTCGATGCGGCCGGCAGCGACCCCGAAAGCCCCCGACCCGCTGGCGGTCGCTACCCTTAGATACTCTCGCTTCGCTCGACGCTTCGCAGCTTGGATAGAGCCAGGGTAGCGACTATACGAACGCCGGCGTGCCTCGCCCTTCGGGTCTACCAGGAGGTCGGTGACGCGCCAGCCAAAACTGAGCGATTATTTGACTGTGTCTGAACACTACCTTCGTCGTGGACGTCGGATGGGTGACCCGCTCGCCGGGTCGCGGCCGGTCGCACGACGGCGATTTCGGCGACGACGACCGGACGGGCGAGGCGGAAGCCGGCGGTGCCGACGACCGGCCGGGTGAGGCGACCGGCGACGACGACCCGGACGACCCGGACGACCCGGACGGCTCGGACGACGGCTGACCGGCGATTCCGGTCAGTCCCCGGTGTCGTACTTGTAGGTGGCGTCGTCGGGGTCGATGCCGAAGTCCTCGGGGGACTCCTCGGGTTCGGTCTCGGGTTCGGTCTCGGCGGCGGTTTTGAACCGCTCGCGGAGGCGGTCGGGCATCCGGAAGCGGTCCGACTCGACGTACATCGGGACGGCCTCGGGTTCGATCGACGCCCGCTTTTCCTCCAGGCGGTCCTGCAGCCGCTCGGGGAGGTCGTCGGCCGACAGTCCCTCGAAGCCGAACTGCGAGAGGTAGTCGTGGCTGCTCGTCAGGGCGTAGACGACGTCGAGGGCGTCGGTTCCGGCGTCGTCGACCAGCCGCTCGACGACGTGGGCGCCGACCCCCTGGCGGCGCCAGCCGTCGAGGACGCCGATACTCGTCAGCTCGCAGACCTCGCCGTCGTCGGTCGCGTGCCGTCGGGTCCGGCCGAAGCCGGCCCGGGCGTTGGACTCCTCGTCGACCGCGATGACGTAGTCCCGCGACCGGAACGACGTCTCGTCCAGGCCCATCGCCTCGATGTGGTCCAGCAGCCAGGCCTCATCGCGGTTGCGTGCGTCCCGGACGTACATGCGGCCACGTACGGGAAGGCGACGCAAAACCGTTCCCCCTCGGCCGCACCCCCCGGCCCCGGCCGTGAGAAAACTACTTGCCGACGGCTCCGAACACCCGGACATGGAATCCCTCGAGGAGTTCGACGAGGTGGTATACGAGCCCGACGAGGCGTTCGTCGAGTCCACCAACGTCCACGCGTTCATGCAGGAATATGGCATCGACGACCACGAGGAACTGATCGAGCGGTCGACGACGGAGGTGGAGTGGTTCTGGGACGAGCTGCCGGAGTACCTCGGAATCGAGTGGTACGACGACTACGACGCGGTCCGTAACGACGCCGACGGCCCGCAGTTCGCGGACTGGTACCCCGGCGGCGAGTTGAACGTCGCCCACAACACCGTCGACCGCCACGCCGCCCGCGGTTCCGAGCGCCGCAACGAGGCCGCCTGCATCTGGGAGGGCGAGGGCGGCGAGGTCCGGAACGTCACATACCACGAGCTGAAGCGGACCTCCAACCAGGTGGCCGACTACCTCGACTCCGTCGGCGTCGAGGCGGGCGACACCGTCGCGCTGTACATGCCGATGGTGCCGGAGGTCATCTCCATCCTCTACGGCTGTTTCAAGATCGGCGCCGTCGCGGTGCCCATCTTCTCCGGCTTCGGCGTCGACGCGACGGCGACCCGGATCGAGGACCCCGAGGCGGATGTCCTCTTCACCGCCGACGGCTTCTACCGCCGCGGCGACCGGGTGACGCTGAAGGACACCGCCGACGAGGCCATCGCCGAGGCCGACCACGACGTGACCGATGTGGTCGTCTACCGGCGGTTCGAGGAATCGGACCCACCGATGACCGACGGCCGGGACGGCTTCTGGTCGGAGACGGTCGGGGCGGCCGACGACGACTTCGACACGCGGGCGATGGACGCCGCCGACGAGTCGATGCTGCTGTACTCCTCGGGGACGACCGGCCGGCCGAAGGGCATCGTCCACACCCACGCCGGCGCTCAGATGCAGGCCGCGAAGGAGGTGTACTTCGGGTTCGACCTGCGGCCCTCCGATCGGTTCTTCTGGGTGTCGGACATCGGCTGGATGATGGGGCCGTGGACGCTGATCGGCGTCCACACCTTCGGCGGGACGATGGTGATGTACGAGGGCGCGCCGGACCACCCCGAGCCCGACCGCTTCTGGCGGCTCATCGACCGCCACGACGTCACCCAGTTCGGCATCTCGCCGACCGCCATCCGCGCGCTCCGCAAACAGGGTGATGAGTGGGTCGAGGGCCACGACCTCTCCTCGCTGCGGCTGCTCGGCTCGACCGGCGAGCCCTGGGACCCCGAGTCGTGGATGTGGTTCTACGAGGAGGTCGGCGGCGGCGAGACGCCGGTCATCAACATCTCCGGCGGTACCGAGATCTTCGGCTGCTTCCTGATGCCACTGCCCGGCCAGCCGCTGAAGCCGTGCACGCTCGGCGGCCCCGGCCTCGGGATGGACATCGACGTCGTCGACGAGACGGGCATCTCGGTGCGGGAGGACAACGAGCGGGGCTACCTCGTGGCGCGCGATTCCTGTCCGTCGATGACGAAGTCGCTGTGGAGCGGCGACGACCGCTATCTCCACGAGTACTGGTCGTCGTTCGAGACGCCGCCGATGTGGGACCACGGCGACTGGGCCCAGAAGGACGACGACGGCTTCTGGTACCTCCACGGCCGGGCCGACGACGCGCTGAACGTCGCCGGCCGCAAGGTCGGTCCGGCCGAGATCGAGGGCGCGCTCATCGAACACGAAGCGGTCAACCAGGCCGCCGCCGTCGGCGTCCCCGACGACACCACCGGCACGGCCACCGTCACCTACGTCGTCCTCGAGCCGGGCGTCGAGGAAACCGACGACCTGCGCGAGGAACTCCGGGGGAAGGTCGGCGAGGAGCACGGCAAGCCGTTCCGACCCCGGGAGGTGCTGTTCGTCGACGAGTTCCCGAAGACGCAGTCTGGCAAGATCATCCGGCGGGCGATCGCGACGACGTACACGGGCGGGGAGCTGGGCGACATGTCGTCGATAGAGAATCCGGGCGCGCTCGAGGAAGTCGCGAACGCGCGCTGAAAGCGGAGCCGACCCGGGGGCAGCGGGTCGGCACGTGACGCAGGGGATGGGGTGCTACAGTGACTGACGATACGACTCGGCCGCTTGGGTGCTCGGTGCCGTCGGTCACCACCTCCGATATACCGTGATATGTTGTGGCATGGAAAGAATCTTATGGCCACGGAGGATGCGCTTAGGTAATGAGAGCCGGCCGATCGGCCGGGAGCTCGAACGAAGTCGACCGCTCGCGGGCTGCGTCTTGCTGTCTCCGGCAATCAGCGACGGTCGAGATGACGAACGATGGCTCGCGGAGCCGTCGTTCGAACCACGGCGTGTCGTCGCTCCCCCGTCGCTTCTCCCGCTCGCTGCTTTACGAGACCGCTCTCGCTGCGCTCGCTCGGCCTCGCTACATGCGGCCTGTGTGCGTGTGTTGACTCGCTTCACGAGCGGGAGGCGAAAAAGGGGACGTTCGGACACGTCGTCATCACAGCCGAGGCACGCTACCCCTCATAACTAGAACATCGTCGACTCAGACGCCCGAGCCGACGTGTTCGTCGAGGAACCCGACGATCTCGCGGTAGGCCTCGATGCGGTTTTCCAGCTTCGTGATGCCGTGGCCCTCGTCGTCGAAGATCAGTTTTCGGACGGGGACGCCCTGCTCGGCGGCCGCCGCGGCGACCTGTTCGGCCTCGTCGACCGGCACTCGCGGATCGTTGGCGCCGTGCAGGACGAACAGCGGCGCCTCGATGCTGTCGATGTTGTTGACCGGCGAGACTGACTCGAGGAACTCCCGATCGTCCTCGAGGGAGCCGTACTCGGCCTCTCGGAGTTCCCGGCGCCACGATCCGGTATTTTCAAGAAACGTCACGAAGTTGGCGATGCCGACGATGTCGACGCCGGCGGCCCACAGCTCGGGGTACTCGGTGAGCGCCGCCAGCACCATGAACCCGCCGTAGGAGCCGCCCTTGGCGACGATCCGGTCGGAATCGACCTCCGGGCGGTCGGTCAGCCACCCGACGGCGGCCTCCAGGTCGGCCACCGAGTCCATCCGCCGCTCGACGTCGTCCAGATGGGTGTAGGCCCGGCCGTAGCCGGTCGACCCCCGGACGTTCGGCTCGAAGACCGCGTAGCCGTGCGACAGGAGGTACTGCTTGACCGGCGAGAAGGAGGGCCGCCGCTGGCTCTCGGGGCCGCCGTGGATGTCGACGACCACTGGCGTCTCGCCGGCCGGCGCCTTCGGCGGCGTCGCGTAGTAGCCCGGTATCTCGCGGCCGTCGAACGTCTCGTAGGCCACGGACTCCGAGGCGACGAACGTCTCCGGCGGGATGCCGGCCGTCGAGGCGCAGGTCCACCGCTCGGCGGCGCCGGTCTCGACGTCGACGACGTAGACGTTGGTGTTCTCGGTGTCGACGGTGACCGTCAGGGCGACCCGCTCGGCGTCGTCGTCGAAGCTCACGCCGCCGGCGACGCCGGCCGGGAGGTCCGGCTCCGGGAACGTCTCGATCGTCGTCTCGCCGGCCAGCGTGCCGACGGTCAGGTCGGTGTAGCCGTCGACGTTCCGGGAGTAGACCAGCCGCCCCGTCTCGTCGTCGATGGCGACCCCGTCGACGTTCCACTTTCCGTCGGGCGGCGACGCGCCCGACGGCGTTCGCGCTTCCTCGCGCTCACCGCCCCCCTCGACGACCGTCTCGAGGGCGCCGCTCGCGGCGTCCAGCCGGGCGAGATACAGCGTGTCGGCGTCGCGGTCGGTACAGCAGTAGACGCCGTCGCCGTCGGGCGCCCACGAGAGACTCGAGTACCGGACCTCGTCGCCGCCGTCGCCGTCCGTGAGCCGGGTCAGCTCTCCCGACTCGAGGTCGAGGACATGGACGTCGTGGTCGAAGCTGGAGTGGGCCTCGTGGACCAGCAGCCGGTCGTCGCCGGGGCTCCAGCCACCCAGCGAGAGCCAGCCGTCGCCCTGCTCCAGCCGCCCCACCGGTGCTTCGCGTCCGTCCGCGTGAGGTTCTCGACGGTTCCGTCGTCGGCCAGCCGGTAGAGCTGCTGGCGCTCGTTGCCGCCCTCGTCCATGCCGAACGCCAGCTCCGGCCGCTCCGGCGACCACGAGGCGAAGGTGACCCGATCGTCGCCGAAGGTCCGCTGGGTCGGCCACGCGCCCGGCTCCGACAGCGTCCACACCTGCGGCGTCTCGGTCGTGTCGATGCGGAACGAAACCGTCCCGTCCGGGCCGAAGTCGGCCCCGTAGGCGCTCCGCACGCTCAGGTAGCGCTCGATGTCGTACTCGTGCACACGCGGTGGTAGGGCGGGCGGAATATAGCGGTTCGGGCCTCGGGCGTCGTAGTGATCAACGCGAGTCGTTACCGCCGAGGGTCGGGCGGATCAGCCGTGGAGAGCCGAACCAGCCTCATTTCGTTCCCCGTGCTGAAAACTATCGCAATAATCACTATCAGTCGTCGCCGGGGACGGCCGTCTCGCCGGCGGCGGTCTCCAGCGTCTCCTCGACCTGCGTGACGACGAGCGCCAGCGCGACGACCGCCAGCACCGCGCCGAAGGCGAAGGGGGCGACGAAGCCGTAGCCGAACAGCACGCCCGACGCCAGTGGCCCGATGGCCGTCCCGAAGCCGAACGCCATCGTCAGCACCGACAGCGTCGTCCCGGACTGGCCCTCCGCGGCGAGGTCGCCGGCGGCCGCAAGTGCCGGCGCGAACACCATCGCCACCGCCACGCCGTGGAAGGCCCGCGCGAACAGCATCGTCCACGAGGAGGTAACCAGCCCCTGTGCGAGCACCGACGGCGCCAGCACGACCAGTCCGCCGACGATGAGCGGCTTGCGGCCGATGCGGTCCGACAGCCAGCCGATGGGCCCCTGTAGCACGACGTTGGCGATGACGACGGCGGCGAACTGGACGCCGAACCACAGCGGTCCCTGGCCGAGTCTGGCGTTGACCGGGTCCTGGAGCGTGGCGTACAGCGCGATGCTGACCGCCATGAAGAACGTCCCGATTCCGAGGACGAACACCGGGTCGAGCAGCCGGCCGGCGGCGTCGGCCCGGATCGACACCAAGAAGTCGTCGCCGGCGTCGCTCGTCGCCACGTCCGGCTCCTCGATGAGTAGCGACACGAGCGCGAAGCTGACCAGCGCGCCGACGACGGCGACGCCGAAGGCGGCGTCGAACCCCGAGAGTTCGGCGCCGGCGACGCTGTAGGGCCCGGCTCTGACGACCGAGCCGGCGACGATCGGGCCGAACCCGAAGCCTAGCAGCCGGAAGGCGTTGAAGACGCCGAAGTTGCCGCCTCGCTCGTCGTCGCCCTGCGCCAGGTCGTCCACCAGCGCGATGGTCGTTGGGATGACGAAGGCGCCGCCTAGCCCCTGAATCGCCCGGATTACGACCAGCGCCCAGTAGCTATCGACGAGGGCGTAGGCGACCGACGTGACCGCCAGGACGGCCAGTCCGAACAGGATCAGCACCTTCCGTCTGCCCGTCCGGTCGGACAGCCGGCCGGTGAACGGCTGCAGGGAGCTGTTGAGGAAGCCGAACAGCGACAGCGCGACGCCGATGAGTAACTCGGTCGTCAGCGGGTAGCCGGCGACGGTCGCGCCCTCGACCGTCGGCACGGCGAGTTCACCACTGGCGATGTACAGCGGTAGCACGATGATGAGAAACGAGTTCGCGACGGCGTCGGCCATCCGGGCCAGCGCCAGCACGACGACTCGTCTGTCCATTCCCAGCATCTCGGAGCTACGTACCCGATGGGAGGGGTGGCGCGCGTATCACGCTTCCGAAGTAGGCACGCCCGGCCCCACCGCGGGGCCGGCCGGCCGCTCTCAGCAGGGCGATACCTCGGTGCCACCGACCCGCCGTGCGTCGTCGGCCGTGACGAGGTACGTCGCCTCCGTTCCGATGTCGGCGTCCAGCTCCACCGTCGAGTACCAGAACGGGTGTCTGACGGCGACGTACACCCCTCCGTCGGACCGGTTCAGTGCCGTCGCCGTCTCGCCCCACCCTCCGTAGTCCTCGAACCCCCAGCCGTCGACGCAGGCGGCGCCTTCGAGCCGCGTCTCGATGTACTCCTCCTCGGCGGCGAGCGCCCGGTCCGTTGCCGTCTCGTCCGATACGTCGCCGTTCGGGCCCGCACAGCCGGACGCCGAGACGAACAGTACAAAGAGACACCACATCCCGGCGGCAGTCGGGCGGCAATCAGAGGGCAACATCGATCGTGCGGTCCGTCCATCCCGGTAAAGCTCTTTCTCCGGGCGCCGCTGCCACCGCCGCAAACGTCGGCGGAACCCGCAATGGGGTCGTCGATCCCGTCAGCATCACTTAAGTACGCGGCTGTCTCACGGGCGACATGGAATTCTGCGACGAGTGCGGCTCGATGATGCACGGCGAGGACGACGGGTGGGTCTGTCGCTCCTGCGGCTTCGAGACGGCTCGCGACGGCGGCGCCGAGGCGATGACGACGACGGAGGGGCAGGACACCGACAGCGGCCCGGTCGACATGTCCGAGGTCGACGACGAGGCCATCGGCCCGACGACGGAGGTCCGCTGTCCGGAGTGCGGCAACGACCGGGCCCGCTACGAGATGAAGCAGATCCGGGCGGCCGACGAGTCCGAGACCCGCTTTTTCACCTGCACCGAGTGCGAGCACAAGTGGCGCGAGGACGATCACTAACACCCACTTTTTACACGACCCTCTCGCGACGCGAGAGGGTTGGCAAAAACGTGGGGAAAATATGCGCGCGTGCTCCTCCCATGGCGCCTTCGGCGCCACTCCAGTCCGCGCGCGCTACGGCGACTCGGCCTCCGGCCTCGTCGCCGGGAACCGCCTCAGGGGCGTTCTTCGAACGCCCCACTCGACGGATGCCGGGGTCTGGTCGATGGATCGTTCGATACAGACGGGGTGTGTAAACTGGTGCCAACACTAATTTCAAGTATCGATCAAAGTGCTGGTTAAATGGTATTGGAAATACTCAGTGCGATACTTGATAAGTATCGCCGTAATCCCTCGCCGAAACGGCCATCTCGAATAGAAGTAGCGGAAACCGTCGGCATACGAAATCCTTACTCAATCGATGAATCAATAATACCTACTGAACGGTATTTGGAAACGGACGGGGCGGTGACCTGCGAGCGAACCAACCAGTCTCCTAACACGCCAGAAACCGTCATCGCGAAATATATCCTGCCAACAGGAGAAACAGAAGTCATCGCCCACACGGAATACGCTAAAATTCTCAAAGAACAATATAGTTTAGACGATCAAGAAGCTGAGGTGCTTGCTCTCAATCAAGCAGGTTGGGACGTTCAAGAATTAACTGATATTGGAATCTCCGGAGATCCGTCAGATCTCCTCAACTCTGCGAAAATGAAAGTGGACTCCAACAATCATCAATAATTGACGAGAGGGAGTTCGCCTCTGCCGGTTGCCGAGTGGGCGAACTACTGAGGGCGAAAATTGCGACCGAATCTTGGCGAGCAAAAGCCCCGAGCCGGGCGGCGAGAAGAAACATGAACAGGCGGTCGGTTAGGATGACAACGTTGATTGGTATAGTTCCCAGGCAATAAGTCCGATTCACATTGTGCAAAAGAGGCGCCCTCCGTCTTGGCCCGCTATACAGAACATCTATTAGAATTGGTAGGATCGCAGGCGGCCGATACGCAAGCCCAACGACCACCAACCACACCAGCCGATAGCATCCAAACCAATGGAGCACCGAGCGGCGTGGGATTCGCCTCGGCCCCTGGTCGTAACTCGGTCCGACATCGGCCAGCCGATGTAACCGGGCCGTCCAGCGACGGGATTCCGCCTCGCTGGGTTTGAATACCCTCGCGCCGGAACCACGGGTATGGACCCGCCGACGCCCGACTCGACCCGGCTCTCGGAGGGCGGGTGGACCCTCTCGCGCGAGGAGGCCGAGACAGTGTACGAGAGTCTGGGCGTCTCCGTCACCGCCCACACGGCCGTCTACGAGGACGCCGGCCTCCGAGAGCGCATCGTCGAGGCGGGCGGCGAGGACCGCGTCTGGCGGTTCTTCTTTGCCTCACGACTCGACATCACGCCGTCGCCGGGATTCGGGATGGCGTCGGCGGCCCGGCCGTACGTGGTCCGGGAGTCGAAGAAGACGTTCGTCGAGGAACTCCGCGAGCGCGGGTTCGAGGACGTCGCCGACGGCGACACCGAGACGGTCGAACTGGGCGGCCGCCGGGGACGGATGACGCCTCACCGGGCGCGGCTCTCGACGGCGGACCGCGACGTGGAGGTGCTCGGCGCGGTCGTGGTGTGGCACGACGGTGACTTCCACGTCGCCGGCGGTGCCTACCCCGTCTCGGGGCTGGAGCCGCTGGTCGACGTGGACGGCGACGCCTACGAGACCGAACTCCTGGAACTCATCCGAGCCGTGGCGTGAGCCGGCCGAACGTCAGGTAGCCGGTGTGGCCGACGCCGGCCGTCGCCGGCCGGCTGCCGCGGTCGTCGACCTTGAGTTCTCGCTGGATGGTCTCGACGCACTCAACGGCCGACAGCCCGGCGTCGCGGGCCGCTTCCACGCAGTCGCGGGCCGTCTCGACGAACGGCGTGTACGCCGCGACGTGGCCGCCCGACGCCAGCAGGTCGGGCGCTCGCTCGACGACCGCCGCCGCGTCGGCGGTGTCCAGCGTCACGATGTCGAAACCCCCGAGGTCGTCGACGGCCTCCAGCAGGTCGCCGGTCCGAACCTCCACGCGGTCGTCGACGCCGGCCAGCCGCATGTTCTCGCGGGCGACGTCGGCGAAGTCGGCGTCCCGCTCGTAGGTGGTGACCTCGGCGCCGAGCCGGCCGAGGTACGCCGCCAGCACGCCCGTGCCGGTGCCGGCATCGAGCACCCGTTCGCCCGACGCGACGCCGGTATGGCCGACGACGAGGCCGATGTCCCGCGGCATCATCGGTGCGCCGGTCCGCTCGAGGTGGTCGAACAGCTCCGGCCCCCGGAGCCGGCGCACCTCGAACGGCTCGCCGAGGTGCGTCTCGACGGTCGTCCCCGTCTCGACGTCCGCCGGCAGTTCGAGGACACCGAGGTCGGTCTCCAGGGTCTCGCCCGGCTCCAGCAGGAACTCCCGGCCGTCCCGGACGACGAGCACCGGTCGGTCCGTCACTCCTCCTGGAGGCGCTGGACCGCCGCCGCGAGGTCGCCGGTTTCGGCCAGCGCCTCGCGGGCCTCGCTCTCCGGGACACCGGCCCGCTGTGCGACGATCTCGACGTCCTGGTCGGCGACGTCGGCGCCGTCGTCGGCATGGGTATCGCTATCATCGGCATCAACATTGGCGTCGTCCTCGTCGCCGCGCGGCCGCTCGTCGGGTTCGCCGACGATCTGGTAGGTCTGCTGACCCTGGGCGTCCATCCGCTGGACGTCGGCGTCGTGGAAGACGTGCTCCGTGTCGTCCGTGCGGATGATGACCTCCTCGGCGTCGATCTCGGTGACGTCGATGCCCATCTGGTCCATCATCTGTCGCATCTTGCGCGGGTTCATCCCGCCGCCTCCTCCGAACATACCACCGTAGAGGGGATGCGACTTGAAAAACCCTGACGTTACTCCTCGGCGATGCTCTCGCGCACGGAGACGGCCATGCCGGTGTCGAAGTCGCGCATGGCCGCCGCAGACAGCTCCGCTCGTCCGACCGCCAGCAGGCCGCCGTCGTAGTGTTCGACGAGCACCTCGTCGCGGGGCCGCACGGCCGGGTCGACCTCGCGGACGAACTTGGCGAAGACGTTCCGCCCGTTGCGGACGAACGGCTCGCTGTCGTCGCCGACGACGACCCGGTAGGCCGGCGGCTCCAGTGCCGCCTGCAGCCGCCGGCCGCCGGCGATCCCGAGCGTGACGCGGCCGTCGGTGCCGTAGGAGATGACCCGTTCGCCGTCGACCAGCACCTGCTGCGGCCGGCCGGAGGAGGTCCGCCGCACCGAGACCGACCCGCCGAACAGCGCCGCCCCGGCGCCCGCCCCGAACTGGTAGTCGGCGACCGTCTCCAGCGCCTCGAGCCCGCGGTTCATGTCCACGGGAGACGCGAGTCAGGCATACGCCTTTCGAACGCTGGCGGTCTATTCCGTCGGATTTAACTGCCGAAACGGACGAGATTCGAAGTATGGCAACAGACGTCCGCAGACTCGGATTGGGTGCGGCGCTCCTGCTGGCCGGCAGCGTCGGTATCCTCCTGTCCGGGACGACGAACGCCCCGCTCCCGAAGCTCGTCGCCGGTGTCGCCATCCTCGGGCTGGCGGCCGGGTCGCTCCTCGTCGGAACCTCCGGCGAGGGTACCCCCGCCTGACGTCCGGGAGACGCCCACCGCGGTCGCCTCCTTTAACAGCCAGCCGGCCGTCAGTTCGTCGTATGAGCCAGCTCAGAACGCTCGCTCGCACAACGATCGCACTGGCCGCCGCGGCCGTCGCGGCCGTCGTCGGCTGGGTGCTGTTCTTCCGGACGCCGGCCTCGACGGCCGAACTGCTCGGCGTCCTGCTCGTCGTCGTCACCGCCGGCATCGGGCTCCGGATCGGCGGCAACGTCGCGCGGAACCTCCTGCCGGGGTACAACGTCGCCGAGGTGGCCGTCGACGGACCGATCACCCGCGACGGCGGCGGCGGCGGGGTGCCGCCGACCTCTCCCGGTACACCCGGCGCCGACGACATCGTCGAGCTCATCGAGGCGGCCGACGACGACGACGCCGCCGAGGCGCTGCTGCTGCGGCTGAACACGCCCGGCGGTGCGGTCGTCCCGAGCGACGACATCCGGCTGGCGGCCGAGCGGTTCGACGGGCCGACGGTCGCCTACGCGACCGACACCTGCGCCAGCGGCGGCTACTGGATCGCGAGCGGCTGCGACGAGTTGTGGGCCCGGGAGGGCTCCATCGTCGGCTCGGTCGGCGTCCGCGGCTCGCGAGTCACCGCCGCGGAGCTGCTCGAGCGGGTCGGTCTCGAGTACGAGCAGCTCGCCGCCGGCGACTACAAAGAAGCCGGCTCGCCGTTCGCGGACCTCGACGACGACGAACGGGAGTACCTGCAGGGCATCATCGACGGCTACTACGACCAGTTCGTCGAGACCGCCGCCGAGGGCCGTGAGATGGACGAAGCGGACCTCCGGGCGACCGAGGCGAAGGTCTTCCTCGGGACCGACGCCGACGAGATGGGGCTCGTCGACGAGCTCGGGACGCGGGAGGACGTCGAGGCACGGCTCCGGGAGCTGCTCGACGAGGCCGTCGAGACGACGGAACTGGAGCCGACCGCCGGCCTCGCCGAGCGGGTCCGCGGCGGCGCCGAGCGGGTCGCCTACGCGGCCGGCGCCGGCGTTGCCAGCCGGTTCACCGACGCCGACGGCGAGTCCCGGTTCCGATTCCGGGTGTAGCGGCCGTCGCTCCTGAAAGCTTTTACCCGCTCGAGTGAACCCTCCGACGTGAGCACGCTGGTGGTGTACGTCGACCGTGACGGCGGGCTGGGCCCGGCCGGCCCCGTGGTCGGCTGGGAGGCCGTCCAGGCTCTCGTCACCGACGTCGGCGTCGACGACCCGGAGGACAGCCGGGTCAACTGCCTGCTGGAGACGCTCCGGGTCGCCCGCAACCTCCGCGACGAGGGCGAGGAGTCGGTCATCGCGGTCGTCTCCGGCGGCGGCGACGGGGTCAACAGCGACCGCGCCGTCGCCAGACAGACGGACCGGTTGGTCGACGAGTACGACCCCGACGCCGCGGTCGTCGTCACCGACTCCGCCAGCGACGAGCGGCTCGTCCCCATCGTCGAGAGCCGCATCCAGGTCGACGCCGTCGACCGGGTGGTCGTTCGCCAGTCCCACGACATTCAGTCGACGTACTACCTCCTGAAGCAGTTCCTCGGCGACGAGGAGCTCCGCGGGACGGTGCTGGTTCCGATCGGCGCGGCCCTGCTGACGCTCCCGGTGCTGCTCCTGTTCGCCAACAGTGTGACGGTCGCGCTGTCGGCAATCGCCGCCGTCATCGGCATTTTCCTTCTCTACAAGGGGCTCGGCATCGACGACTTCGTCTCGACGCTTCCGGGTCGGGTGCGGAACGCCTTCTATTCCGGGCAGGTATCGATCGTCACCTACGTCGTCGGCGCGGGGCTGACGCTGATCGGCGTCTTCGCGGGCGTCATAAGCGTTAACGGCATGCGAGAGGCGAGCGAGATACTGCTCGGGCTACGGTTCGTCTACGACAGTGTCCCCTGGTTCGCGGCGGCGGCGCTGGCGGCGGCCACCGGCCGTCTCATCGACGCACTGCTGGGCGAGCAGGGCGTCTCCGCGGCCCTTCTGAACCTCCCCTTTGGCGTCGTCGCGATCGGGCTGGTCGTCCGCGGTTTCACCGGCTACTTCCTCGAGCGGGCCGGCGTCTTTGCCTCGCTGTCGGTCCCGCCGGTGGCGGTCGGGCCCGTTTCCGTCGAGGGGTTCGTCCTCTCGATTTGGTCGCGGCTGGCGGCATACGTCGCCGCCGGCATCCTCGTGAGCTTTCTCGGCGTCGCCTTCGCCTCCCGTATGAACGACGCCGGAACCGGCCTGGGCGAACTGCCGGAGTGAGCGGACCGACGGCCATATGCCCGCCGCCCGAGTACCACACTCATGGACCCGTGGGTGAGCCTCTTCTCGGGCGGCAAGGACTCCTCGTGGGCGCTGTACCGCGCCCTCGAGGCCGGCAAGCCGGTCGAGCGGCTGGTAACCGTCCACCCGGCCGGCGAGTCGTTCATGTACCACGTTCCGGCGACGGAGCTGGCGTCGCTGGCCGCCGAGAGCGTCGGTCTCCCGCTGGTCGACGTCCGACCCGGGGACTTCGAGGCCGACGCCGACGACCGAGAGGACTCCGCGGCCCGCGGCGATCGGGAGCTGGAGCCGCTGGAGGCAGCCCTCGCCGACCTGGCCGACGACCTCGGCGGCATCGGTGGCGTCACCGCCGGTGCCGTCGAGAGCAGCTACCAGACGACCCGCATCGAGGCGATGTCCGACCGCCTCGGGGCGGAGCTATTCGCGCCGCTGTGGCGGAAGGAACCACGCGCGCTCGCCGACGAGATGCTGGCGGCCGGCTTCGAAATTACCGTCGTCCGCGTGGCCGCCTACGGTCTCGACGAATCGTGGCTCGGGCGAACGCTCGACGCCGACGCGTTCGCGGAGCTGAAGGCGCTCAACGAGGAGTACGGCGTCCACGTCCTCGGCGAGGGCGGCGAGTTCGAGACGCTCGTCACCGACGGACCGCACATGGACCGACCGATCGAACTCGACTACGAGACCGAATTTGACGGCACGCGCGGTGCGCTGCAGATCACGGACGCACGGCTGGGCGAGTAGGCGAACAGACGGGACATCCCCTGCCCGACGGCCCGCGTCCCGCGCACCCGCCCGGACGGACCGCCGCTGTGCTCACATCACGGCGGTCGTGGTCCCGTCATGCCACTTCAACCCTCGCGTACGGGCGGCGGCAGTAGCGTTTTACCGCTCGCCGCCACAGGAGGCGTATGCAGGGTGCAGAGCGGACCACCCGGCAGCGTATCGCCGACTTCCTGCGGGCGGAGACAGCCGCGGCCGGCCGGCTGGCCGAGGAGTTCGAGATAACGACCGCTGCGGCGCTGTCGCACGTCGAACACATCGCGCGGTCGCTGGAAGGCACCGACGAGCAGCTGCTGGCGGCGCCGCCGGCGTGTCGAGACTGCGGCTTCGAAGGGTTCGACGACCTGACCAACCGGCCGTCGCGGTGTCCGGAGTGCAAGAGCGAGAACGTCACCGAGCCGACGTTCACCGTCCGCTGACGGCGTCAGAAGGAGTTCTTCAGCTTCTCGAAGAACCCTTGATCGACGTCGATTTCCTCGCCGCCGGCTTCGGCGAACGCCTCCAGCGCCTCCCGCTGTTCCTCGTTGAGACGCTCGGGGGTGACGACCTGCACCTTCACGTAGAGGTCGCCGTACCCCCGGCCCTGGAGGCGGGGCATTCCCTTGTTGCGGAGCCGGAACGTCTCACCGCTCTGCGTGCCGGCCGGGACGTCCATCTCGACCGTGCCGTCGAGGGTCGGCACCTCGACGGTGTCGCCGAAGACCGCCTGCGGGAAGGAAATCGCCATTCGGTGCCGGAGGTCGTCACCGTCGCGCTCGAACTCGTCGTGGCCCCCGACGGAAATCTCGACGAGTAGGTCGCCGTCCCGGCCGCCGTCCTCGCCGGGGGCGCCCTCGCCGTTCATCCGCAGCGTCTGGCCGTTCCGGATGCCGGCGGGTACCTCGACCTGCAGCGTCGCCTCGTTACGCACCTGGCCGTCGCCGCGGCACGTCGAGCACGTCTCGGCGTACACCCGCCCGCGGCCGTCGCACTGCGGGCAGGTCTGGGTCTGCTGGACGCGACCCAACGGCGTCTGCCGGACGGTCCGCTGCTGGCCGCGGCCGTTGCAGGCCGAACAGGTCCGGGAGTCGGCATCGGGCGGGTGGCCCTCGCCGTCGCACTTCGAACACCGCTCCGGACGGGTGACGGTCAGCTGCTTCGTGACGCCCTCGTAGGCCTCCGCCAGGTCGACCGACAGCCGGGTCTTGAGGTCGGCGCCCTGCTGACCGCCGCGGCCGCCACGGCCGCCGCTACCGCCGCCACCGCCGCCGAAGAACTGCTCGAAGATATCGTTCATGCCGCCGGCGCCTCCGCCGAACGGGCCGCCGCCCATCCCGCCGCCGCGGCCGCCGTCGTCGGTGGCACCGCGCTTGTCGGCCTCCTGGAAGCGCTCGTGGCCCATCTGATCGTACATCCGGCGCTTCTCGTCGTCGAGCAGCACCTCCTTGGCCTCCTGGATCCGCTTGAACTTCTCCTCGGCGTTCGGGTCGTCGGAGACGTCGGGGTGATACTCCGACGCCTTCTGCCGGAAGGCTCGTTTTATCTCGTCTTCGCTCGCGTCGCGGTCGACGCCCAGCACCGAGTAGAAGTCCTCGCTCATCAGTTACCGTCCGTAGTCGATTGAGATACTTCAAAAGACGGGTCGGCGCCTGGACCTCTCGCCGAGCCGATAAAAAAGCGCTTCGGACAACGGTTATGCCGTCGTGGCCCTCCCGTGTGTGTATGTCTGCCGACGACTACGTTCCCGTCTGTGACCGGAGCGACCTCGAGGCCGAGGGCCGGACCGTCGTCCAGCAGGACGGCCGCGCGATCGCGCTGTTCTACCACGAGGGGGAGATCCACGCGGTCGACAACCGCTGTCCGCACATGGGGTTCCCGCTCGCCGAGGGCACCGTCGAGGAGGGCGTCCTGACGTGTCACTGGCACCACGCCCGCTTCGAGCTGGCCGAGGGCGACACCTTCGACCCGTGGGCCGACGACGTCCAGACGTTCCCCGTCGCGGTCGACGACGACACCGTTTACCTCGACCCCGACCCGGAGCCGACGGTCCCGCCGGCGACGCGGTGGCGTAACCGCCTCGCCGACGGCCTCCAGGAGAACCTCACGCTCGTGCAGGCGAAGGCCATCATCGGCATCGACGACGCCGCCGATGCCGGTGACGCCGCCGCGGAGCCGGACGTCCCTGGAACGGGCGAGAACCACGCCGACGGCTTCCGGACGCCGCTGCAGACGGCCGTCGACTTCGGCACGCGGTACCGCGCCGCCGGCTGGGGTCGCGGGCTCACGTCGCTGTCGTACGCCGCCGAACTGTACCCGGCGCTGTCCGGCCGCGACAGACGGCGGGCGATGTTCGCCGGCGTCCGGGCGGTCGCCGACGCCGCCGCCGGCGAACCGCCCCGGTTCCGACAGCACGCCTTCGACAACCGCGAGCTGCCGGCCGACCGGCTGAAGTCGTGGTTCCGGGAGAACTGCGAGGTCCGCGACGAGGACGGCGCCGAGCGGACGCTGCTGACGGCCGTCGAGACGCTGCCGCCCGCCGAGGTCGTCGAGCTGCTGGTCGCGGCCGCGACCGACCACCTCTACATGAACGCCAGCCACACGCTGGACTTCGTCAACAGCGCCCTGACGACGCTCGACCACCTCGGCTGGGACGACCACGCCGCGCCGGTGCTGGCGTCGACGGTCCCGCAGCTGACCGGCGCGACCCGCTCGGAGGAGCTATCGTCGTGGCGCGGACCGGTCGACGTCGCCGCGCTGTGTTTCGACGCCCACGACGACCTCGAGGAGCTGGTCGCCGCCGGCGCCGACCGGTCGTGGGACGAACCCGATGACTTCCTCGAGACGCTGCTCGGCGACGACCCCGAGGCCATCGTCGGGGCGCTGCGGGACGCGGTCGCCGCCGGCGCCACTCGACGTGAACTCACGGACGCCGTCGCCCGCGCCGCCACCCGGCGGGTGGCCTACTTTTCGACCAACAACGAATTCGCCGACTGGGACACCGTCCACCATACGTTCGTTTACGCCGTCGCGGCCCACGAGCTCGCCGGCCGGACCGACGCCACGGAACTGTACCGGGCCTGCTTCGACGGCGCGATGAGCGTCTACCTCGACCGCTTTCTCAACAGCCCGCGGGCGCCCGTCCCCGAGGCCGAGCCGGGTCGTGACCCCGAGACGGTGCGGTCGGCGCTGCTGGAGTGCTTCGACGAGCAGGGGCAAGTCAACCGCGCGGCCCGGCTTGTCGTCGAGCACTTCGAGTGCGATGGCGACCCTGCGGACCTGACGGCCGCCCTCGGCCGGGGGCTGCTCCGGGAGGACGCCGACTTCCACACGCTACAGAACGTCTCGGCGGCCGTCCGCCGGGTCGACGCCCTCGACGACGAGGCCGAACGCCGGCTGGCGCTCGTCGCCGGCGCGCGGTACCTGGCGGCCCACACGCCGACCCGCCGCGAGCACGAGCAGACCTTTTCCATCGCAACCCGACTCCACCGCGGCGAGCGGCTCCACGAAGCCGAGTGAGGCCCCGGCCGGTCGCTACTCCTCGTCGTCGACGGTGCCGGCGACGTAGCCGGTGACGTTGCCGACGTTCATCGCCACGGCAAGGGCGACGGCGATGATGGCGACGATCATCGTCGCAACCGGGTTCAACTTGGGGGCGTTCAGATTCTCGATCTGCTGGAACATCCACTGCGTGACGACCGGCGTACTGAACTTCGTCAGAAACAGCGCCCGGATGAAGTCCTCGAAGGACTCCAGGGACTCGTCGAAGGTGTACAGCCGGGCGGTGACGACGAGCAGCACGAACGGGAGTCCGTACACCGAGTGTGCGAGCACGACCGGCACGAAGCCGGTCGGACTCTCCAGCAGCGCCACAAGGCCGAGCCACTCGCGGGCAAACACCTCCCGGAAGTAGATCCGGAGGCCGACGCCGAGGATCACGCCCGGGATGATCATCGGGAGGATGCCGAACGTACGGAAGACGTTCAGGAACCGATAGCCGAAGCGGGTGAGCGCGAAGCTCGCCAGCACGCCCAGGACCGTCGCGATGGTCGCCGACGCCGTGGCGATGGCGAGGCTCCCGCGCAGCGCGCTCCACATGTTCTCGTCGCTGACGGCGAGCTGGTAGTTGTCGAGGGTCAGCTCCTCGACGCCGGCCAGCGTCGTCGCCGGGTCGGCAAACGAGAGGACGATCATGATCAACAGCGGCACCCACAGGAACAGCATGATCAATGCCGCGACCGTGTACAGCGACCCACGGAGGAGGCGGTCGACGAGGCGGTGGTCGAGCCGGCTTCCCGCGACGTCGGCGACGTCGGGCTCGGTGTCGGTGTCGGTGTCGGTGGCCATCGGTCAGGCGCCCCCCAGTTCGTCGAGTTCGACGTACCTGAACGCCAGCACCATCGCGGCGACGATGGAGACGACGACGAACATCGAGCCGGCGCTGGCCAGCGACAACCTGCTCTCGTACACCCACCTCTCGATGAGGATACCGACCATCTGGACCTTCCCCTGCCCGAGAATCTGCGGCGTGATGAACGCCCCGACGCTGGGGACGAACACGAAGAGGCTCCCGCCGACGATTCCCGGCATCGTCAGCGGGATGATCTGGTCCCGGATGACGTCGATTCTGGAGGCCCCGAGGTCGCGGGCGGCCTCGACGAGCGAGAAGTCCAGCCCGTCCATGCTGGCGTACAGCGTCAACAGCATATACGGGTAGTAGGCGTGGGTGAGCCCGACGATGGTGGCCGGGACGCCGTAGTTGAACACCTCCAGTGGCCCGACGCCGACGGCCCCCAGGGCGCTGTTGATGACCCCCTTCGAGCCGAACATCAGTACCCAGGAGTACGCCCGGACGAGGTACATCGTGAAGAACGGCAGCAGCATCAGGAAGATGGTCGCCTTCACCAGCGGGCCGCTCCGGCGTGCCAGCAGGTACGCAAGTGGGAACGCCAGCGCGAGACACAGCAGCGTCGTCACGGTCGCGATCGCGTACGACAGCAGGATCGCCTTTTCGAAGGCGGTCGCCCGCAGCTGGAAGCTTCCGACCTCCAGTAGCACCACCGACCCACCGTCGAGCAGCCCCGCGTCGACGCTGCCGCCGAGCAGCTCCCTGAACCGTGCCAGCGTCGGCTCCCAGATGATGTTGTAGTCGGTGAGGTTGGTGGTGGTGAACGATACCGCCAACATGAACACGAGCGGCGCCACCAGCAGCCCGGCGATCCACACCGTCCCCGGTCCCATCGTCACGCCGAGGGCCGTCCGGGGACGGCTCAGCGTCCGGACGAGTCGCGCTCTGACCGTCCCGGCGCCGCGGGCGGCGTCGTCCTCGATTTCGTCGGGGTTCGGCGTGGCCATCGACGTTATGCCGCCTTGACGTTGTTCCAGGCGTTGCTGTACTCGCGCTCGACGTCGTCGGCGATGTCCTTGAGTGGGATGAACTCCTCCAGCCGCTCGGGACTGATGCGACCGTACAGCTCGTTCTGCTCCTCGGTAAGCTGGTCGGCGACGTCCGGATTACAGCTCGGCGAGAAGCCGGCCCGCGCCAGCGCCGCCCCGTTCTCGGGCGCGATGAACTCGTTGACGACCTCCCAGGCGGCTTCCGTGTCGTCCGACGCCGCCGAGACGACCGCCGTTTCGTACCACGCCATTGCCCCCTCCTGTGGGACGACGAACTCCACCCAGTCCTCGCCGCTGGTCCGCATCTCGATGGTCTCGTTGCGCCCGGAGTGACCGACGAGGAAGTTCCCCTGTGTGAACCCTGAAATGAACCGCGGGTCCTTGGAGATGTACCCCTGGAGCCGAGATTTCTGCTCGACGAGGAGGTCCTGCATCTCGTTGATCTGTTCCTCGCTGAACGTCATCTCCTCGCCCTCAAGGGCCTCCCGGTAGGACGGGTCGTCCCGCGCCTCGGCGAGGTACAGCGCCGCCACCGGCATCGTCTTGTTCGCCTCGTCGTACATGACGATGTTCCCGCTCAGGTCGGCGTCGACGTAGTCATCCTCGAACACGACCTGGTAGCTGGGGTCGTGTTCCGGCACGCTGCGGGTGTCGTAGGAGTAACCGTACCATCCCCAGCGGATCGGCACGCCGTAGGCGTTGCCGTCCCGCGTGAACTGTTGGTCGACGAACTGCTGGAACTTGTCGTAGATGCCGCCGTAGTTCGTGACGGCGTTCGTATCCACCGGGGCGATCAGCTCCGATTCGAGGAACCGCGGCACGAGGTTGTTGTTCGGCACCACGACGTCGAACTCCTCGTCGGCCCCCTGGTTCCACCGCTGAAACATCGTCGACGATGACGCCGACGCTTCGATGTTGATGCTGACGTCGAGCGTCTCCTCGATGTTTTCCTCCATTTCGCGGAACTCCTCCCACGTGAGGATGTTGATCGTCGTTCCGCCGCCGCCGCCGTTTCCGGTACAGCCGGCCGCCGCGGCGAGTCCGGCCGCTCCCGCACCGGCGAGGTACGTCCGCCGGTCGATACGCCGCCCGCGACTGCGTCCGTTCCCGGTGCTGACACCGCTCCCCGTTCCGTTGTCGTCCTGCAGCATGTTGCACAGACTTACACACCCGAGTAATAAATCATCGTGTTCCCCGGCGCTCCTGCCGGCCGCGACCGCCGGCTCTACCCGGCGTCGTCACCGGCGGATGGGAACAGATACATATCATCGCTTCCACAACCGCGAGTATGACGACGCAGCGTGACGCGCTGGTCGAACTCGACGACGTGTACAAGCGGTTCGGGGACGTGACCGCGGTCGACGGCGTCGACTTCACGGTTCGTCGCGGCGAGTTCTTCACCCTCGTCGGGCCCTCGGGCTGCGGCAAGACGACGACGCTGCGGATGATAAGCGGCTTCGAGCAGCCGACCGAGGGGTCGGTCCGCATCGAGGGCCGCCCGATGGAAGCCGTCCCACCGGAGGCCCGCGACACCAACCTCGTGTTCCAGCACCTGTCGCTGTTCCCGCACATGACCGTCGGCGAGAACGTCGGCTACGGGCTCGAGAAGAGCGGCATCGACGACGAGGAAGTCCCCGACGGCAGAAGCGAGCGCGAGGTCCGCCGCGAGCGCGTCGGCGAGTACCTCGAACTGGTCGATCTCGAGGGATTCGTCGACCGCGACCCGACGGACCTCTCCGGCGGTCAACAGCAGCGCGTGGCGCTGGCCCGCGCCCTCGTCAACGAGCCGGCGGTGCTGCTACTCGACGAGCCGCTGTCGTCGCTGGACCGCAAGCTCCGCAAGCAGATGGAAGTCGAGCTCCGCCGGATCCACGACCAGACCCGAGGGGCGTTCTTCTACGTCACCCACGACCAGGAGGTCGCGATGTCGATGAGCGACCGTATCGCGGTGATGAACGACGGCCGCATCGAGCAGGTCGGCCCGCCCGAGGAGATCTACCGCGAGCCGGCATCGCGGTTCGTCGCCGAGTTCATCGGCGACACCAACCTGCTGGACGCCGAGATCGTCGAGCACGACGGCCGCCACGTGGCCGAGGTCGGCGGCCCGAACGGCTTCGTCGTCCCCGCCGACGGCCGCAGCGGCTCGGTGACGGTGTCGATCCGCCCCGAGGACTTCCGCGTCGTCGACGCCGCCCGCGCCGACGGTAGCGGCTCCGCCCGCGCCGACGAGACGACGACCGACACCGTCGACGGTGAGATCGTCGAGCGGTTCTTCCAGGGCGACCGGACCAACTACGTCGTCGACCCCGCCGCCGACATCGAGGAGCTACAGGTCATCGTCCAGGGCCGCGAGGACGCCGTCGACACCGGCGAGCGGGTGACCCTCCGGATCACCGAGGACGCCCCCGTCGTCTTCTGAGGACGCGCGGTCGTCGGCCGGTCAGAAACGCCCGTGGACCCGTGCTCGCGGCTCGTGTCTCTCGCCGCTCGCGTTCTCCAAGGCCTCGGTCGCTTCGCTCACGGCTCGCTTCACTCGCCGTTCGCGTTTCCGGAGACGCTCCCCGCCGGTCGCGTCTCCTGCGCCTCGCTACGCTACGTCCTCGTCGTCTACTTCGGAACGTTCGCCGCCGCTTGCGTTCCGAAACACCGAAGGACTCACTCCGTTCGTCCTTCGAGCGGACGAAGACGACTCGGACTCGCGCTCGCGGCTCACTTTGTTCGCCGCTCGCATTTTCGAGGCGCTCGCTCCGCTCGCGCCTCGCTACTCGTCCTCGTCGTCCACTTCGGAACGCTCGCTGCCACTCGCGTCGTCGAGGCGCTCCCTGACGGTCACGCCTCGCTACTTCTCGTCTTCCAAGCCCAAGACGACGACTCGGATTCGTTTCGCTCGTCGTCGTCGTCTACTTCGGAAAGTTCGCGATGCTCACTTTCCGAAACACCGAAGGACTCACTTCGTTCGTCCTTCGAGCCCAAGAAGACGACTCGGACTCGCTACGCTTCGTCCTCGTCGTCTTCTTGGACGTCTTCGAAGTCGGCGTCGACGAACTCCTCGTCGTCGCCCTCGGCGCCGGCGCCGGCGCCGGCACCTGCGCCGGGGCCGGGACCGGCACCGCCCATGCCGCCCATGCCACCCATACCGCCCATGCCGCCGGCGCCCGCACCGGCACCGCCGGCACCGGCCTGGGCCTGCTGCTGGTACATCTGCTTGCCGATCTCCTGCAGCTCCTCCGAGAGGCTCTCGGTGGCCGACTCCAGGGCGTCGCTCGCCGTATCGAGCTCGTCGCTGTCGACGTCGGCGTACTCCTCGAGGGCTTCCTCGACGCGGTCGATTTCGGCCTCGACGTCGGACTCGACGTCGGCGTCCAGTTCTTCCTCGTTCTCCTCGAGCAGGGTTTCGGCGCGCTGGACGGCCGATTCGGCCTCGTTGCGCGCCTCGACGAACTCGCGGCGCTTCTGGTCCTCCTCGGCGTGCTCTTCGGCCTCCTGTTGCATCTCCTCGATCTCCTCGTCGGAGAGGCCGACGCCGCCCTCGATGGTGATGTCCTCGGCGTTGCCGGAGCCTTGGTCCTCGGCCTGGACGTTGACGATGCCGTTTTCGTCGATGTTGAACGTCACCTCGATCTGCGGCGTGCCGGCCGGCGCCGGCGGGATGCCGGTCAGCTGGAACGCCCCGAGCAGCTCGTTCTCCTCGGCGATCTCCCGCTCGCCCTGGAAGACGCGGATGTTGACCGAGGTCTGGTTGTCCGCCGCGGTGGTGAATATCTTCGATTCCTCGGTCGGGATGGTGGTGTTCTTGTCGATGAGCCGCTCGAAGATGCCGCCCTTGACCTCGATGCCGAGCGACAGCGGCGTCACGTCGAGCAGGACGATGTCGTCGACGTCGCCCGAGAGGATGCCACCCTGGATGGCCGCGCCCAGCGCGACCGCCTCGTCGGGGTTGACGTTTTTCTTCGGCTCCTGGCCGGCCAGCTCCTCGACCCGATCCTGAATCTGCGGCATCCGGGTCGACCCACCGACGAGGATGACCTCGTCGATGTCGCTCTCCGAGTAGCCGGCGTCCGACAGCGCCTGCTCGGTCGGGCCGACGGTCCGCTCGACGAGGTCGCTCGTCAGCGACTCGAACGTCGCCCGCGAGATGGTCTGCTCGAGGTTGAGCGGGCCCTCGTCGGTCGCAGCGATGAACGGCAGGTTGACCGTGGTCTCCTTCCGGGAGGACAGCTCCACCTTGGCCTCCTCGGCGGCCTCGGTCAGCCGCTGCAGTGCCTGGCGGTCCTCGCGGAGGTCGATACCGTGCTCGTCCTCGAACTCGTCGGCGAGGTGGCCGATGATGGCCTCGTCCCAGTCGTCGCCGCCGAGGTCGTTGTCGCCGTTGGTGGCGACGACCTCGTAGACGCCGCCGCCCAGCTCGAGAATGGAGACGTCGAAGGTGCCGCCGCCGAGGTCGTACACGAGTACCGTCTGGTCGGACTCGTCGTCGAGTCCGTAGGCCATCGCCGCCGCGGTCGGCTCGTTGACGATGCGCTCGACCTCGAAGCCGGCCACCTCGCCGGCGTCCTTCGTCGCCTGCCGCTGGCGGTCGTTGAAGTACGCCGGCACGTGTCGCTTGATCGACTGGATGGTCTGGTCGGGGTTCTGAACGGCCTGGTTCTTGGCCGGCTTGCCGACCAGCCGCTCGCCCTCGTCGGTGAACGCGACGACCGACGGCGTCGTCCGCTCGCCTTCCTCGTTGGTGATGATTTCGGGGTCGCCGCCCTCCATCACCGCGAACGCGGAGTTGGTGGTACCGAGGTCGATACCGAGAATCTTGTTGCTCGCCATGTTGTCCGTAGGTATCGGATTGAACCGGTTAAAAGTTGCTAAGATACGGCGACCCACGTATCGACGGGAGGGCGCCTCTTCCGGTGGTTTTCGACACGGCGTCAACCGCCAATCAAGGGGTATAAACAGAACCGCTATCAGTAACTGGTGAGACGATTTCTTTATCAAGTTTCGCGCTGAGAAAGATAGAGGCAATTATCCTATCTGGAGATAGATTTATTATTCTGAATCCGTTAGAGGGACTATGACCGATCAGCCTCCGGGTGTCGAAGCATGGAAAGAATACACGACGGCGTTCGATCGTGTTCAGTCGGTCGGCACGACGGTCTCCGAACCTCGCCCAGCATCGTATATTGCGGATGAAGCCCACGTCGCGGAGAACACGGCACGAGACCACCTCGAACGACTCGTCGACCTGAGCGTACTGCTGAAGACGGAACGCAACGACGGCACACTCTATTCACCCGACCCGCTCCACGTACGAATACGGACGGTTCGGGACCTTCTCGAAGAGCACGACCGCGACGGGCTGATCGACCTGAAAATCGAGTTGCAGTCCCGAATCGAGGACTGGGAGACCGACTACAGCGTGGACTCTCCCGACGAACTCCGTTCCCGTGCCGCGGAGACGGACACCGCATCACGGACGCGAGAACTCAAGAGAACAGCAGGTGACTGGGAACTCGCACGCTATCGCCTTTCGGTCCTCGAGGACGCGATCGAGTACTACGAAACGTACACCAGCGACTTCCGGGCCTCCGCGTAGCGCCGCCACATGGTTGCCTCGTACGACTCATCCGAAGCGTCTCATCGAGCACTTCGTGCAATCCGGCAAGCGCTCGAACGGCACCCGGTAGTCACTGCAGTACAGGGGTTCCCGGGCGGTCAGTTCACGGAGGTACGGGCAGACTTGGCGGTAGAGCGATGGGGTATCGAACATGAGGGTGCGACTCTGACTGTCCACTGGTTTGCGGGAGCGACGCCGGATGCACGCTCTGCGTTCGAGTTCCATTACAGCGACGGGGAGACGGACTTCGGATGGCACCACCACGAGCAGGAGCACGTCGACGGGTGGGGCCATTTTCAGGAACGTACCGGTGACGCCGGATACACCTACGAACCGCATACGTTCCACGCACGGAATCCAGCGCAACTCCCCTGGGAAACCATGTCACTGCTTTCTTCCGAACTGTCATCCGAATAGCGGAACCGCGTGACAGCTACTGCTGTTCGGGTTCGCCTTCCGCGACGGTCACCTGGGCGGGCCGCAGCACCTTCCCCGCCATCTCGTAGCCGGGGCGGTGGACCTCCGCGACGGTGCCGGCCGGCCGGTCGCTCTCGACGTTCAGCAGCACCTCGTGTCGCGTCGGATCGACCTCGGCGCCGGACGACGGCTCGATGGGTTCGACGTCCTCGCCGGCCAACACTTCGTCGAACTGGCGGAACGTCGCCTCGACGCCGTCGCGGATGTCGGCGTCGGCCTCCTGCTCGAGGGCGCGGTCGAGGTTGTCGCGGACCTCCAGCAGCTCCTCGACGAGCGCCTCCGTCGCCCGCTCGCGTACCTCCTCGCGGCGTTTCTCCTGGCGCTTCTTGTAGTTCTGGAACTCCGCGGCCTTCCGCCTGAGCCGCTCCTCGGCGTCGTCGCGCTCGGTCTTCAGCTCCGCGACCCGCTCTCGGAGTTCGACGATCTCCGCCGCGACCGTCTCGGCGTCCTCGTCGGCGATCCGGTCGGCGACGGCCTCCTCGCCTCCCCCGGGTTCGGCCGTCTCCTCCGTCTCCTCGGCCTCGTCGGCTCCGTCGGCCGCGTCGTCCGCCTCTACATCGGCCGCGTCGGCGTCGGTGTCGGTGTCGGGGTCGACGTCGTTTCCGGTCGGCGTTCCGTCGTCGGCATCGGCGTCGGGCTCGACGGTTTCGCCGCGCTCGTCGCTCATGCACGGACGAAACCGTCCCGCGACAATAAGGGTTGAGAAACCGCCGCGCCGGGCGTCGCCGTTAAGCGGCCGGGGCCGCGAGAACCGGTGTGGTCCGACTCCGGTACGAGAACGGAACGATACGCGTCGACGGCGACGGCGCCGAAGCGCTCGAGGCGCTGTCGTTCGTCCGCCGCGACGACCGCTCGGAGAGCTACCGAGCGCCGGCCGTCCGGTACGCGGTGCTCCGGGAGACCTGCCGCGATCGGTCGCTCCCGCTCGCGGACGAGGTGCTCGACGCGCCGACCGTCGAGGGGCTGTCGACGACGTACGAGCTGCGCGGCTACCAGGCGGCGGCGCTGTCGGCGTGGCACGACGCCGGCGACCGCGGGGTCGTCGAGCTGCCGACCGGCAGCGGCAAGACCGTCGTCGGCGTCGGCGCGATGGTCGACCGCGGCGCCTCGACGCTGGTGGTCGTCCCGACGGTCGACCTGCTGGAGCAGTGGGAGCGGGAGCTCGAAGCGGAGTTCGACCGCCCGATCGGCCGGCTCGGCGGCGGCGAACAGCGGGTCGAGGCCGTCACCGTCGCCACCTACGACTCGGCGTACCTCCGGGCCGACGAGCTGGGCGACCGCTTCGGGCTGCTCGTCTTCGACGAGGTCCACCACCTCGGCGGCGAGGGCTACCGCGACGTCGCCCGCCTGACGGCCGCGCCGGCCCGGCTGGGGCTGACCGCCACCTTCGAGCGGCCCGACGGCGCCCACGAGGCCGTCGCGGAGCTGGTCGGATCGGTCGTCTACCGGCTCGACGCCGACGACCTCGCCGGCGACCACCTCGCCGACTACGACATCAGGCGCCTCGAGGTCGAACTCACCGACGAGGAGCGCGCCCGCTACGAGGAGTTCCAGGGCACCTTCGTCGACTACCTCCGGGAGTCGGGCCTGCAGCTGCAGAGCGGCAGCGACTACCAGGAACTCGTCAAGCGCTCGGGGTCGGACCCCCGCGCGAGGGAGGCGCTACTGGCGAAACAGCGGGCTCGCGAGGTGATGATGAACGCCGACGGCAAGTTGGAGACGCTGGCGGAGCTCCTCGACCGCCACCGCGAGGACCGCGTCATCGTCTTCGCCGCACACACGGACCTCGTCTACGACATCGCCGAGCGGTTCCTGGTGCCGGCGGTGACCGGCGAGACGGGCGCCGCCGAGCGCCGGGAGATACTCGAGCGGTTCCGCCGCGGCGACTACTCCCGCGTCGTGGCGGCGAACGTCCTCGACGAGGGCGTCGACGTCCCCGATGCCAACGTCGCGGTCGTGCTGTCGGGATCGGGCTCCGAGCGGGAGTTCACCCAGCGGCTCGGGCGCGTCCTCCGGCCGAAAGACGACGGCGGCGTCGACGCCACCGACTCGACGACGCCGACCGGCCGGGCATTGCTGTACGAGGTCGTCACCGCCGAGACCGCCGAGGAGCGGGTGTCGCGGCGCCGGCGATAAGCCGCCACGGCTTTCGGGGTCCGCCGTCTGCGCTCCGATATGTCGAGCCCGCCGTCGCCCCTGAACGCCCGCGTCGTCGCTGCCCTCGTCATCCAGCTCGTCGGCTACGCGGCGCTGCTGGCGCTGCTGTCGCCCGAGGCGTCGACCGCCGTCGTCGGGGCGCTGGCCGGTGCCCCGCCGGTCGTTCTGATCCCGCTCGCGGTGCCGGCGGCCCCGGCCGCGCTCCTCGCACTCGCGGTCGGCGTCGCTCTCGGCGCCGTCGGATTGCCGCCGGCGTCGGTCCCCGCGGTCCTGCTCGCCCCTGGCGACGTGGTCTTCTTCGTCTGCGCCTACGTCGTCGGCGTCGTCGCCCAACTGCTCGACGGCCCGGCGTCGGCGTAGTCGGCGCACTACGAGGGGGCGACCGACCGCTACAGCGTCGAGTACTACGAGCCGACCGACCGGGTGATCTACTGGCGGGTCCGCGACGACGGCGAGGCGGTGCCCGTCGACCGGACGTCGGTACCGGAGCCGTTACGGGAGCGCATCCGGGCGGACCTCTCGGCGGCCGGAATCGACCCCGACGCCGAGCGGGAGCCGCTGTAGCCGGCGTCTCACAACAGGGCGAGTCCGCCGCCGACGATGCCGATGACGACCAGGAACCGGCCGACGCTGCCGGCGAACGTCGCCAGCGCGAACTTCAGGTCGTCCTCCTCGATGACCGCGAAGGCGTACACCGAAATGGTGTCCGGAAAGAAGGGCACGCAGAGCGCAAGTGCGAGGCCGACGTAGCCGTACCTCCTGGCGATCTCGACGGTTCGTCGCTCCGACCACTCGATGACGTCGAACCGCGAGCGGCGGAGCCACGACACCACCGGGTCCGAACTCCGCACGCCCTTGCCGACCCGGAAGGCGACGACGCTGCCGGCGGCCTTGCCGACCGAACTCACGAGGACGATGAGTGCCGTCCTGGTCGCGGTCGACAGCCCCAACTCCAGCGGCGCGGCGAGCACGATCTCGCTCGGGCCGGGCAGCACGAACGCGATGAGAAACGAATACAGGAAGACGATGCCGAGTCCCGGCCACCCGGTCGCCAGGGCTATCAGTTCATCGCCGATGTACATGAGGTCGGCGACGGTCGTCGCCGGGGCCCCGCCGACGCTCGCGGGGAGCCAGCGGCGGCCCGCCCGGTCGGCACGGACCGCCGTGCGGAGGAGCGAGCCCATTCGACGGTCACACCCCGTAGTCGAGGCGTGCCGGCGTTGGCGGATAGCCCATCCGGGCGACGGTTCGGGGCGGCGCTACTTGAACCTGAACGTCTCGAGGTTCTTCGGCGCGAAGGTCCGCATGTTGAACTCGTGGTACAGCGCCGACGAGAGGTCCTGGACGGACGACTCGTCGCCGTGGACGCAAAGCACCTTCTCGGGGCGGGGGCTCATCGTCCGAACGAAGTTCTCCAGCCCCTGGCGGTCGGCGTGCCCGGAGAAGCCGTCGACCGTCTCGACGTCGGTGTTCAGCGTCAGCGTCCCGCGGCCGTTGCTGCGGTCGTCCATCGGGATCTCGTCCCAGCCGTTCTGGATGCGGCGGCCGAGCGTCCCCTGGGCCTGGTAGCCGACGAAGGTGAGCGTCGAGTCGGGGTCGGCGCCGAGGTGGGTGAGCCACGACATGATGGGTCCACCCTCGACCATCCCCGAGGTCGACAGCACGATACACGGCCCGCCGTCGGCGACCTCCTGGCGTTCGTCCTCGCCGCCGTCGATGTGGTTGAACTGGTCGGCCAGAAACGGGTTCTCGTCGTCGTGGAAGATGCGGTCCCGGAGGTCGTCCCGGAGGTACTCGGGGTAGGTGGTGTGGATGGCCGTCGCCTCCCAGATCATCCCGTCGAGGTGGACCGGCACCTCCGGGATGTCGCCGCTCCGCATCGCCTCCTCGAGGACGAGCATCAACTCCTGGGAGCGGCCGACCGCGAAGGCGGGGATCAGCACCTTCCCGTCGCGGTCGATGGTCCGGGTGATCACCTCCTTCAGCTTCCGCTCGGAGTCCTCCTGGTCGGTCTGGTAGTCGTTGCGGCCGCCGTAGGTCGACTCCATCACCAGCGTCTCCACCCGCGGGAAGTCGTTGACCGCGCCGTTGAACAGCCGGGTGTCGTCGTAGTGGATGTCCCCGGAGAAGGCGACGTTGTAGAGGCCGTCGCCGACGTGGAAGTGCGACACCGCCGACCCGAGGATGTGGCCGGCGTTGTGGAACGTCAGCTTCAGGTCCGGCGCGA
>PXRZ01000070.1:21110-46783 GCA_003022945.1 Halobacteriales archaeon QS_8_69_73 | reverse complement strand
GTCCCCGCCGCGAGATGGCGATGCAGGTCCGTTGCGAAGGCGGCGTTGTCCGCGGCGAGTTGCTCGAGCCGCTCCTCCGCGGTCAACTCCGTTTCGGTCGGTGATTCGGTATCGGTTTTGGTGGGCGTCTCGGTCCCGCCGGGAGTTGGTGTTTCGGTCGTATCCTCGGTGCCGGTACACCCGGCGAGCGAAGCGACCAGCAGTGCGCCCGAAGCGCTCAGTATCCGTCGTCTGGCTCGGTCCATACGCCGCATACCTCGCCGATGTGTAAGACCGTTATCAAGGATGAAATCGCGATTTGACCTACAGGTTCAGAACCTCCTTTGCGATGATGTTACGCTGTATCTCACTGGCGCCCTCGCCGATCTGGTAGATCTTGGCCGTGGAGCTGGATGGCGTCGCTTGCGACCTCCTCGGCGATCTCGGAGGCGTACAGCTTCGCCATCGAGGCGAGTTTCGTCGGCTTCTCGCCGGCGTCGACGCGGGCGGCAGCGTCGTAGACGAGTCGTTGGGCTAACTCGACTTTCATCGCCATGTCCGCGACCGTATGCTGGACGGCCTGGAACTCCCGGAGTTCGCGATCGAACTGCTCGCGCTCGCCGACGTAGTCGACGGTCTCGTCGAGACAGCCCTGTGCGATGCCGAGCGCCTGGGCGGCGATGCCGACCCGCTCTTCTTCGAAGAACTCCATCAGCTGGTAGAAGCCGGTGTCCTCGTGGCCGACGAGGTTCTCCTCGGGGACCCGAACGCCGTCGTACCGCAGCTGTGCGGTCTCGGAGGCGTTCCAGCCGAGCTTCTCGATTTCCCGTTCGACCTCGAAGCCGTCGCGGTCGGTCTCGACGATGATGGCGGAGATGCCGCCGTGGCCGTCCTCGCCGGTGCGGCACATCGTCAGGACGTAGTCGGCGATGGTGCCGTGAGTGATGAACGTCTTGACGCCGTCGATGACGTACTCGTCGCCCTGCTTTTCGGCGGTCGTCTCGATGGCGGCGGCGTCGGAGCCGTGCTCGGGTTCGGTGTTGCCCAGCGCGCCGATGAGCTCGCCCTCGGCGACGCCGCGGAGGATCCACTCCTTCTGCTCGTCGCTGCCGTACTCGCGGATCATCCGGGTGCCGAACTCCGTGCCGATGGCCGCGAGCATCCCGGCGTCGACCCGGCAGATCTCCTCCATGAACAGACAGGTCTCGACCTGCGAGAGGCCGGCGCCGCCGTAGGCCTCAGGGATGGTGCCGCCGACGAGGCCGACGTCGACGGCCTTCTCCCACACCTCGCGTGGCCACTCGCCGGTCTCCTCGTGGTGACGGGCGACCGGCGCGATCTCCTCTTCGGCGAACTCCCGGGCCGTCCGGCGGACCGCCCGCTCCTGCTCGGAGAGAGTGAACTCGACCATAACCCTCCCGGAGGACGGGCCGCACATAGCTTCCAGGGTCGTTCCGACCGGAAGCGCTAATCCGAAGCGCTCCCAGTGGCCCGCCATGCCCGAGGAGTGGCCCGAGACGCCGGACAGCACCGACATCTTCGCCGACGACCTGCTCGAGGGGGAGACGGCCCTCGTCACCGGCGGCGGCACCGGCATCGGCAGGGCGATGGCGCTGGCCTTCGCCGACCACGGCGCCGACGTCGCCGTTGCCTCCCGGAACATGGACCACCTCGAGCCGGTCGCCGAGGCGATCGAGGCCAGGGGCCGGGACGCCTGTGCGACCACCGTCGACGTCCGCGAGAAGGACCAGGTCGACGCGATGCGGGACACCGTCGTCGAGGAGCTGGGCGACATCAACGTCCTCGTCAATAACGCGGGCGCGAACTTCCTGACGCCGCTGGAGGACCTCTCGGCGAACGGCTGGCGTGCCGTCGTCGGGACCATCCTCGACGGCACGGCCTTCTGTACGATGAGCGTCGGCGAGCACATGATAGAGAACGGCGGTGGCTCGATCATCTCGATGGGCGCGACCAACTCCGTCCACGGCGCGCCGTTCCACGGTCACTCGGGTGCGGGGAAGGCCGGCGTCCATAACCTGATGCAGACGGTCGCCAGCGAGTGGGCCAAGTACGGCATCCGAGCCAACACCATCGCCCCCGGCGTCATCGAGACGGAGGGCGTCGCGGAGGCCGCCGGCGGCGCTTTGCCGGAGCAGATCCTCGAAGGGGTGCCCGCCGACCGCTTCGGCACACCGGGTGACTGCGTTCCACTTGCGGTGTTGTTGGCCTCGGCGGCGTCGGCGTACGTCACCGGCGCCTACTACGCCGTCGACGGTGGCCACCTCCTGCTGGACTCGCCGTACTGAGAACGGTGGCCGCTGTCACGGCCGTCGCCGGGGTCGTCGTCGCGGCCGTCGGCGTGGCTTAGCGGGCCGTGACCCACGTAGCTTTTAACCCCAGAGGAAAGACGATTACATAACCGAGCAACGGTCGCCCCGGATTCGCCGGCCCACCGACGCCGCGTCGGTGTCGCGTCCGTCACAGACGGCCGTGTACATCGCCGGTCGCTCCCGGGCCCGGAGAGCGGTCTCTCGGCTGCAAACCATGGAAGTCGAAATCGCAACCATTGGCGGATACGAGGAAGTCGGACGGCAGATGACCGCCGTCCGCGCCGGCGACAACGTGGTCATCTTCGACATGGGACTGAACCTGTCGAAGGTGCTCATCCACGACAACGTCGAGACCGAACGGATGCACAGCCTAGACCTCATCGACATGGGGGCCATCCCGGACGACCGCGTCATGTCAGACATCGAGGGCGACGTACAGGCCATCGTGCCGACGCACGGCCACCTCGACCACATCGGCGCCATCTCGAAGCTATCTCACCGCTACGACGCGCCGATCGTGGCGACGCCGTTCACGATCGAGCTGGTCAAACAGGAGATCGACAGCGAGGAGAAGTTCGGCGTCGAGAACGACCTCGTGAAGATGGAATCGGGCGGCACGATGTCGATCGGCGAGCGGTGCGAACTGGAGTTCGTCAACGTCACCCACTCGATCATCGACGCCATCAACCCCGTCCTGCACACGCCGGAGGGGGCGGTCGTCTACGGACTGGACAAGCGGATGGACCACACGCCAGTCGTCGGCGACCCAATCGACATGGAACGGTTCCGCGAAATCGGCCGCGAGGGCGTGCTCGCCTACATCGAAGACTGCACCAACGCCGGGAAGAAGGGCCGGACGCCGTCGGAGTCGGTCGCCCGCGCGCACCTGAAAGACGTCATGTACTCGATGGAGGACTACGACGGCGGCATCGTCGCGACGACGTTCTCCAGCCACATCGCCCGAGTGAGCAGCCTCGTGGAGTTCGCCAAGGACATCGGCCGCCAGCCGGTGCTTCTCGGTCGGTCGATGGAGAAGTACAGCGGCACCGCCGAACGGCTCGGCTTCGTCGACTTCCCGGACGACCTCGGGATGTACGGCCACCGGAAGTCCGTCGACCGGACGTTCAAGCGGATCATGGAGGAAGGCAAGGAGAACTACCTACCCGTCGTGACGGGTCACCAGGGCGAGCCGCGGGCGATGCTCACCCGGATGGGCCGCGGCGAGACACCGTACGAGCTGGACAAGGGCGACAAGGTCATCTTCAGCGCCCGGGTCATCCCCGAGCCGACCAACGAAGGCCAGCGCTACCAGTCGGAGAAGCTGCTGAGCATGCAGGGCGCTCGCATCTACGACGACATCCACGTCTCCGGACACCTCCGGCAGGAGGGTCACTACGAGATGCTGGACGCGCTGCAGCCGAAAAACGTCGTCCCGGCCCACCAGGACATGAGCGGCTACTCCGACTACGTCACCCTCTGTGAGAACGAGGGGTACCAGGTCGGCCGCGACCTCCACGTCTCGCGGAGTGGGGACATCATCCAGATTACGGAGTAAGCTACGCCCGCCCTAAAGAGCGGGGCTTTCACCCATGATGGGTTTCCACACCACCCTTGACGGCGGCGGCCGCGAGTTGCACGCACAGCGTTCTGCCGGGGAGAACTGTTCCGTTCCCTCCGGCGTACTCTCGTCGGGCGTTATCCAGCACGGTGCTGGCCTATGGAGAGGCATCGTCTCACTCCCGCAAGATGTGCTGGCTCACACCATCCTCAGAACGCGAAGCGTTCTGATGTGCGAACGAGACGCGAAGCGTCTCGTCAACGTCCCCAGAAATCGAAGATTTCTGGTGTGCGAACGAATCGCAAAGCGATTCGTTAACGCCGTGAACGGAAGGAGACTACGTCCCTCGGGCAGTCGAGTATTGCCCGACGACAGCGTGGCGTCGAAGACGCCGCGAGCAGATGGCGCAAGCGCCGTCGACGGCGGGGTTTCCGCCCTGGAGGAAAAATGACGGCCACGGACCGCGTCAGGGCCGCCATCGCGGACCGCCGCGAGCTCGTCAACGACGCGATCGCCGAGCAGCTGCCGGTGGAACACCCCGAGCGGCTGCCGGCCGGCGGCGAGGTCGACGTCCTCACCGCCGCCGTCGCCATCGAGGTCATCCAGTCGTTCACCCTCATCCACGACGACATCATGGACGACGACGATCTGCGACGCGGTGTGCCCGCGGTCCACCGCGAGTACGACCTCGAAACGGCCATCCTCGCCGGCGACACGCTGTACTCGAAGGCTTTCGAGTACATGCTCGACACGGGTGCGCCGGCCGGCCGGAGCGTCCGAGCGCTGGACGAGCTGGCGACCACCTGTACGGAGATCTGCGAGGGCCAGGCGCTCGACGTCGACTTCGAGGGCCGGGAGGCGGTGACCACCGGCCAGTACCTCGAGATGGTCGAGTTCAAGACGGCGGTGCTGTACGCGGCGGCGTCGGCGATTCCGGCCATCCTGCTCGGCGCCGACGACGAGACCGTCGAGGCGTTGCACGGCTACGGCCTCGACGTCGGCCGGGCCTTCCAGATACAGGACGACCTGCTGGATTTGACCGTCACGAGCGACGCGCTCGGCAAGCAGCGCGGGTCGGACCTCGTCGAGGGCAAACAGACCATCATCACGCTGCACGCCCGCGACCACGGCGTCGACGTCGACGGGCTCGTCGGCGACGACCCCACGGCTGCGGAGATCGACGCGGCCGTCGAGCGGCTCGAGGCCGCCGGCAGCGTCGACCACGCCCGCGAGCTGGCCGAGGAGCTCGTCGAAAGCGGCAAGCGCCGGCTCGAGGTGCTGCCGCAGTGTGAGGCCCACGGGCTGCTCGGCGATGTCGCCGACTTCCTCGTCGAGCGGGGCTACTGAGACACGGCGACCGGACGACCGGTGAAGGATTTTTGCTGCCGGCGTCCACGTGTTCGGAGTACCGATGAGACGCGAGATGCTCACCACGGATTTCCTCGACCGAGCCGTCGACCTCTACGGCGACGTGACCGGCGTCGTCGCCCACGACGGAACGGAGTACACGTACGCGGAACTCGGCGCCCGCGTCGGCCGGCTGGCGAACGCCCTCGCCGAACGGGGCGTCGAGCAGGGCGACCGGGTGGCGCTTCTGGCGCCGAACACCCACTACTTCATCGAGACGCTGTACGCGACGAACGGCCTCGGCGCGGTGTTCGTCCCGATGAACTACCGACTGACGGCCGACGAACTCGGCTACATCCTCGAGGACTGTGCGGCCGACGTCGTGGTCGCCGACTACGACTTCGCCGGCAACGTCGAGCCGATCCGCGAGGACGTCCCCGCGGAGCAGTTCATCGGCTACGAGGCCGACCGCATCGACGGCGACTGGGAGGACTACGAGACGGTACTGGTCCGGACCCACCGGACCGAACACTGGCACGCGCTGGTGCTCAACCAGCACATGGAGATCCGCGACGACGACACCTACCTGTGGACGCTGCCGATGTTCCACTGTAACGGCTGGGGCCACACCTACGCCATCACGGGCACCGGCGGCACCCACGTCTGTCAGCGGACCTTCGACGCCGCCGACACCTTCCGGCGGGTCCGCGAGTACGACGTCAGCTTCCTGTGTGGCGCGCCGACGGTGCTGAACAACCTCATCCAATACTACGAGGACCGCGGCGGCGACGTCGAGACGACCGGCGCCCGCGAGGTCCGCATCGCGACGGCCGGCAGCGCACCGGCGACGGCCACCCTCGAGACCGTCGAGGAGGAGTTCGACTGGCGGGTCATCCACATCTACGGCCTGACGGAGACGGCACCCATCATCACGACGAGCAACTCGCCGCGACGCCTCGCCGAACGGGGCCGCGAACTGAAGGTCACGCAGGGCGCCGAGACGCTCTGCACCGACGTCCGCGTCGTCGACGAAAACGGCAGGGACGTCCCCCGGGACGGGGAGACGGTCGGCGAGATCGTCGTCCGCGGCAACCAGGTCATGGACCGCTATCTCAACAAGCCCGAGGCGACCCGCCGGGCGTTCAACGACCGCGTCGAGGGCTACTTCCACACCGGCGACCTGGCGACGGTCGACGAGGACGGGATGGTCGCCATCCAGGATCGCAAGAAGGACATCATCATCTCCGGCGGGGAGAACATCTCCTCCATCGAGGTCGAAGACGCCATCTACGACCACGAAAGCGTTCTCAAGGCCGCGGTCATCCCGGTTCCGAGCGACGAATGGGGCGAGACGCCGACGGCGCTGGTCGTCGAGCAGCCGGGCGCGGACTCGACCGAATCGGAACTCATCGAGTTCGTCAAGGAGCGGCTGGCGAACTACAAGGCGCCGACGAGCGTCGAGTTCGTCGACGACCTCCCGGAGACGGCTACCGGCAAGGTCCAGAAGTACGAGCTCCGGAAGCGCTACTGGGAGGACGAAGAACGGCTGGTCGGGCAGGGGTGACGGGCGGGAATCCCGGCAGTTTTGACCCTCCCGGCGGTACCGGACGGTGATGGACGATGACCTCCGCGAGCGGGTCGAGCGGGCCGCCGAGACGGCCGCGCTGTTCAACGCGCTGAAACACGACAGCGACGCACAGGTCGACGCCATCCTGGGGCCGATGATGGGCGAACACCCGGAGTTCCGCGAGCACGGCGACGAGATTCCGGGCGTCGTCGCGCCGGTCATCGAGCGAGTCAACGGGCTCTCGACGGCCGAGAGGCGCGACCGCCTCGGCGAGTTGGCCCCGGAGCGGCTCGCGGAGCTGGACGCCGACGACGACGTCGACGACCGGGCGCTGCCGGAGTTGCCGAACGCCGAGGCCTACGACGAGGTCCGGATGCGGGTCGCCCCCAACCCGAATGGCCCCTGGCACCTCGGCCACGCCCGGATGCCGGCCGTCATCGGCCGGTACAAGCAGCGGTACGACGGCTGGATGCTCTGTCGGTTCGACGACACCGACCCCGAGACCAAGCGGCCCGATCTCGACGCCTACGACGCCATCCTCGAGGCCATCGACTACCTCGGCTTCGAGCCCGACGAGGTGACGCGGGCCTCCGACCGCATCGAGACCTACTACGAGCACGCCCGCCGGCTCATCGACGCCGGCGGCGCCTACACCTGCAGCTGCGGCGCCGAGGAGTTCTCGGCTATGAAGAACGACGCCAAGCCGTGCCCGCACCGCGACAAGAACGCGGCGACGACCCGCGAGGAGTTCGACGCGATGGTCGCCGGGGAGTACGACTCCGGCGACGTCGTCCTCCGGGTGCGGACCGACATCGAGCACAAGAACCCGGCGCTACGGGACTGGGTGGCCTTCCGAATGGTCGACACCCCGCACCCCCGGGAGGCCGCCGCCGAGTACCGCTGCTGGCCGATGTTGGACTTCCAGTCCGGCGTCGACGACCACCTGTTCGGGGTGACACACATCATCCGCGGCATCGACCTACAGGACTCCGCCAAGCGCCAGCGGTTCGTCTACGACTACTTCGGCTGGGAGTACCCCGGAGTCGTCCACTGGGGTCACGTCCAGGTCGACGCCTACGACGTGGCGCTGTCGACCTCGACGATCAAAGAGCAGGTCGAGGCCGGCGAGTTGGACGGCTGGGACGACCCGCGGGCGCCGACGCTCGCAAGCCTGCAGCGGCGGGGGATCCGCGGCGAGGCCATCGTCGACGCGATGGCCGAACTCGGCACCTCGACGTCGAACGTCGACCTCGCGATGTCGTCGGTGTACGCGAAAAACCGGGAGCTGATCGACGACGAGGCCGACCGCCGCTTTTTCGTCCGCGACGGCGTCGAGCGGCCGCTCGTCGGCGGGCCCGACGCCGCCGAGGCACCGCTACACCCCGACCACGAGGACCGCGGCGTCCGTGAGATTCCCGTCGGCGAGGCCGTCCGTCTCGAGCCGGACGACCTGCCGGCGACCGGCGAGCGCGTCTGGCTGAAGAGCCTCGGCCCCGTCCGGAACACCGGCGACGCCTTCGAGTCCACCGACGACGACATCGCGGTCGTCCGGGAGGGCGACGTCAACGTCGTCCACTGGGTGCCGGCGGCGGAGAGCGTCCCGCTGCGGCTGCGGACGCCCGACGGCGACGTGACCGGCCGCGCCGAGCCCGGTCTCGTCGCCCAGGACGCCGGCGACGTGGTTCAGTTCGAGCGGGTCGGCTACGCCCGGATCGACCGCCACGGCGACGACACCGTCGCGTACTTCGCACACCGGTAGCCGAGCGAACGAATCTTACGTCGGCGTCCCCGTGTTCTACACGACATGACCATCGACCCGGAGTTCGAGACGACCCGCGAGCACGAGGGCCAAGAGCACGACGTCGACGTCTGGGGGCCGACCGACCCGCCCGAGAAGCTGGGCATCCGCGGCACCCACGTCGCCGTCGACTTCGACATCTGCATCGCCGACGGGGCCTGTCTGGAGGACTGCCCCGTCGACGTCTTCGAGTGGGTCGACACGCCCGGCCATCCGGAAAGCGAGATCAAGGCCAACCCGACGAACGAGGAGCAGTGCATCGACTGCATGCTGTGCGTCGACGTCTGCCCAGTCGACGCCGTCGACGTCGACCCTGGCCGGGCCGGCCGGATATAGCGGTCGGCGCCGGGTCGTGTCCGGCGAGGTAGCGTCTCCGTCGTTCACGGGGCCACGAGCAGAAAGCCCGCGAGCACCGCGGCCGTCAGGACCACCTGCGTCGCCGCCGAGACGAGTATCCCGACCGTCGTGTAGGCGGCCGCCCGGCCGCCCCGTCTCGGGTCGCCGTGACGGCGGTACTCCAGGCCGAAGACGACGGCGAAGATCCCGAGAACGAATCCGACGGGCCCGAGCACGATGGCAAGGACGAGGCCGCCGCCCGCCGCGGCCGCGGCCGTGCGGACGGAGGCGCCGCCGACCCGCGCGGAGAGCAGCCCGCCCGGAATCACCGGCAGGAGGCTGCCGACGACGCCGCCGACGAGCAGCGCGACGGCCACGACGAACGGGTCGGCGTGGAACACGTCGACCAGTCGGTCGCGTCGGACATAACGGTGGTCGGTGGTGCCACCGGTCGCCGGGCCGCGTCGGTCAGTTCAGCGGGTCGCGCGACGGCGTCGTCCGGCCGGCCGACCCGTCCGGGCTCGCGTCGTCGAGTTCGTCGCTCCGTCGGGTCCGGTAGTAGGCGACGTGGTACGCCGTAGCGACGGCGATGGCGACCGGGCCGGCCAGCAGCAGCACCACGGCGGCGATGGCCAGCAGCCCGCCGCTCTCCCGTCCGGCCCCGACGGCGCCGACACCGGCGGCAGCGGCGGCCGGGATGCCAACGGCCACGAGGATGATGCCGAACCGCAACAGTGCGTAGCCGAGCACCGACAGCGGCCCCTCGACGAGGATGTCCTTCGCCTCGCCGAGCGCGGCGACGGCGCCCCTGTCACCGACGACGACGGCGACGTCGAGGAACTGCTGGACGAGCGCAAGCGTGACGAGGGCGACGATGAGCACGAGGAACAGCAGCGCCCCGATGGCCCCGCCGCCGGTCAGCGTCGATGTCGGATCGGTCCCCGGGCCGGCACCGGTGACGGAAACGCCGACGATGAAGACGATAGCGAGAGTGAGGGTGATTCCGATGGCGAGTTGCGCGCCGAACAGCAGTGCGAAGGCGCCGATCGCCGAGACCGCATTGTCGGCGATTCCGTGGGCGAAGTCACCCAGCGAGGCGTCGTCGTCGGCGGCGGCGCTGTCGGTCATCTCGGTCAACCCGACCAGCGCGACGGGGAGGACGAGCACCTGCGCCAGTACGACCCCGAGAAGCGGGATGATCGAGAGGACCGCCCCGACGAGGCCGATGACGCCGAACAGGACGGCCCCCACCAGGAGGATCGGATTCGACCGAACGATGCCGAATGCCCGCGGGACGGCGCTGAGTGCGGCACTCATAGGGGACAGTCGTCAAACCCCGTGATAAATGACATGGTGCGACGAGGGTACCGATCGCTGGCGCGCGGACGCGAGTCCGACCGGACGGTGGCACCGGCGCCGACCGAAGCTATCAATCGTCCGGCGGACCTCCGGACCGGTCATGCGACGGCGCGTCGGGACGAGCCTCTACGCGGGGGTCCTGCTGGCCGTCCTCGGGGCCATTACCTTCGTCACCGGCCAGCCGTTCGTCTTCCCCAGCCTCGGGCCCTCGGCGTTCACGCTCGCCGCCGACCGCCAGGGCGGGGCGAGGGGGTTCTACCGGGTGGTGGGAGGCCACCTCGTGGGGGCCGTCGCCGGCTTCCTCGCCTACGCGGTCGTCGCCCCGGGGGTCGTCGTCACGTCGACGCCGCCGGCGCTGTCGGTCGACGGCGCCCGGCTGGCCGCGAGCGGCGTGCTGTCGGTCGTCGCCACGAGCTGGGGGATGGTCGCGGCCGACGCCGTCCACCCGCCGGCGTGTGCGACGACGCTCATCGTCTCGCTGGGGCTACTGTCGACGCCGCTCGAAGTGGCGATCATCGTCGCCAGCGTTGTCGTCCTCGTTGCGGTCCACGAGGGCGTGCTGTCCGTCATCGAGGCGGTCGGCGACGTCGACGCGGACGCTGACGCCGCGGACGACCGCGCGTGAGCGGTCGCCGGCCGTCGGCCGCCCGCGCCGGTCAGTCCCGGTAGCGGTCGACCTCTTCTCGGGCGAGGTCGCCGCCGTAGCGGTCCACGAGCGGCCGGTAGGCGTCGCCGAGGGCGCGCATGCAGCTCCGCCGGGAGACGTACCCCAGGTCGTCGGCGGCCTCGTCCCACGGCCGCGCCTGCAGCACCTTCCGGACGAGCAGCCGCTCGGCGTCGGCATCGAGTGCCGTCCCCTCAAGCAGCGCCCGCAGCGCCAGCCGCCGGAACGGCCGCGGCGCGGCGTCGTACAGCCCGGGGCCGTATGCGGCGCCGACGACGGTGCGCCACTCGGCGGCCGACAGGTCAAGGGGGACGGTCCCGCCGGCAGCCGCGAGGGCGCCGCGGACGATATCGGGGTCGGCGTCGTCGAGGGCGTCGGCCAGGACGCTGCCGATCCGGCGGCGGAACCACGCCACCTGTCGCTCGGCCAGCGCCTCGCCGGCCGGCGACAGCGGCCGGAGCATCAGCGCCGAGTACTCGCCGCTGTCGTCGTTGCGAGTCGCCGAGAGGTGAACCGTCCGGTAGCCGCCGTTCCGCCAGAAATCCAGCAGCTCCGGGGTGGCGCCGTAGCCGACACAGAGGTAATCGACGGGGCCCGGGCCAGTATCGTCGTCGCTCGCGCCGCCATCGTCGCTCGCGTCGCCGTCGCCGTCGGAATCGAACTCGGCTTCCACCGCCGACAGCAGCGCCGAGCCGAGCCCGCGGGACCGGGCGGCCCGGTGGGTGGCGATCCGCATCACCCGCAACCCGACCGGCGCGGCCGCCTCGGGGTCCCGGAGCTGGCTCGTCAGCACGTCTGGCAGCATGTTGCCGCGGACGCGGCCGCCTTCGTACATCGCCCGGCGCGTCGCCGCCGGAAGCCCGCCCTCCCGGGCCAGCAGGGCGATGGAGACGAGGTGGCCGTCGACGCTTAACCCTCGGACCGCGATGTTGGGCGCGTCGAGCAGCCGCGCGAGGTCGTCGGGGTCCGTCCGGTAGTGGGCCTCGACCAGCAGGCCGAACGCCTCCCGAAGGCGGTTCTCGTCGGCCGCCAGGGCGTCGGGGTCGAGCCGCTCGTAGGTCGCCTCGACGGGGTCGGCGCCGGCGATCAGCGGCTCGACGGCCGGTCGGGCATCCAGCATCAGCGCCCGGAACAGCCACACCTCGACGGGGTCGGCCGGGGCGTACCGGATGGGCGTCGCGAGGTCGACGTCGGTCACCTCGCGGGCGGCCCCGAGGCGGTCGCGGAACCGAACGTCGAAGCCGCGGCCGGCGCCCTCGTAGCCGTGGACGGTCGTCGCGAAGCAGGCCGCCGGCGCGACCGCGAGCAGGGACTCGAGCCGCCGGACCGGGAGTGCGGCGGCCTCGTCGACGACGAGGACGTCGGCGGCGGCATCGACGGCGGCCTCCGGCTCGCGGAACCGGACCCGGCCCTCGCCGGCGACGAGTTCGGGACTGTCGGCCGTCCGGCGGTCGTCGGACAGCGTCTCGAGGGCCGCAAGCGCCTCTGCCGCCCGGTCGAAGCATTCCGCCGCATTGCGGTAGGCCGGCGCGGTGACGAGGACGTCTCGGCCCGTGGCGACGAGGGCGGCGGCGGCCAGCCCGGCGGCGCTGGACTTGCCGCGGCCCCGGTCGGCCTCGACGACGACGGCGGTCCCGGGCTCGCGGAGCCGCTCGCAGGCGGCCACCGCGTCGCGCTGGTCGGCGGTGCGACAGGCCTCGTAAACCGCCGTCGGGAACGCGTGGTCGTCGGGCGGGGCGACCGTCCCGGCGTCGAGCCGCGGCGCGGGGTCGGTGAGGCCGTCGGCCTCGACGCGTCCCTCGTCAACGTCAACGACGGCGACGCCGCGGTGGGCCCGGAGCGTCCGGACGAGCCGGCGTCGAAAGCGGCCGGCGACGTCGGCCGGATCGAACGGCGGCACCGCGAGCGTCTCGTCGAAGCCGTCGCGGGTCGCCGGCCAGTCGTCCAGCGGCGGCGTCGCGAGGACGAGCAGGCCGCCGCCGTCGACGGCGCCGGCGGCCCGGCCGATGGCGTTCGGCCGGCAGGCGTCGTGACAGTCGACGACGACGGCGTCGTGGGTCGTCCCGAGCAGTTCGTCGGCCCGCCTCGGCGGGAGCCGGTCGCCGACGGGGTCGCACTCGGAGAGCGAGACGACGTCGGCCAGCGGCTCGCAGGCCACCGCGGCGCCCCGGTAGCCCACCTCGCGGCCGCCGGCGAGGACGAGCAACCGGCGCTCGTCGGCCGCCCGCGCCTCCGCGCGGAGCCGTCGGGCGGCCGTTCGAACCGCGTCCATGCCGGCGCCTGGGGACGGACGCTCAAGGCTCCACCGGCCGCCGCGTCGACGCGCTTGATAAGGGTTAAATGTCGTCCCGACCCACCGGCGTGTATGAGCAGCGACAGTACCCGGCGGCGGGAACGAAAGTGCATCTCCTGTGGGATCAATATCTCCGGGACGAGCGCGGCGAAGTTCGACTGTCCCGACTGCGGATACGTGATCTACCGGTGTGCGACGTGCCGCAAGCAGAGCACCCTCTACGAGTGTCCGGACTGCGGGTTCACGGGGCCATAACGATGGGGAAGGTCGCAGCCAAGATGAAGGTCATGCCGGAGAGCCCGGACGTCGACCTGGACGGCCTCCAGGAGCGGCTAGAGAACTCCCTGCCGGAGGGGGCGAAGATCAGCCGGGTCGACCGCGAGGACGTCGCCTTCGGCCTCATCGCGCTGTTCCCGACGGTCATCGTTCCGGACGAGGGCGGCGGCACCGACACCGTCGAGGACGCCTTCGGCGGCGTCGAGGGCGTCGAGAGCGTCGACGTCGACGAGGTCGGCCGCATCTGACCGGCCCGAAACGGTAGTGTTCAGATGGAGGATTAGGAGTCCAGAAAGCCTTCAGCGCTTTCGACCGCTGCTCGCAGGCCGCGGAACGGCTCCGCCGTCCCGTTCGAGGCGACTTCGTCGCCTCGCTGCCCGCGGCTCACGGCTCGCGGCGCTCGCCGTTCGCCGTCGAGGCGCTCCCTGCGGTCGTGCCTCGCTACTGCTCGCTGTCGTCCGAAAATCGAAGGGTTTCGTGATCACGGAAACTCTTCGATCTTCCGAACGACGCGCTTCGGCTGCGTCGCGCCCTGCAGTGTCCTCGCGCGGCGCTGCCGCGCGGGGTGCCGGCAGCGCCGGCACCCTATTCCGTGGTCGTTCGAACGGCGCAAAGCGCATTTCGTGAGTGAGCGAGATTCAGTCCCGCGGACCATGCGAACGGGCGGCTCCGCCGCCCGTGAGCAGATGACGAGAGAGCGTTGCTCTCTCGAACCACGGCGAAGCCACCATGCAGCGTCTCGCCCGTTCAGTCCGCCAGGAGTCAGTCGATCGGTCGGTAGAAACTGTCTCGTCGATCGGTGCTTATCTGAATGCTACCACCGAGGCGCCCGTTACTTTGATAGCGCAGAGCGTGCACACGTCTCATGCGGCCGCAACACGGCCCGCGGCGGCGGGCGCTCGGGGAAGGAGCGCGGCCGGAACGCACCTTTTATCAGTGGCTGCCCAGTAGGTGCGGCCAACGATGCCCAGTTCCAACGGTCCGCAACACTCGACGCGGAACAAGCTTCGCAACGAGCCCAGAGAGCGGGGCACCTCCCCGCCCCAGCGGTCCGTCGAGAGCTACGAGAACGGCGAAAAGGTCCACCTCAAGCTCGACCCGTCGGTGCCGGACGGCACCTTCCACCCACGATTCAACGGCCGCACCGGCACGGTCACCGGCGAGCAGGGCGACGCGTTCAAGGTGGAGATCGTCGACGGCGACGCGACGAAGACCGTCATCGTCGGCGCCGCCCACCTCCAACGGCAACGGGAATGACGATATTCAAGCAGGTTCTCGACGAGGAGTTCCTCACCACTCCCGAGGCCAAGGAGCTGCTCGCCGAGATCGAAAGCGAGCGGGCCCTCGACGAGGACCGGGAGATGCGCTACGAGCTGGCCCGGGCCATCGAGCACGTCAACCGCTTCACCGCGCTCGATTCCGAGGAGTCCGTCGAGTTCGTCGAGGAGCTGCTCGACGCGGAGAAGATCGACGAGGCGACCGCCTACAAGATCGCGAACCTGCTGCCGGCGGACCGCGACGAGCTGCGGTCGGTGTTCGCCCAGGAGCGGTACTCGCTGTCGGGCGAGGAGCTCGACGACGTCCTCGACATCGTCGCGAAGTACGCCTGACCGGCACCCCTTTTAAATATCGCCTCCGCATACTGGTGACGTATGAGCGACTCCGGCTCCGAACCCGACCCCACGACGGCCGTGGCTGTGGACTTCCTGCCGCGTGGCAGCCCCTCCGACGACCGCCCGCAGTACGAGCGGTCGCCGGTCGCACACGCCCTCGGCGAGGCGGAGTTCCGCCTCGTCGAGATCGCTCTCATCGACGACGCCGGCGTCAACATCGGCGACCGGGTGGCCATCGACCCGCCCGGCGAGGCGGTCAAGGACCTCCGCGACATCGAGTACGGCGAGCTGTCCAGCACCGCCGAGTCCGAGATCGAACACGCCATCGACCGCATCATCGACGGGGACACCGGGCGGTTCGTCGACTTCTACAACGACGCCCAACCGATCACCACCCGACTACACGTGCTGAATCTGCTGCCCGGCATCGGCAAGAAGCTACGCAACAACGTCCTCGACGAGCGCAAGCGCAAGCCGTTCGAGAGCTTCGAGGACGTCGAGGAGCGGGTCTCGGGGCTGCACAGTCCGCGGGAGGTGCTCGTCGAGCGCATCGTCGAGGAGCTCCGCGAAGAGGACCTCAAATACCGGGTGTTCGCCCGCCGGGCCGACGAGTAGGGCGGTCGGCGAATGATGACGCATATACACGGCGACACCGTACCGCGCGGCATGCGGGACCCAGACGCGCTGATGGCCCGGGCCGGCGTTCGCGGCGACCCCGACCGCGACCAGCACTTCCTGGTCGACGACCGGGTGCTCGACCGGCTGCCGGGCTACCTCCCGGACGGCGCCGACCTCGGCCACGTGCTGGAGGTCGGCGGCGGTACCGGCGCCCTCACCGACCGGCTGCTGTCGGCCGCCGACCGGGTGACCGTCGTCGAGCGGGACCCGGAGCTGGCGGCGTTCCTCGAGCGGGAGTTCGCCGACGCGGTCGCCGCCGATCGGCTGACCGTCGTCGAGGGCGACGCCCTGGAGATCGAGCTACCGGCGTTTACGGCTTCGGTGTCGAACCTGCCGTACGGCGTCTCCTCGGAGCTGTCCTTCCGTCTCCTGCCGGGGCGGCGGCCGACGGTGTTGACCTTCCAGCGGGAGTTCGCCGAGCGGATGGCCGCCGAGCCGGGCGGCGACGACTACGGCCGGCTGTCGGTGACGGCGGGTCACTACGCCGACGTCGAGGTCGTCGAGCCGGTGCCGCCGGAGGCGTTCGCGCCGGCGCCGGCCGTCGAGAGCGCGGTCGTCCGGACGACGCCCCGGGAGCCGACGTACGAGGTGCCCGACGAGGCGCTGTTCATGCGGCTGGTGCGGGCGGTCTTCACCCAGCGGCGGAAGACGATGCGGAACGCCATCCGGAACACGGCACACATCTCGGGGCTCGACGACCCCGAGGCCGTCGTCGAGGCCGCCGAGGAATCGCTGCTGAGCAAACGGGCCGGAACGCTGCCACCGGCGGCGTTCGCCCGGCTCGCCCGGACCGCCGCGGAGGTCGAGTCCCGATGATCGGCGCCCGCCCGCGCCGGGAGGCCTGAGATGCCGGCGGTGGCGCTGCAGGCGGCCGACTACGTCCGGCGGTTCCAGGGGGTCGTCGACAGCGACCCGCGGCGGTACCTCGCGACGCTGCTGTTGCCGCTGCTGTTCGTCGCCGCCGTGGTCGGCATCTACCGCCTCAGCGGGCCGCTGAAGCGACGGTTCACGTCCGAGCTGGTCGAGATCGCCCGTACGCTCGTCATCATGGGCGTGGCGCTCGCCGACGCCGTCCTGTTCATTGTCATCTGGGGGCAGGAGAACACCGCGGTCAAAGAGCTCAACACCTTCGTCGACCGGCTGGTACCGACCGCACAGGCGGCGCTGAGCCTCTACATCGGCTTCATCGCCCTGCTCGGGACGTACACCCTGACGCGGGTGACCAAGCGGGTGGTCCGTTACTGGTCGACCAGCGGCCGCATCTCGCCGCACCAGCGCGAGCTGGCTCACCACTTCGTCCAACTGTCGCTGTTCGCCGTCGCGCTGGTGTTCATCTTCGGGCTGTTCGGCATCGACCCGTCGAACTTCCTACTGGGCGCCGGCGTCCTCGGCGCCGTGGTGGGACTGGCCGGCCGAAGAACCCTCCGGAACGTACTGTCGGGGCTCGTCATCCTCTTCGGGCGGCCGTTCGAGGCCGGCGACTGGATCGCCGTCGACGACCAGGAAGGTATCGTCACCGACATCAGCGTCTTCAACACGCAGATCCGGACGTTCAACGAGGAGCACCTGCTGGTGCCGAACGACCGCATCACCGACACGGAGGTGATCAGTCGCAAAGCGGACGATGCAGGAGTGCGAGACCGTCGCGGACACGCCGAGCCCGGACGTCGTCCTGGAGTCGTTCGGCGACTCGTCGGTCGTGCTCCGGTTGCGGTACTGGATCGGCCGGCCGACCATCCAGCGGAAGCTCAGCGCACAGAACGAGGTCATCGACGCCGTGAAGGGCGCCTTTGACGACGAGGAAATCCGCATCCCGTTCCCGCAGCGGGAGCTGATGGGCCGGACCGAAACCGATGGCCTGGAAGTAACGACATCGGCGGCGGCGGCCGAGCGGGCCGTCCGACCGGTCGCCGACGATGACGGCGACGACGAGGCCCCAACGACCGTCAGCGAACCCGTCGAGGAGGAGTACGGCGGCACCGGCGCGGTCGACGACGAGCCGGACGACGGCGCGGTCGCCGCCGACGAGCCGGACGAGGTAGTCGACGAGGGCGACGACGCAATCGACGCCGACGGGTCGACGAACGGCGACGCGGACGACGCGGACGACGCGGACGATGGCATTGACATCCCCGACAGCGCCGCCTGGCTGGTCGACGAGGACCACGACATCTCGAGTCCCCATCCCCGCGAGAAGGGAGACGTCTACCCGGGGACGACCGACGAGAGCCTCGTCGAGCCGGTCGAGGACGAACACGGCCGACACGGCCGCGGGGACGACGATGCCGACGACGGGGACGAAGAGGAATGACGCTCCCCGAGCGCCGCGAGATGCCGACGGTGTACGAGCCGGCGGAGGACTCCCGGCTGCTGGCGGAGACGGCCGCCGAGGCGGTCGCCGCCGACGAGCGGGTGCTGGAGGTCGGCGTCGGCTCCGGCTACGTCGCCGCGACGGTCCGGGAAGCGACGGGCGCCGCCGTCGTCGGCTGCGACATCAACCCCGACGCCTGTGCGGCCGCCCGCGAGTCCGGCGTCGGGGTCGTCCGGGCCGACCTCACCACCCCCTTCGCCGCCGGGAGCGCCGACGTCGTCCTCTGCAACCCGCCGTACCTGCCGACGCCGCCGGAACGGGAGTGGGACGATCCACTGGAGTACGCCCTGTCCGGCGGCGACGACGGCCGCCGGGTCGTCCGGCCGTTTCTCGACGACGTCGGCCGGGTGCTCCGGCCGGACGGCCGCGCGTACCTGCTCGTCTCCTCGCTGACCGGCCTCGACGCCGTGCGGGAACTGGCGACGGCGGCGGGACTGGAGGCCCACGAGCGGGCCGAGGAGTCGTTCCCGTTCGAGCGGCTCGTCGTCCTCGAGTTGACACCCTCCTCCGCCTGAAGACGCAGGAATCCCGAGCGTTGGGATATTATGGTTTGCAGTCTCTCTGTTCTCTCGTTTTGAACGACCCGCTCTCGCGGTCGAACAGGAAGACTCCGGGCTGTGCCAACCAGCCGTTACTCATATCCCCCGTCGGGGGACTCTGAGTTATCTTTCGCCGGATATTCACCGCACCGTTCACGTCCGCGTTCATCGTCGTCTCGCATGACTCACAGATGTACAGACCGCGCTCCACGCGGTTCGCATCTCGAATCTGCCCACAACACGAACATGTCTTGCTCGTGTTTTCCTCGTCCGTACGATCAACGAGAATCCCGTGTTCCTCGGCCTTATACTCCAGCAGGTTCGTGAATCGGTCAAACTCCCAGCCGTGGAGTTTCTTGTTCCCCGACGCACCCCAATTCCGCGAGTCGCCGTTCTTGTCTTCGCGGATGTCGCTGAGGTCACCAACCGCTATTTTCTCCACGCCCTTTTCAACACACCGTTGCACGATGTGCTTGCTGAGGGTATGGAGGAAGTGATCTTTGCGTCGAGAGAGTTTCTGCCGAGCCTTCCGCGCACGCTTGCTTGGGCCGTTCTCGCCTTCGGTCTGGTACTCCTCGCGGGTGAAGTGGTGTTTATCCTCTTTCAGCACGTTCCCCGGATATAACTCCGAGGAGCCATCCTCGTAGTCGATAGCGAGGTAGTTGCTGATACCAAGATCGATACCCGCCGTGTTGTCACCGGGGGCATCTTCGACTGGAATTTCTTTCTTGCAGACGAGGTGAAGTTCCCACTCGTCTCCGTTCCAGACAGCACGCACTTGCTGGACGTTCTCAATTTCTACGTCGGGACGGGTTTCGTACTCCGTGAGGATGAAGTCCGACCGCCCGTCTTTCAGATTCCAGCCTTTCGAGAGGCGAAGTTGGCCGTGCTTGTCGTCGTGCTTGATACCTTTCTGTTTCCACGTCACGGTAGAGCGCGGGTGACGGTCGCCACGTTTCCGGTAGCCGGGGGGGTTGTTGCCGTCGTCGGCGTTGTACCAGCCGGTGAACGCTTCAGCAAGCTCTTCGAGAACTCGCTGACTTGACTGCGAATGGAGGTCACTATAGCGTTCGTGGTGTTTCAACTCCGATTTGAGTTCCTTCTCGTCGAGGATCTCACCGTCTTCGTCCCACCGTCGTTGAATGTAGTAGCGTCCGACGTTCCACAGTTTGGATGCGGAGAACCCGCACTGGTCGAGGTCGTCACGAACCTGACTGTAGTTCGTGATGCGTGCAACGTAGGTGCGAGTTGTCTCCAGCATCGTACTGCGATCATAACTAATTATGGAATGTAGAATATTGAAAGCTATGTTTAACATGGAACATTCAGCCCTGTCGGTATCGGTGGAACATGTCACCAGATGACGGCGCGTATCCACGGCCTGAAGGCCGTGGTATCGCGCCTGTTCAGCAGATAACTCTCAGTGATAGCTGAGTAGGAAATATTAAACGCCGTCATCACGTACCGAGCGGTGATGACCGAGGCAATCGCGACGACGCCGGGGCTGTTCCCGCTGCCCGATCGGGCCAAAGAGGAGCTGTCGGACCTGAAGGGCCACCAGAAGGGCGACCTGGTCTCCGGGTCGGAGTCGGGGGAGGTCGTCGACGTCTACGAGCGCGCGCGGAGCGAGGCCATCGAGCGCCAGCAGGCCGCCGGCCTCGACCGGGTCGTCGAGGGCCAGCTCCGGTGGGACGACATGCTCGCCCACCCGCTGGCCGTCCACGACAGCGTCGAGACCCGCGGCATCGTCCGGTATTACGACAACAACAACTTCTACCGGGAGCCGGTCGTCGCCGGCGAGCTGGACTACGACGGCGACGTCGCCGCGGAGCTCGACGCGGCCGCCGGCGTCGACCAGGCCGTCCTGCCGGGACCGTACTCGCTGTCGGAGCTGGCGACGGACGAACACTACGGCGACGAGGCGGCCTTTCTGGACGCCGTCGCGGGCTTTCTCGCCGAGGAGGCCGCGGCGCTGCCGGCCGTCGAGACGCTGTTCCTACTGGAGCCGTCGCTGGTGACGGACCCGCCGGACGACGGCGAGGACCGCCGCGCCAGCGCCGCCGTCGACCGCGTGGCCGACGCCGTCGAGGCCGACGTCGTCGTCCACACCTACTGGGGGGCGATCCCGGAGAAGCCGTACGCCCATCTCATGGACGCCGACGTCGACGCCATCGGCTTCGACTTCGTCTCCGACCACGAGACGAACGTCTACAACATCCAGGAGTACGGCACGAAGGACGCGGTCGGGCTGGGGGTCGTCGACGGGCAGAACACGCTCGTGGAGACGCCCGCGGAGATCGTCGAGCGCGTCGACTGGGTCCGGGAGAGCGTCCCCGCCCAGGAGTTCGAAACGGTGTATGCCACGCCGAACACGGGGTTGTTCTTCCTGCCGGTGAACAGGTTCGAAGCGAAGCTTGAGGCGCTGGCCGCGGCCGCCGAGGAGGTGTCGGCATGACCGAGGGCCGCGAGCGGTTCCGGCCGCCGGACCACGACAACGACCACTTCCTGATGACGACGGTCGTCGGCTCCTACCCGAAGCCGAAGTGGCTCAACCGCGCCAAGGAGCTCGCCGAGGACGGCGACCACGACTTCGATGACGACCGCCTCGAGGAGGCAATGGACGACGCCGCCCGCCTCATCACCGACGAGCACGTCCGGGCCGGCCTGGACGTCGTCGTCGACGGCGAGATGCGGCGCAACGAGATGGTCGAGTACTTCGCCGACCGCATCGACGGCTACGGGTTCAACGGCCCCGTGAAGGTGTGGGGCCACAACTACTTTGACAAGCCCTCCGTCGTCGAGGAGGTGTCCTACGGCGAGGAGTGGCTGGTCGACGAGTACGAGTTCACCGCCGGCATCGCCGACCGCCCGGTGAAGGTCCCTATCACCGGACCGTACACCCTGGCGTCGTGGTCGTTCAACGAGGCCTACGACGGTGACGAGCAGCTGGCCTACGAGCTGGCGGACCTGGTCAACGAGGAGATCGTGCGGCTGGTCGACGCCGGCGCGCAGTACATCCAGATCGACGAGCCGGCGCTGGCGACGACGCCGGACGACCACGCCATCGTCGGGGCATGTCTCGACCGCATCGTCGACGACATCCCCGAACACGTCCGCGTCGGTCTCCACGTCTGCTACGGCGATTACTTCCGCATCTACCCCGAAATCCTTGAGTACCCCGTCGACGAGTTCGACCTCGAACTCTGCAACGGCCAGTACGAGCAGCTGGACGTGTTCACCGACCACGAGTTCACGGCCGACCTCGCGCTGGGTGTCGTCGACGCCCACACCGCCGAGGTCGAGTCCGTCGAGCAGATCAAGGCGAACATCAGGCGGGGCTTCGAGGTGGTGCCGCCGGAGCGGCTGACCGTCTCCCCGGACTGCGGGCTGAAGCTTCTCCCCCGCGACGTCGCCTACGGCAAGATGAAGAACATGGTCCGGGCCGCCCGCGAGGTCGAGGCCGAACTCGACGCCGGCGAGGTGGACCTCGACTGACCGACCCGGCCGCCGCGCCGCCCCCCAGGGCCGGATGCGTAGGTCGGCAGACACTTGTCCGCACCGGACGAAGCGCCTGCATGAACGGATATCTGCCGTATGCGCTTCTCGCAATGGGGTCGTACGCCCTCGTCTCGCCGCTGATGCGCGTCGCGACGACGGGCCCCGACGCGGTCCCGAGCGACGTCGCCGTGGTCATTTCCAATGGCCTGCTCATCGTGATGACGTTCGTCGTGCTGGCTTACACCGGCCAGAACGTCATCACTCACCTGACCTCGCCGAAGCTACGGTACGTGCTCGCGGCGGGCGCCTTCCTCAGCGTCGGCATCCTCGCGCTGTACCGGTCGCTGTCGCTCGGGCCGGTGAGCGTCGTCACGCCGGTCTTCGCGATGTTCCTCGTGTTCTCCTCGATGATCGGGGTCCTCGCGCTGGGCGAGGAGTTCACCGCCCGGAAGGCCCTCGGCATCCTCTTCGCCGTCCTCGCCGTCTACCTCGTTTCGGGCGCGTGAGACCGGCGACGAGCGGCTGGCCGACGAGCTGGCGGAGCTGGTCGACGATACGTGGGAAAAACTGGCGAGGCGGCTTCGTCGCCTCGGAGCGTTGAACGGCGCTAAAGGCGCCGTGAAACATAGCGACTCGCTCCTGTCGCGCGGGAGAACCGCTTCGGGGGCGACCTGACGGACCCCCCCGGCGGATGCAGGCCTCCGATTGTTAGGCCGATTGATGTAGATGAGCGACGTAGCGAAAAAATTCAGGATATATCTGATTCTTATTAGAAGCACTGTACAAGATATAGAGATTGAATACATCACAGAGGACCGTACCGATTGTGCCTAAGCGTTTTATTATTCGTTCATTTTGGTCGGCGGACCGAAGTAACGATTGATCTAGCCCAGATGTCTACGACTGACTCTGTCCAACTTAGAGGAACGTTTATATGGATAGCCAGAAATGCCTATCTGAAGGCCGATGGAGACCCTTTCCCTCGTCTGACACGGCATGTCCGCTCCTCCGACCGATAGCCACCGGTCTTAGGCGTGATATCGCCGGAATCGAAGACACCCGCTAGCCTGCGGCTATTCAATTGTCTCAGGCTAGCTTGGATTGCCTACAGATATACACACCCATGATCAGATACAATGTCAAACCAGACGGGACCCGGCGCTGTCGCAGCCAAACGTACGGACAGTCCGCCCATCGACACCGATGAGATCCGAGCGCTCACGACCGCAGCAGGATACGATATCCTTGATGAAGTAACGCAAGCCCGGCCAGAAGATCCAGGGACGTACTTTGGGGGCGGAAAAATCGATGAAATAGCCGAAGTAATCGAACAAACCGAGGCGAAGCTCGTTGTCATCGACGGTAAGTTGACACCGCAGCAGATGATCAACATTCGAGAGGTGATGCCGGCAAAAACGCGGGTGCTCGATCGGTACCACCTCATCCTGCAATTATTCGCAGACCAAGCGACGACTCGCCGCGCCCAGTTACAGGTCGAACTCGCACAGTTGCGTTACGAGCGCCCACGCATCGAGGAAGATGCCGATCCGCAGGGAATAAATATCGCCCTGGAAAAGGGCACGATCGTCAACGGTGTCGAGAACCGGATCGCGGAACTCGAACGAAAGTTAGAGTCGCTTCCAAATCCGGCCAAGCAGCATCAAGAACGACGCCGCGAGAAAGGGTTCGATCTCATCACTATTGCGGGGTACACGAACGCTGGCAAATCGACGCTGCTCCACCGCCTTGCTGACGAAATGACCATTGAGAAGGATGAATCGGCTCCGAAGTATTCGGAGAAAGACTCGACAGCTGCGATCGAAGATCGGTTGTTCAAGACTCTAGAGACGACGACACGTCGAGCGACACTCGACGGCAGACCGGCGCTCATGACCGACACTGTCGGCTTCGTCCAAGACCTACCCCATTGGCTCGTCAAGTCATTCAGCTCCACCCTATCAGAAGCAGCCGCTGCGGATGTGGTCGTCTTAGTCGTCGATATAACCGACCCTATCGAAGAGTTACGGGAGAAGACCCGCCTGTCTCTAGAGGTGCTGTCAGCCCAGGGTGTCGATGAGTCATCCATTGTCACCGCTGTCAACAAGGTCGACACCGTTGACGACGCAACCGAACTCGAACGGCTCGAAGCCGTACAGTCGATTGCCCCGTCGCCAATCCCGATAAGCGTCCGCAAGGCGACACACCTCGGAGCGCTCGTCCGACTGGTTAACGAGCGTCTCCCGACTGATGAGGTGGTCCTCAAGGTCCCGAACTGCGGCGAGGCGATGCAACTCGTTTCGTGGGTGTACGACCGGGCGGCAGTCGATTCCGTATCCTACGTCGAAAACGAAGTCAGAATCAAGCTCCACGGCAGGCCGGAGGTGATTGCCCGGGCAAGGGCTAAGGCGGAGAGTGTGAGCAGCGATTGAATAAACCGAGTTGCTCTACATCCGAGCTTCGACAATGACGGATTCTCCATTTCGACTGGTTTCACTAACCATACTCATCGACGAGATGGTGCTGCAAATGCGCCCTGTATCTTGCACGCGGCGAAGAACATCTATTGAAACTGGTACTATCTTGAGCGGTCGGTCTGCACGTTCGACCGACCGGCTGATCCCCACTGTTGCCGTTGGAACGAACTTCGGTCGTGGCATCCGCCGAAGGGGCGTCCGTCAGGTCGCCCCCCAAAGGCGGTTCGCGGCGACGAGCGAACGTAGTGAGCGAGCTCCTGCCCCGCGAGGTCGCCTACCGGAAGATGGAGAACATGGTCCAGGCCACCCGCGAGGTCGAGGCCGAACTCGATGCCGGCGAGATAAACGTCGGGTACGCGAATCAATAAAAATCGGGGGGCTACTCGTAGAGCCAGGTTTCGTCAATCCGCTCGTAGTCGAGCAGCTCCTCGTCGTCGAAGAACAGCTCGATCTCCCGCTCGGCGGAACCGGGCTCGGTATCGGAGCCGTGGATCACGTTCCGGCCGAGGTCGAGCCCCAGGTCGCCGCGGATGGTGCCCGGCGGCGACTCGGTGGGGTCGGTCTCGCCCATCATCGTCCGGACCTGCGCGACGGCGTCCTGGCCCTCCCAGACCATCGCGAAGACGGGTCCCGAGGTGATGAACGACCGCAGGTCGTCGAAGAACGGCTCGTCGACGTGTTCGGCGTAGTGCTCGCGAGCGAGCTCGTCGTCGATCCGGACGAACTTCCCGGCGACGAGCTTCAGCCCGCGGTCCTCGAATCGAGAGACGATCTCGCCGACGAGCCCGCGCTGGACGCCGTCGGGTTTGACCATCACGAAGGTCCGCTCGGCGTCGGCCATCAGGCCTCGACCTCCTCGTCTTCGGGTTCGTCGTCACCGCTCTCGTCGGCGTCGTCGGCCGCGTCGGCCTCCTCCGTCTCTTCGGCGTCCGTCTCGTCTTCGGCGGCTTCGAGGTCGGGCGTTTCGGTCTCGGCCTCGTCGGCCGGCTCCGG
>PXRZ01000070.1:19823-21024 GCA_003022945.1 Halobacteriales archaeon QS_8_69_73 | reverse complement strand
CATCGTCCCGGTGCCGGGCTCGATGTCGGCGCCGCAGTAGTCACAGGCGTTCGTCTGCGGCATGGTTACTGTCCTCCGATGGCGTCCGCCTCGCGGGCGGTCTCGCGGAGCTGGAGGACGTCGCCGACCCGCACCGGCCCGAGGACGTTCCTGGCGATGATGCGGCCCTGGTTTTCGCCCTCCTTGATTCGACACTTGACCTGCATGGCCTCGCCGTGCATGCCGGTCTTGCCGACGACCTCGATCACTTCTGCAGGGGTCGCGCCGCCCCCGTTTTCCTCAGCACTCATGATTCACCTACCGGAGCTCCTCGACTTTCTCGGCGATGTCGTCGATGTCGTCCTGGGCCTCGCCGGCGTCGACGACGGCCGCGGCGGCGCTGCCGACCTCGAGGCCGGCGGCGTGGCCGACGTCGTCCTGTGTCTCGACGAAGACGTACGGCGTCTCCTTCTCGTCGGCGATCTCCGGGAGGTGCATGACGACCTCCTCGGGGCTGACGTCCTCGGCGACGTACACCAGCTCGGCGTTACCGCGTTCGACGGCCTTCGTCGTCTCGTTCGTTCCCTTCTTCACCGATCCCGTGTCTCGGGCGACCTCGAGCGCCTCGATGGCGTCGTCCTCGAGGTCGGCCGGCACGTCGAAGTCTACGTATACTGACATTTGTTGTAGTTGCTCCTCCTGCGCGCGGGCTCGCGCTCCCCCGCCGTCGAACCAGCTCGCCGACCGGGCGGTCGGCGCGGTTCTCGCACCCTGGACGGGCGCGTTCGTCCCTATCCGGCTAGGAGCATCACAGCCCCGCGCAGGCTGTACACTCCCGTACTGTAGCGGGGCATAAAAGCGCTTATGAACGGCCGCGAGCGTGCGAGCCGCACGCAGGAAAAACGACGTCTGCGGCCCCCGGTCGACTGAACCGCGGCGTCGGCAAAGACGGCACCTGGTTCAACGATAGACAAAATATATTTGGGCGAAGCTAAAAAGTGTTTATCCAGGCGAGAAGATTTAAGTTAATCCAGGGACAAATAGCACTTGTATGAGCACCCAAGAATCCGTCCGTCGTCAGGCCGGTAGCGTCGAAGAGAGCGAAGCTCTCCGCATCGAAGAGGAGAAGGCCCGGCAGCTGATCGACGCGCTGAACACCGACCTCGCGGCGTCGTACGTGCTGTACCACCAGCTCAAGAAGCACCACTGGAACGTCGAGGGC
>PXRZ01000070.1:0-19777 GCA_003022945.1 Halobacteriales archaeon QS_8_69_73 | reverse complement strand
GATGGCGACGATGATCGAGACGATGCGCGACCACGTCGCGCTGGCCGCCGAGCTCGGCGATTACACCACCGAGGAGATCCTCCGCGACAACCTCGAAACCCTCGAGGAACACGCCCACCACCTCGAACACTACCTCGAGGACGACACGCTGGTCCTCGAGTCGGCGACGAACTGAACGGTCGCTTCTATCCTGAGTGAGCGAGAGAATCCCGGCCTTCAGGCCGTCATCAGAAATCTCCGATTTCTGATTGCCCGTCAGACGTAGTCTGACGACCGGGCGTAAATCGCGTGAGCCCGGTTGTCTTTTTCCGGAGTCTCGCCTGTGATGAGGAAGACAGGGATAACGGCTGGATGGCACAGCCAGTGGTGCGCCTGTTCGACAAATCCACGGGGCGAGTCGCCCCACAAAAGCAGGTGCGCCGCGAACCCATAATATCCCAACGCTCGGGAACCCCCGGCGTTGACGGCTTTGCCGTCCGCTCGTGGCGTCTCCGACGCCACGCTGTCGTCGGGCGACGCCCGACTGCTTGAGGGAGCTTCGCTCCCTCTCCGTTCACTCCAGGGAGGATGTTATCGTTCGACGTTGACGGTGTGATCCGTCGCGATCCACCCGTCGTTGTTGTTTGGTTCGGTAAACACCGTCCGATCAGGCGATGTCGAGTGCGCTCTGAGGTCGACCGACCGTTCGTCTCGTTCCTCGATGGCTGCCATTACCGACGATTCCGCACCGGGGAGGCTAAAGGGTTTTGGTCGCCCTAAACCCGGACCCAGCCGGTCGTCTCGGTCCGGCCGGGGAAGCGCCACCGCTGGTGGGTGGTGCCGCCGCGCCGCCGGACCTCGACGACGGCGTCGACGGCCTCGAACAGTGGCTCCGGAACCGCCTCGGGCACGGCGGGAAGGTGGAAGTGAGCGACCGCACCGGCCTCCTCGGCGGCGGCACCGACCGACCGGAGCGCGGCGACGAGCGTCGGGATGTCGGTGCCGTCGACGAACGGTCGGAGCGAGTCGACGCAGATCCGCGGCGTCTCGGTTGTCTCGCCGTGATCGCGCGTCGCCGCCTCGACGTCGGCGGCGAGCGCCGTGATTCCGCCTGGGGTAGGGCCGGAGGCATCGGATGTCGCCGTGCTCCGCGTGGTGAACGGCCGTTCGATGACTTCGTCGGCTGGTTCGTCGTCGCGGACGGGGCCGTCGGTATCGACGAAGATGCGGTCGTCGTCGCCTTCGATGAACCGCCGGCAGACGTCGTGCTGGGCGCCGCTCGCGGCGCCGACGGCCAGCACCGACCCGCCCTCGCGCCGAAGCGCCGCGAGCCCCTGCACGACGCCGGCATCGGATGGTGGGTCAGATTCGAATTCCATTGTTCTTAGCCTAAAATAAATCCGATTATTTATAAATGTTCCGAGCGGCTTCCGTATCGTTATCAGCCTCGACCACGCACGCGCCGTATGGACGACGGAGACGACTTCGAGGCGTCCGTCCGCGAGTTGACGGCGACGCTCGAGGAGCTGCGGTCGGAGCTGCGTGACCCGCCGGCCCGCACCGGCCCGCTCGGATTGCCGCGGCCGCCGTCGCCCGGAGAGCTCCTCCGATTCACCGAGCAGTACACCATCCCGGCACTCATCTCGCTGCTCGAGGCGAACGTCCGTCTGCTGGAGCTGCTGGCGGCCGCGCTGCGGGTGGCCGACGGTCGACCCATCGAGGCGACCGAAGAATTGGCCGACGCCGGCGGCCGGCTGGAGGCCGTCCGTGCCGGGGGTCGCGAGGGTGTAGCCGCCGCGAGCCGGGCGACCCTCCAGCGGCTCGACGACGCGCTGGCGGAGCTGCAGACGGCCGCCGAGGGCGGCACGCCCGACGATCCGGAGGTTCGGCGGCTGCTGTCGCGGGCCCGCGAGCTCCGCTCGGAGGTGGACGAGCGGCTGGCGAAGGCGGAGGCGGAATCGGCGTCAGCCGAGGAGACGACCGGGGCGATCGAGGTCGACGTCGACGGGCCCGGCGGGTCGGACGACGGCGAGACGGCCGAGGAGGCGTCGGATGACGTCGACATAGACGTCGACAAGGAACTCGAGACCATCCGGCGGCAGGTCGACGGCCCGGACGACGGCGACGAGCCGGACGACGACGTCTGACCGGCCGCCTCAGACCGGCTCGAACCGGTAACCCTCCCACGACTGGCTCTCTTGCTCGCGGAGACAGACCGACGGGTCCCGCAACTCCTCGCAACGGACCGGCCGCACCTCGTCGCCGACCTCGATATCGGCCGTCGTCAGCTGGCCGATCGCCCGGACGCCGGTCCCGTCAACGTCGAACTCGACGATCGCGAGGGCGTTCGGCTCCCGGACGCCGGGCGGCGTCGCGTGGGAGACCGTCCAGGTCACCACCTCGGCGGTGTGGTCGGTCAGGTCGACCGTCCCGACGGGGTCGTCGCCGTCCGGCCCGGCCGGGTGACCCGGGTAGCCGACGGAGCCGTCCGCGTAGCGGTAGGCCTCCATTACCGTCCCTCCATGACGGCGACGGTGACGCAGTTGCCGAAGCCGCCGACGTTGCACGCCAGCCCGACGTCGGCGCCGACGGTCCGCTCGCCGGCCGTGTCGGTCACCTGCCTGTATATCTCGTGGCCCTGGGCGACGCCGGTCGCCCCCAGGGGGTGGCCCTTCGACTTCAGCCCGCCGGACGTGTTGACCGGCAGTTCCCCGTCACGGTCCGTCCGGCCGGCCTCGACCGCCCGCCAGGCCTCGCCCTCCGGCGCGAACCCCAGCGCCTCCATCTGGAGGAACTCGAGGATGGTGAACATGTCGTGGAGTTCGGCCACACCGATGTCGTCGGGGTCGCGGCCGGCCATGTGGAGGGCGTCGCGGCCGGCGTCGGCGACGGCGTCCATCCGCGTCGGCTCCACCCGCTCGTGGACGACGTGCGTGTCGGTCGCCCCGGCGACGCCCGTGATCACGGCGTAATCGTCGGCGTACTCCGCGGCCCGGTCAGCGGGACAGAACAGCAGTGCCGCGGCGCCGTCGGTCACCGGACAGAAGTCGTAGAGCCGCAGCGGGTCGGCCACCATCGGCGACTCCATGGCCGTCTCGACGTCGATCTCCTCCTGGAACTGCGCGTGGGGGTTCAGCACGCCGTTCGCGTGGTTCTTGACGGCGACCCGTGCAAGGCTCTCCCGGGGGGCGTCGAACCGCTCGAGGTAGCGTCGCGCCGTCAACCCGGCAAACGACGGCAGCGTCACGCCGTGTTTGTACTCGACGGGGTGAGTGAGCGAGGCGATGACGTCCGTCGACTCGCCGGTCGTCCGGTGGGTCATCTTCTCGCCGCCGACCAGTAGCGTCAGCTCCGAGACACCGCTGGCGACGGACTGCCAGGCGGCGTAGATGCCGGCCCCGCCGGAGGCCGACGTCTGGTCGACCCGCTGAGTGTAGGCCGGCACCACCCCGAGGTCGGACGCGAGGGCGTTGGAGATACCCGTCTGACCCTCGAACTCGCCGCTGGCCATGTTGGCGACGTACAGGTGGTCGACGGCGTCCGGCGGGACGGTCGCGCTCTCGAGACACGCCGCGCCCGCCTCCGCGAGCAGTTCCCGAATCCACGCCTCGCGCCGGCCGAACTCCGTCATCGAGGCGCCGACGACGGCTACGTCGGTCATGTCCAGGCATCTCGTGGGACGTGCCTAAGCGTTGGGGACCGTCGGTCGGGGTCGTCCGGGAGCGCAAGGTACTTTTGGCCTCCCTAAACAGCTATGAACGATGGGAGTCGAGACGCCGGCCGCGGCGAGCCGTCGAGGTGAGCGCTGTGTCTAGCGAACTCCTCGAACGCTTCCCGGAGGCGACCGACGATGCCCGGACGCACGGGGAGTCGGTGCTCGAACTCGACGGACTGGAAAAGTCCTACGACGGGACGTCGGTGATCCGTGAGCTGTCGCTTTCGGTGTACGACGGCGAACTGCTGACCCTGCTCGGGCCGTCGGGCTGCGGGAAGACGACGACGCTGCGGCTCATCGCCGGACTGGAACGGCCTGACGCCGGGACGGTCCGGATCGGCGGGGAGGCGGTCTCCGGGGCGGGCTTCACCCCGCCGGAGGACCGCGATGTCGGCGTCGTTTTCCAGGAGTTCGCCCTCTTTCCGCACCTCACCGCACGGGAGAACATCGCCTTCGGCATCGACGACTGGGCGGAGCCGGAGCGGCGCCGGCGGGTCGACGAGCTGCTGGAGCTGGTCGGGCTGGCCGACCACGACGACAAGCCGCCCGAGGAGCTGTCCGGCGGCCAACAGCAGCGGATCGCGCTGGCCCGGTCGTTGGCGCCGGAGCCGAGCCTGCTGCTGCTCGACGAGCCGTTCTCGAACCTCGACGTCGACACGCGGGTACGGATGCGCGAGGAGGTCCGCGGTATTCTGAAGGCCGCCGACGTCACCGCCATCTCCGTCACCCATGACCAGGAGGAGGCGATGTCCATCTCCGACCGCGTCGCCGTGATGAGCGACGGCCGCATCGAGCAGGTCGGGACGCCGGAGGCCGTCTTCCAGCAGCCGGCCTCTCGGTTCGTCGCCGACTTCCTCGGCCACGCCTCCTTCGTCTCCGGCCGGGTCGCCGACGGCTGCGTCGAGACGCCGCTCGGCTGCGTCCCGTTCGACCGCGTCGACGGCCTCACCGAGGAGTACCGCGGCACCGAGATCGACCTGATGATCCGGCCGGACGACGTCCGCGCCGAGGCGACGACGACGGATCCCGACGGCGAGATCGTCCACCGGCGGTACCTCGGCCCGACCGTCCTCTACCGCGTCGAACTCGAATCCGGCGACGTCGTCGGCTGCATGCACAACCACGACGACGAGGTCTCGCTCGACGACCACGTCCGCGTGCGGTTGGACGCCGACCACGACCTCGCCTGGTTCCCGACGGATCAAGGGACGCTACCCGACGGCGTGCGATAACACAGAGTTCCTGGTTCTCTCCCGGTCGTCGTACGATACGGGCGCCGCGGTAACCGGGACTCGACGGCGATTCTCACGACTTCGAACACATAATTCGAAGACCGACGCGGGACAGACAGATTCGGGTCCGGGACCATTGAGACGCTCGACCACCCCTATTCCGCCGGTCATTGGATTTTCGACCGCGGCGCATCGATTCGATATATCAGCATATGATTTACATGTCACTAAAGAGCCGGACGTCACCGCTCCATCCCGGCAGATTCGGTCATCGATCTGAGATGTTCGACCTGCGTCTCGACCGGCGAGTGGGTCCGGAACAGCCCGGTCGAGACGCCGGGCTCCGTCGGCGGCAGGATGTCTGCGGCCGCGATCGAGCGCTCTCGCTCCCGGAGGTCGGTCTCCGGTCCGCTCCGCGCCTCGATCAGCCGTTCGAGGGCGCCCGCGAGCGCCGCCGGCAATCCGGTCAGTTCGGCCGCTGTGACCGATCGCGCGCTCGCGCCCGCGGGACGGTACCGCGACGCCGAACCGTCCGTACCGCCTCAGCGGTTTGAACACCAGATTCCAGACCCGGTCCCCGGAGTCGGTCGGCTCCTCCCGAATCCACTTATCGGCCGCCGGCACCGGCCCGAGGGCCGCGCCCATCACCTGACTGTCGCCGTTGGCCAGGTGGACGACCCCGTGGATGAGCATCATCCTTAGCTCCGCCTCCGGGAGCACACCGATCAGTCCCGAAGACATCAGCAGAACGACATCATCCCCGCCGCCAACGGTCTCGACTCGGTCGCTCGGAGCCGATGACCCCGACGGACGGTTCCGGCACGTCGACCGGCTGGGCCAGCCGGCGGACCATCGAGGCGACCTGCGATTCGGTGTGCTCCAGCAGACTACCGTCCGTGACGATGTGAGTTCGGAGTGTTCAGATTCGTTTCCGAACCTCCCGGACCATCGTCCGGACGGCAGGCCGCCGAAGGCGACCGCGAGGAGTGGAAGGCCGGTCGATACCGACGGCCGCGCGACCACCGCGGCGCACGTCTCGACGACCACCGTGTGGAGACAGCCGAGAACCGCCGCTGCGACCACGATACCTGGGGTCGTCCGTGGCAGCGGGCGCTCGAACTGAGTATGTAGCCCGAACCGCTGACCACCCGCGGACGGCCCCGACGTCAACGGCGGGTCCGGCCGCCGCGACGGCTACCGGCGGGAACTTGGTCACCGCCGGAGGCGCGGGGCAGCGACGCTGTAGAGGTGAGAAACGCTCGAAAACGACTTTGTCCGGGGGTCAGATCACCCCAATCGTACGCCGCATTTTGATATAGCAGTATGCAGTTTACCAGTCGCTGGCGCGATGAGTTCCATCAATCAAAAGTACGGTATACACGACTTTTGACGAGGGGTTTCGGGTAGCGCGCAGGGAAAGACGGCAGTCGGCCGGGTATCAATGTCCGACTGCTGGACTGCGTCCGTATTGACAGCAATACCCGGAGTATCCGTCAACTCCTTTCACAGCGGTCTCAAGTCGGGACTACAGACCTGCAGGCCGTTCTTCGTTACTCTCGAGTGCTGTTGTGCAGCGGCCCTGCCGCCGTCTCGGTGGTTCGCGGCCGGCGCGGCAGCAGGTAACTGCCGGCAGCCAGAGAGGCGGCAGCAGTCTGCTATCGGGACGGACACCTCCCGATTCCACATCGAGGACGCGGAGCAGTCGGTTAAGAGACGATGCTCGTCCCACCGGACGGAATCGAAGCTGATACACTCGATACGCACAATTGGGGTGTCGACAGCGGACATCCGGTGACACCACGGCGCGGTGTCATCGGGACCGAGAGGCGACCGACGCTACCGCGAGTCCAGGACTTCGTGCTCGCACCGGGACGGAAACAATAACGAATCACGGGCCACCGGCGGTACGTTGGACCGCTCGCACCCTACTCCGCTCTTCATTGTCATTACATCGAACCAGTGGCGGGCACCGTGTAGGCACCTCCGCCGGTCGGTCGAGAGGAAATGGTAGGGGAGTCGTCATTCGACCGCGTTCGATCGTGGCTCGGAGCGATCTGCAGCTGCCGTGCCGGTCTCACCCGGAGCTGGATCGGGCGTCTGTCGTGTATCGTTCAATCTAAATCCATGCACTTTACTTCCATCGATATTCGTCGTCTCTGCCGCCGGATGAGAGGTCAGTCCGATCGATAAAGACTCTTATCGAGGTGTCTGACGTAGGTTAATATGGCACCGGTCCGTCCGCCCGTGCATGAGCAGCGACCGGGTTTCGGTCCAGACGTACGTGCCGGCCGGCCAGCGGGACCGCTGGCGCGAGGAGGCTGACGAGCTCGATATGAGCCAGGCGGAGTACGTCCGGGCGATGGTACAGGCGGGACGGCGGGGGTTCGACCTCGCCGACGGAGGCGACGAACCCGTATCTCCGGACGCAACTCCAGGGGTCGACGGGCTAAAGACCCGGGTTCTCGCAGTGCTCGAGGAGCGGGGTACCGCCGACTGGAACGCCCTCCTCGCCGGCGTGACTAACGACATCGAAGAGCGACTCGATGAGACCCTCGAGGAGCTCCAGGCGGAAAACCGGGTCCGGTACAGCGGCCGACAGGGCAGCTACACGGTGGTGGAGGATGGGCGTTGACGACCGGGCAGCGTCGACGCGGCCCGACGACCCGATCGAGTACTTCCTGCAGGAGATGACCTTCCACGGCCGCAGCGACCGCACCCGGTCGGCCTACGAGCGGGTCCTCCGGGACTTCGAGGCGTCGGTCGGCGGCGACCTCGGGGCGGTCGACCGCCGGGAGTGCATGGCCTGGGTCCACTCGATCCGCGAGGACCACGCCGACAGTACCGTCGCCTCGTACGCCTCCTACGTCCACCGGTTCTACGCCTACATGACGCAGGTCGGGGTCTACGAGTCGAACCCGATGGGGCTCGTCACCGAGGAGATGGACGAGTCCATCGACGCCGACCCCGCGCGGCGGGAGATTGCCGTCCCCGAGATGCGGTCGTTCGTCGCGTCGCTCGGCCACCCCCTTGAGCGGGCGCTCGTCGGAACGCTGCTGAAGACCGGAATCCGCGTCGGGGAGTGCTGCAACCTCGACCTGCGCGACCTCAACCTCGAGGACTCGGAGATGCGGGCGGCCTACCCCGGTCCGCGCGGCACCCTCGAGGGGCGGCCCGACTCGCTGTTCGTCGCCAGCGAGCCGGCGAGGGGCGAGACGTACAACGGCGAGGAGCGAACCGCCTCGAACAAGCGGAAGCGCGACACCGTCGTCCCGGTCGACGACGAGTTAAGACGGCTGTTGAAGACGTGGCTCGCCATTCGGCCGGACACCGACTCGCCGGCGCTTTTCTGTTCGACGAGTGAGTGGGGCAAGCGGGCGACGCCCTCGATGGCCCGGTCGGTCGTCGCCGACCGCGCTGCCGAACGGGGCTGGTACCAAGCCGGCGGCGACGCCGCCGAGAACGTCACGCCGCACTACTTCCGGCACTTCTTTACCACCCACCTCCGGGACAGAACCGGCGACAGAGGCGTCGTGAAGTACCTCCGCGGGGACGTAGCGACCGACATCATCGACACGTACACCCATAACTGGGGCGACCGGGTGCGGGCGGTCTACGAGGCGAATATCTACTCGCTGCTGTGACCGTTCGGCTGCGGCTGTTCTCCCGGCGCGGGCGGCGTCGCACTCCGTGTGAGCACGGTACCGCGGAAATCGGGTCGCAGTCGTCTGAACCGTCGTAGTCGGAGCCGCCGCCGAGTAAACGGCAGCGAGCCCACAGCCGACCTGCACTCGGCACGTCGCGTCGCTTCCTCCGGTCGACATGATGTCGACGAACAGCCGTCCGGCACGTGCCGCCCCGGTGATACGGGGTTCTGGTCGTATTTCTGACTATTTCGCGAGCGGTCCGGGTCACTCTTCGAACGAATAAACCACATGCTGCTATATCAAATCGAACGGGAGCGCCAGCCGAATCGAAAACCGATATCCTGCTATAGAGGGCGCCAGCTACGGCCTGACGGGTAACTCTGAGATTCCGTGGCTCGTCAAGCGGGGTGTGACCGGACGCCGAGAACACCACCAATGAGGACGATGACGGCGAGACAACTGCCGACGAGGCTGATCACCAGCATACCGCCGACGAGGATGCCGCCGGCTCCCGGGCCGGGCGCCTGCGTCAGCCGCAGGTAAGCGAGTCCGCCGAACACGAGAAGCATCAGGGCCGCGAGCGCCACTTCGACCGCGGCGAAGAGCGACGAGAGCACCCGGTTACGGACCGGTACGCTCGATCGGGAGTTCCGCGTCCAGTCGAGGATGCCACGCCCGGCGTCCGTGAGGACCAACAGCGGGAGCGTGACGCTGGCCGCGAGGTACGCCGGAAGCGCGACGGTCGAAACGACCTCGCCGACTCCCCGGACGGCCACGCCGACGGTCGCCACGACGAACCCGCCGAGAGCCACGAGGAAGAGTCCCGCGAGGGCGAGTTTCGCCCGCCGGATCGACGGTATCCCGGAGGCGATTCCGCCGTGTTTCGGTTCCATGATTCACGGCCGGTGACGACGAACAAATGTCTTGTGGGGGGAACCCGCGTTTTCCCGGGGTGCGCGATCGCCGGTGCAGAGGCGACGCCCGGATTCGGCGTCGCGCCGGGCGCTCAGGCGGTCACCGTGGCGCCGTCGGTCAGCGCGGCGGCGAGTTCCTCGGTGTCAGCGTCGGTTTCGGCCGGGTTCTCCAGCAGGACGGTCTCGCTCGGGAACAGCCGCTCGCCGACCCGGAGCCCGTGGTCGCGGGCCGTCGACCCGGTTACGGTGAGATAGACGCCCAGGCCGGTCGAGGCGATGGCGGCCTCCTCCGGGCGGTCGTCGGGATAGCGGAACTCGACGCCGTCCAGCGCCCGGCCGCCGAGCACTGCCCGTACCAGCCGCTCGTACCGCGGCGAGATGCAGAGCGGCCCCTCGTGGTCGGCGACGAACGCCCGGGTCGGCTCCGTCGCGACGTCCGGCGTCGACAGCAGCGTATGGTGGACGGTGTCGCCGAGGCCGCCGACGACCCGGACGTCGGTGTCCTGTGGGTCGATGCGGTCGTTCAGCTCCGACAGCGACGACAGCGGCGCCGGCTCCAGGCTGACCACCTCCTCCAGCACCAGGTCGGCGCTGTCGAAGCCGAACGCGAACTCGTGTTTCCGGAGCGCACGGAACGGCTCCTCGCGCCCGACGAGACGGAGCTCGTGGTCGCCGACATCGACCCGGAGGCTGTCGAAGACGATCCGTCGCGGCAGCCCCGGGCGGCCGTCCCGGAGCAGCGTGAACTCCGGAGCGCCGGGGTCGGTGTCGCTGTACTCCGCCAGCCGCTCGTAGACCGGTCGATCGGCCGTCTGCTCGCCCTTCGTGACGGCCTTCTCATAGCGGAGCGTCGAGGCGACCCGATCGGCGACGGCCTCGGCATCGGCCATCGCCGCCACCCGTTCGAGCACGGCCTCCAGCGGGCGGCCCTTCCGGGGGACGGCGACGCTGAGCGTCGTCATTGCCGGTCCGAGGCGTTCGTCCGGTAAAGACAGCGCGGTTGGTCGCGGCGGCCGGTCACCCCTCGTGGGCCGGGTCGTCGTGCGACTCGAGCCCGCCGAGGGCGTCCGCCAGCCGGTCGCCCAGTTCCGCGACGTCGACCAGCCCCGACTCCAGCGTCTCGACGTCGTCCTCGAGGTCGTCCAATCGGACGACGAGCCCGGCGCTCGCCTCGTCCCCGTCGACGGCCGCCCGCAGGGCCGCGACCTCCGACTCGAGGGCGTCGAGCCGCTCTTTCGTCGTCGCCAGCCCCGTCCGGAGGTCGTCGACGACCGCCGCGGCGCCGCCCTCCTCGTCGAGAAACGCCTCGAGCGCCTCAGTGTACGCCTCCAGGTCGGCGACCCGCGACTGGAGGTGTTCGACCCGCGCCGCAGTGCTGCCGCCGCCGGACATCCCGAGTGCCGCGCGGAGCGTCTTCAGGTCCTCCGCCGGGACCGCGCCGTCGCGTATCTCCGCCGCCAGCGCCGCGGCCAGCGAGTCGTCGACGGTCGCGGCGGACCCGCCGGAGCCGGCGGCCGGGTCCTCCGCAGACCCCGTATCGTCGTCCGCGTGACCAGTATCGACCTCGACCTCGACATCGTCCGCCGGGTCGTCGGTCGTCGAGTCGCCGTCGTCGACCGTCGGGGCACCGCCGGCCGTCGAGTCGTCGCCGACGGCCGTGTCGGTGTCGTCGGCCGGGTCGTCGTCGCTCGCCGGACCGAGGTCGACCGGACCGTCGCCCGGTGTCGGGTCGACGTCGGCCGCAGGGTCGTCGTTCGTCGGCGCCTCGCCGATCGTCAGGCCGGCGCCGTCGCCCGGTGTCGGGTCGTCGCCGGTCGAGTCGTCCGTCGCGGCGGCCGTCGACGGGCTCGAGAGGTCGATGTCGAGGTCAACGCCGGACTCCCTGTCCGTCCCGGAGTCGATCTCCATCTCCGAGACGTCGAGCCCGAGCGACGCGTCCCGGTCGGGTTCCGTCGCCCCCTCGACGATCTCACCGTCGCCGGCGTCGTCGGACGGCGTGACCGACTCGACGGTCGGCGGGGTGAGGAACCGCTCGACGCCGGCCGCGTCCTCTCCCCTGACGCCGTAGACGGTGACGAACTCCTCGCCGGGGTCGAGGCTCCGCTCGAGGGCGATGTCCTCGCTCTCGATACCCCAGTACTCGGCGCCGTGGTCGGGATGGAACCCGACGTCATCGGGGTCGACGTCGTCGGGGACGTCGTCGACGAGCCGGACCGACACCGGTTCTTCGCGTTCGGAGCGGACCGTATAGGCGATGGCGGGAACCGAGAACTCCGCCGGTTCGAACGACTTCTCGACCGTGACGCCGTTCTCGGAGACGACGACCGGGTCGTCGGATTCGATGTCGCTCATGTGCCCCGGGTGGACGGTCGAGCGGATAAGTTTACGTGCCGTTACGGCGGTTCATAACGCGGTCGAGTCGCCGATCTCCAGCAGCTCCAGCCGCTCCGGGAAGTCGTAGCTACGGACGTGCGGTCGGAGCGCCGCCGGGTCCGCCGTCAGCCCCTTCCACATGTCCCAGTGGGTCGGCACGAGCCGGTCGAGTTCGAGCTGTGCGGCCGCCTCGGCGGCGGCGTTCTCGTCGGCGTACCACTCGGTGTGCGCCGGCTCGCGGCTCTCCTTGTCCGGAATCATTCCGGCGGAACCGAACGCGACCACCCCGAGGTCGAGGTCGTACCGGTCGCCGATGTCGTCGAAGGCCTCGCTCGGCCGGGCGTCGCCGCCGTGGAAGACGGTGCCGGCGTCGTGCTCGAAGACGTAGGCGACGGGATGGTCGGCGTCGGGGTCCCGCGCCGGCTCGACGTGGACGTCGAAGCTTCCGACGGCGACCGTCTCGCCCTCGGCGACCTCGAGGAGCGCGTCGGCGTCGACGTCGTAGTCGTCCGGCCATGCCCGCGCCGTCGCGACGGAGGCCGACGGCCCGTAGAACGCCGCGTCGGTCCCCTCGAGGATGGGCGCCTGCGAGGGCCCGTGGACGTGGTCGGTGTGCTCGTGGGTGGCTAACACCGCGTCGGCGGCGACGACGTCGGTCGGGTCGAACGGGACGGGGATCATCCGGACGGTCCGGGGCGGATCGCCGGTACCGAGGTACGGGTCGACGAAGACGGTCGTCCCGTCGGCGGCCTTCAGGACGAGCCCGTTGCAGCCGAGATACCACAGTCGGACGCCGTCGGGGTCGGCGTCGGCGACGGCTTCGGGGAGCCACGCGCCCCAGTCGGAGTGAACGGTCATGGCGCTCGCGACGCGGCGACCGATAAAAAGCGACGCGGTTCGACGGTCGGCGGCCCGCGACGGCCGGCTTAGTCCTCACAGCAGCCGCCGGCGGTCTGCCCGAAGTCGACCGCGAGCGGGTCGGAAACCCGCTCGTTGAGCTCTTGGAGCCGCAGCTCGACCTTCGACTGCGCCTGCAGGAACTCGGACATCTTCGGCTTCTCGTGGAGCTCCTGTTGGGTCCGCTGCAGCTCCCGGAGGTCGTCGTTCGTCGCCTCGCCGGCCTGTCGAGCCATCATGAACTCCTCTCGCAGCCGCTCGAAGGCCTTGATTTCCTCCTGTAGCTCCGCGTCGTTCTCGACGGCTTCCTTGGCCTCGAGGTACTCCTCGTAGACCGGGAGGTCCGTGATGGCCTCGCCGAGTCTCGCGGCGAGCTCGTCGACGTCGTCCGTGCGGTCGGTGTCGCTCGCTGTTTCGACGCTCATTACCCCGCGGTTCGTGCTTCGGACGTTTAGGGGTGCCGGAAGCCGCACATGCCGTCTTGCCGGTATGGCGAAGCGCGCACGTTTTACGCGCCGGCGCACAATCAGACACAATGAGCCAGGAATCGACGGACCGGAGCGAGGGCGACCTCCGGAACACGGGGATGTCGCTGAAGCACGACCGGACGTGGGACTACGAGCTCGACCGCATCGTCGAGGCGGTCGCCGAGCGGGACGCCTCGACGGTCGGGCTGCAGTTCCCCGAGGGCCTGAAGCGGCGGGGCCCACGCGTCGCCGACGACCTCCGGACGGCGCTGCCGGAGGGGGTCGACGTGATGATCTCCGGCAAGCCCTGCTACGGCGCCTGCGACCTCGACACCTACCTGATGCGCCGGACCGACGTGTTCGTCCACTTCGGCCACTCGCCGATGAAGGAATCCAAGAAGATCATCTACGTGCCGCTGTTCTCCAACGTCGACGTTACACCCATCATCGAAGAGTCGCTGGCGGAGCTGCCCGACCCCGACCCGACAGCCGACGCCGACGAACGGCCCGCGGTGGGGCTGGTGACGACCGCCCAGCACATGAACACGTTCGGGGAGATGCGCTCGTGGCTCGAGGGGCGCGGCTTCGACGTCGAGACCCGCCGCGGCGACGAGCGGCTCACCCACGAGGGCCAGGTGCTCGGCTGCAACTACGCCTCGGCCGACGTCGACGCCGATCACATCCTCTACGTCGGCGGCGGCAAGTTCCACCCACTCGGACTCGCCATGGAACACCCCGACAAGACGGTCGTCATCGCCGACCCCGTCAACAACGTCGTCACGGTCGCCGACACCGAGAAGTTCATGAAACAGCGGTACGCGGCGGTCCACAAGGCGATGGACGCCGAGGAGTGGGGCGTCATCTTCTGTACGAAGATCGGCCAGGGCCGCTGGGAGACCGCCCAGGAGATCGTCGCCGAGAACGATGACGCCTACCTCATCACCATGGACGAGGTGACGCCGGACCGTCTGACCAACTTCGGGCTGGACGCCTACGTCAACACCGGCTGTCCCCGCATCACCACCGACGACGGTCCGCAGTTCAAGCGACCGATGCTGACGCCCGGGGAGTACCGCATCGCGATCGGCGAGGAGCCCCTGGAGAACCTGGAGTTCGACACCTTCCACGGCACCTGGTAGCTTCCGTCGGCCACCGACACGCTTTTTTCATTCGAGCAAGCGTGCGACACATGTCGAGCCCTACACCCCGCAGACTCGGCGTCGTCGCTCTCTACCTCGTCGCCGCCAGTTCGCCCGTCGCCGCCCAGCAGCCCGCCCCCGAGGGGTTGGGTCTGTCGGCGACCGCGAGCGCGCTGGTATCGGCGGTCGTCACGCTCGTCGTCGCGGGCGGGTTACTCGCTCTCGCCCCGGACTACACCGAACGGACGACCGACCGGATTCGGGATGACCCCGGTGAAACGCTCATCTACGGCGTCGGAATTGCGATCGCCGCGTTCATCGCCACCGTCCTGCTGGTGTTGACCATCGTCGGTATCCTCCTCGTCAGCCACCCACCGCTGAAGCGGTGGGCTTGCCGGTGGACTCCCACTCCATACTGGTGAAGCTGCCAGCCGGAGTGAGCGTCCCCGACAATCCGCACTATCGCTGAGGCTATCGAGAAGAGCAAAGCCAACGTTCTTTGCAGCGTTATAATCCGCATTCACCTCGTACCCGCACGCGGTACACCGGAAGGTTTTCTCCTCCCGATTCGCCGCCGACACGCAGTCGCAATCTGTCCGGCTACACGCCCGGCTCGTGTTCCGAGGATTGACCTGCCGGCACTCGATCCCGTACCCCTCGAGCTTGTACTGGGCGTACTCCTGAACGCGGTGGAAGAACCACTGCTGGAACTTCGGCAGCTTCGAGATGCGCCGCCGAATATGGGTCAGCCGCTCGAAGGCGACGTGCGTCGCCCCGACTCGGACGGCGTCGGCGACGATCCCGTTTGCCACGTCATGGGCGTACTGGTCGAACCAGCGCCACTCGCGGCCCTTCCGCTGTTTCATTCGCCGGTGGGCCGATCGCGTGCCGGTCTGCTGTAACTCCGCCCGCAGGGATTCGAACTGCTCGCGGCGGTGGGCCGTCGACGTTCAAGTCCACGCCGAGGACTCTGGTGGAGTCCCCGCTGTGCGTGTCCGAACTTGATTCGTCGACGGCCTCGGAGGCGGTGTAGTGGCGCTTCATCACGGCGTGCAGCCAGAACCGCTCGCTGTCGTAAACGAGTTTCGACGTCGAGAACGACCACCGCCGGTCGAAGACGTATCGTGCATACGGCGTGCCATCTAGCTTTCGCGGGAGGACGTAGCGGGCTTCGACGCGGCCATTGACGGTCGCCAGCGACACTTTGTAGCGGTGGTAGGTGGCGGCCCGCTTGTCGTAGGTCATCGACCACGACGGATCGTCCGCGGCATCGAAGTCGGGTTTGCTGACCCGGTCGCCGCTCTCCCAGTTGGATTTGGTGGCGCCGACTGCGCTGGTGGCGTCCTTGATGGCCTTCTGGACGAGGTTGGCGTGGAGGCCGTCGGTGTCCCTGCGAAGCTGGTCGTAGAGTGCGGCCTCGACATCGCCTTTGTCCGTGATGAGATCGTCGGGTTGTTTCGGCGCAGTCGGCCAGCAGTACTCGACGGTTTGGTTCTGGCAGTGCTGGTACTTGGGGCGGGTCTGATGGAGGTCGTCCCGCCGGTCATCGGGGATGGTGAGCGGGATGCGAACCGTCCGCGTAGCCTCCACCATATGCTGAACCGAAGGGCTGGCTGGCACTTAATGATCGGTGATGGGGGGAGTCAGAACGGCAGGATTTCTATGGATGGGTTACTGGAGCGTACGCGCTTTCTCCCACGGCTGAAGCCGTGGGCTTCCGCGCTGTTACCACTGTGATACCGATGGCTATCGTCCTCGCCATCGTCGGCTACCTCGGCTTCCTCGCGGCGGGCCGGGCCGTGAGCGACCGCTGGGCTGCGGCGCTGGCCGTCGCGGTCGCGCTCGCGGTGTTTACCGGCGGCGTTCCCGTACTGGGGGGGCTCATCGGATTCGTCCTCTCGAGCATGGGTATCGGCGCGGCCTACCTCGACTACCGGGACGACGGGCAGCGGCGGTCCCGGGGCGGGAGGCGGTCCGGCACCGCGGGCAGGACCGGACGCGCGCCGGGCCGGGCGGGCTCCCGGACCCGGAAGCGGCAGAGCGGCACGGAGACGACCCCGGGTCGCCGCGCTGAGCGGAGCGGTCGCTCAAACGGCGGTCGGGCCGCGCGGCGGCGCCACGAACGGGCCGGGACGTCGGCGCTCCGACACGCCCTGTTTAGTTAGGCGAGAGCCGGCTGGTTAGCCAGCGTCGGCTCGCGCCGCGAGCGGGAGGGGGCGTCCGGACACACCACCGTCAGCGCCGAAGCACGCGACTTCACTGTAACTAAACACTGCCATCCGACACACCGGAAGAGGTTTTCCGCCCGGCCCGGTACGGCGCCTCATGGCTCCGAGCCGGCGCCGGCTTCTCGCGGCGGTAGGAGCGGCGCTGGTCGCGGGCTGCAACGAGTCGAACCAGCCGGCGGAGACCCCGGAGCGGACGGTGACGCCGGTCGACGTCCCGCGGTCGTCGGAGGCCGCCCTCGGGGAGGCTGTCGGAATCGAGCCCCCGGAGGTTCCGGCCGCCGCCGTCGTCTCCGACGACCACCGGGGGACGGTCACCGCGGCCGCCGAGCGGCTCGTCGACACCGCCGAGCGGGAGGCCGAGGCGGCGGACATCGAGCCGTCGGCGGCGGAGGGCGTCCGGGACGGCGAGGAGCCCTTCGCGGCGGCTCGGGAACGGCTCGAGGAACTGCGGAGGTCGTCCCCGCCGCAGCAGTACCGACGGGTCGACCGCGAGTTCGGCGACGTCGGGTCGGTTCTCGGCTACGCCCGGGCGACGACGGGCGACCTCGACGTCGCGGCGGTCCGGGCGGCGCTGGCGGCCCAGCGGGAGCGCCACGCCGACCTCCGGGACGGCTTCGACCACCGGCTCGCGGCCCCGGTCGCCCGGAGCCTCCCGACGACAGGTGCCGCCGAGGACGCCCTCGGCCGTGCCGGCACGCAGCTCGACGCCGCCGCGCGGACGCTGGAGTCGCTGTCGCCGCCGGCCGAGCCGTCGGCCGTCGGCGGGGCGTGGGGCCGGCTCGGGCAGGCCCGGCTCGCGGTCACCAACGCCGCCGGCTTCCTCGGGACCGCGACCGACGCCGACGCGCCGCCGCGGCGGGACGCAATCGAGGCGGCCATCGAGACCGAGCGCGAGGCCGTCGCGGCCCTCGACAGCCCGCGGTCGCTGACCGCCGGGCGGGCCGCGGCGCCCGAGCCCGTCACGGCCGTCCTGTCGACGATCCGGTCGCGGCGCTCGGAGCTGCTGTCGACGGACGCCGCGGAGCTGGCCGCCGAACGGCCGGTCGGGGGGCTGTTCGGCGCGGCCCGAATCCGACTCGAGGTGGAGGCGTTCGACGCGGCGGCGGCCGCGACGGCCGACCGGCTGGGCGAGGAGGGCGTCGCCGCGGAACGGCTCGTGGCCGAGAAGCAGGCCGCCGCCGACCGTCTCGAGCGGATCAGCGAGGCGACGCCCCTCCAGCGGCGGCTCGGCGGGTTCGCGGTCGACATCGTCGGCTACGGCGACCAGCAGAACTCGGGCGAGCGGAGCGACCCCACCGTCACCGCATACTTCCTCTACGTCGCCGGGCGCGTCTTCGCCGACCGCGCGCTCGCCCGCGGAGCGTCGATCACCGATGGACTTGCGCCAGAAGGCACCTGATTATTCTCATGCATATACGAACCTATAAGAATGTCTGTTGAGTATCAGCAGCCAATGACGGACGGGGCGACGCGACGGCGGCTGGCACAGGAACTCGGGGTCGTCGCGGGGTTCGAGGATCCGAAGGCGCCGCTGGAGCAGTATCACACCCCGCCGGAGCTGGCGGCCCACATCGTCCACGTCGCCGACCTCCAGGGCGACGTCGAGGACCGGACGGTCGTCGACCTGGGCTGCGGGACGGGGATGCTCGCCCTCGGGGCGGCGCTGCGCGGCCCGGAGCGGATCGTCGGCGTCGACGTCGACCCGGCGCCGCTGTCGACGGCCGGCGAGAACGAACGCCGGGTCGGCGCGACGGTCGACCTCTCGTGGGTGCGAGCGGACGCGACCCAGCTGCCGCTCGACGCCGACGGCGTCACGGTGCTGATGAACCCGCCGTTCGGCGCCCAGACGGGCAACGAGGGCGCCGACCGCGCCTTTCTCGAGACGGCCGCCGACGTCGCGGCCGTGTCGTATTCCGTCCACAACGCCGGCAGCGAGTCGTTCGTCGAGGCCTTCGCCGCCGACAACGCGGGCGAGGTGACCCACGCCTTCGCCGCCGACCTGGAGCTGCCACGGCAGTTCGACCACCACACCGACGACGTTCGGACGGTCGACGTCGAGGCCTTCCGGATCGAGTGGAACTAAGCTCGCTCGGCGATCGTCACGCGGGTGTCGCCGCGCTCGGCGCGGAGCGCTCCCCCTTCTCGGCGGACGGTGAGCCCGCCGACCGTCGTCGCGTTCCCGTCGGCCGGCACCGGCGCCCGACCGAGCGTCTCGTTGTTGCGGGTGACGGCGAGCTCGAACCCGTCGCCGACCGGCGCCACCGAGACGTTCCGGCCGTCGATTCGCGGGCCGGCGGTCGCCGCCTCGCTCCGGAAGACGACCGTCCTCTCGCCAGCCGGCCGGCCCAGCCGGACGTGGTAGACGGCGTCGCCGCCGACGGGGGTCCAGCCGTTCCGGACCGCACGGACGTCGGCGGTCCAGGTGAGCCCGCCGAGCCGGACCGTCCCGGAGCCGCGGGAGGCCAGCCGCCCCTTCGACAGCTCGACCCACCAGATGTTGCGGCGCTCGGAGACGACGACGACGCCGCTGGCCTCGACGGCGTCGGCCGAGTCGTCGGTCCCCGGTACCGGTACGCCGGGGATGTACTGGTTCTCGACGCCCTCGGCGTAGAAGACGGTGTAGTCGCCGACCTCGACGGCGTCGGCGGAATCGAACCCCGCCGAGGAATCGCCGACGACGAAGAGGTTGAACGGGACGGCGACGACGGCGACGGCGAACAGCAGCGCGAGCACGAGCCCGTAGGCCGCCTCCCGCCACGAGAGGTCGATCCGGGCTACGAGCGGGCGGTCGGAGGCCGTCGCGCCGGCGGCGACGGCTGCCGCCAACAGGAACACGAGCGCCGCCCCGAGCGCGCGGAACAGCCGGAACCGGTCGGAGCCCTCGATGGTGTAGACGGCCCACAGCCCCCGGTCGACGCCGACGAGCAGCGCCGCCAGCCAGACGCGGCCGGGCGACGGCCGCACGCCCCGCCGGTAGCAGAGTGCGGCGCAGACGACGACGCCGACGAGAAGCCCCAGCGCGTGGCCCTGGACGGCGATGTCGGCCCACCACGGCCGGGAGAACGACTCGCCGGCGGTCCGGGCGACCTCCGGGCGCCGCAGCGCGCGGTAGACCAGCCCGACCGCCGATGTCGCCGCCAGCGCGACGACCGTCGTCAGCGGGTAGCGCACGAGCGCGAAGCCGACGAA
>PXRZ01000069.1 GCA_003022945.1 Halobacteriales archaeon QS_8_69_73 | reverse complement strand
CCGGGCCGTCCAGGAGTACACCGACACGGCGTTCAAGCCGCTGGGCAGGGCCGTCGGCGAGCACCTGCGGACGCCGGAGAACCCCCGCGGCTACCCGGACGTCGTGTTCGACCGGGCCGGCCACGACGCTCTCGGCGTCTCGACGATGCTCGTGCGCCCGCACACCGGTCGGGTCGTCTACAGCGAGGACCTCGGCGGCCGGCGGTACTCCTTCTACGCGCCGCAGGTGTGGATGCGCCAGCGGGAGATCCACATGCCGACGGCGTCGATTCTCGGGACGCACCTCTCGAACGCCTACGAAGTCCAGCAGCTCAACGCGGACATCGACGCGGGGGCGCTGGACGTCACCGACCCGCTCGTCGTCGACTGGGCGGATCTTCCCGACGCCCATCAGGCGATGTGGGACAACGAACACTGTACAAGGCCTGGGGCCGCCCAGAACGGGGTGACCGGGAGTGACCGTCCTAGCACCGTACGACGGCTCGTCGCTGTCGGAGACTGCCGTCAAGCGGGCCGTCGGCTTCGGGGAGTACCGCGACGAGGCGGTGGTCGTGCTGACGGTCGTCCCCGACGACCCGGCGTTCGCCGAGCGGCGCGGCTGGCTCGAGGCGGGCGAGTCGTACGACCCCGACGCCGTCGAACGGCAGTTCCGGTCGAAGCTGGACGGAATCGCGCCGACGGCGACCGTCCGGACGGAACGACCGACCGAACCGGCCGCCCGCGGCGCGACCACCCGTAACGACGTCACCCGCACGATCAGACGCGTCGCCGCCGACGTCGACGCGACGGTCCTATTCATCGGCAGCGAGAACGCCGCACAGGTGCCGGCGCCAGCCGACAGCGTCGGTACACCCATCGCCGGCGACGCGGACTACGACGTCCATATCGTCCGCACCGCCGACTGACCGCTGGGTCGAGGGGCGACTGCCAGCATCTCGCCCGGCGGAGGTTCATGTCATGACGGCCGGTGGTACCGGTTCGGTCGGCCAATCGCGCGGGCGGGTCAATTCCGCCGGGCCTGCCCCGGAGCGATCTCGCCCGTGGCAGGGTTCGAATCCGCGGAGAATCGCCTCGCTTTCCGCTTCCACCGTCGCAGCGGATGGGCCCTGCCGGATTTGAACCAGCGCTCAATCCGTTATGAGCGGATCGCTTTGAGCCGGACTAAGCTAAGGGCCCTCGTTCGTGGCTATTCCGTCGGCCCTCTTTACTTTGCCGGGAGGACGCGGCCGGCCCGCGTCCTCCCGGGGTATGGTCCAGACGACGGACGGTCGCCTGGCCGGCACCCTCGCGACACGCCCCGACCGTCGCGGCGCACAAGCGACAAGCCCGGCGGGCCCGACGACGCGGCATGGAGTTCCGCTTCGACTACCGACCGGGGACGATCCGGTACGGTGCGGGCCGCATCGACGCCCTCGGCGACGAACTCGCGGCGCTGGGTGCCGACGACGCGTTGATCGTCACCGGCCGGACGGTCGGCGAGACGGCAGCGGTGATGGAGCCGGTCCGGGCGGGTCTCGGCGACCGGCTGGCCGGCGAGTTCGCCGAGACGACCCCGGAGAAGCGCTTCGAGACGGCCGTCGCCGGCGCCGAGCGGCTCGCGGTGACCGGCGCCGACGCGGTCGTCGCGGTCGGCGGCGGCAGCAGCCTCGACGTCGCGAAGGTGATGGTCGCGCTGGCGGCCGCCGGGGAGCCGGCGACGCTCCGCGACGAGTTCGAGGCGACCGGTGCGGTCGCGGTCCCGGACGGCGACCTCCGGCCGGTGGTCGCGGCCCCGACGACGCTGGCCGGCGCGGACCTGTCGACGATCGCCGGCATCACCTCCCGCCGGGACGGGCTCGTCCGTGGCGGCGCCCACGACCGGCGGCTGATGCCAGCGGCGCTGCTGTACGACCCCGAGCTGCTCCGGACGACGCCGCACGACGTGCTGTGTGCCTCGGCGATGAACGGCTTCGACAAGGCCGTCGAGACGACCTACGCGGCGACGGCGACGCCGGTGACCGACGCGACCGCCGTCCGGGCGCTACGGCTGCTGTCGCGGGGCCTGCCCGGCCTCGGCGCCGGCGACCGCGACGAGAAGACGATACACGACGCCGTCGTCGGGACGGTGCTGGCGCAGTACGGCTGTTCGCGGGCCGACGGGCTGACGCTGTCGCTGATCCACGCCTTCGGCCACGGCGTCGCCCGCGGCTACGAGATCCAGCAGGGCGGCGCCCACGCCGTCGTCGCGCCGCATGCGCTCCGGTACCTGTTCGACCGCGTCGACGCCGGCCGCGACCTGCTTGCGGAGGGGCTGGGCGTCGAAGCCGCGACCCCGGCGGCGACGGCGACCGCCGTCGTCGAGCGGGTCGCCGAGATACGCGACGCCCTCGGGCTGCCGGCGCGGCTCCGCGAGATCGACGACATGTCGAAATCGGACCTCCCGGCGGTGGCGGCGGACGTCCGCGCCGACGGCTTCGTGTCCAACTGCCCGCCGGGGCTGGACCCGACCGTCGAGGAGCTGGAGACGGTGCTGCGGGAGGCGTGGTGACGGAGTTCCGCTCGCAGCCGTCGCTGGTCACTTGTTCGCGCGAGAAGCGCCGCCGCCAGGTCTCGAACGAGTCGAGACGGTCCTCACTCGCGGTGCCCGTTTGGCTGCGTCTCGCCGGCCCGAGACCCCGACCGTCGCTTCTCGCGCCGGTCGCTCGCAGCTGTCGCTGCTCGCTCGGTCGCGCGAGAAGCGCCGCCGCCAGGTCTCGAACCTGGGACAACCTGGGTAACAACCAGGTGCTCTACCAACTGAGCTACGGCGGCTCGACATGTCCGTGTACTCCGATTCGGTAAATATGGCTTTCGCTTCGTCTCGGCACCGACATCCTTTAGCGACGGACGACGCAACCGCGCGTATGTCGTTCGAGTCGGTCGTCGGTCGAGGCCGACACCCGGCTCGTCGGGTCGACGGCCCGCGGGACGTGGCTCGCCGGCGACCGCGACGTCGACCTTTTCGTGCAGTTTCCGCCGGACCTCCCTCGGGAGGACCTCGAGCGGTACGGTCTGACGGTCGGCCACGAGGTGTTGCCGGACGGCCACGAGGAGTTCGCCGAACACCCCTACGTCAAGGACGAGTTCCGGGGCTTCGACGTCGATTGCGTACCCTGTTACGCCGTCGCGTCGGCGACGGACATCCGCTCGGCGGTCGACCGGACGCCGTTCCACACCGATTACCTCGAGGGCCGCGTCGAGCCGCTGGCCGACGACGTCCGGCTGGCGAAGGCGTTCCTCGACGGCGTCGACGCCTACGGCAGCGACCTCCGGACACGGGGCTTCTCCGGCTACCTGACGGAGCTGCTCGTCCTGGAGTACGGCGGCTTCCAACCGCTGCTGGAGGCGGCCGCCGACTGGTCGCCCCCGGTCCGGCTGGACCCCGCCGACCACGCCGAGGCCTCATTTGACGATCCATTGGTGGTCGTTGACCCGACGGACCCCGAGCGCGACGTCGCGGCGGTCTGCTCGGCCCGCAACGTCGCCCGGCTCGTCCACTACGCCCGCGACTTGTTGGCCGAGCCGCGGGTCGACGTCTTCGAGCCGCGCGACCCGGCGCCGGCGTCGGCCGAGGACGTCCGGGCGGCCGTCGCCGCCCGCGGGACGACGCCCGTCGCGGTCCGGTTCGCGGCGCCCGATATCGTCGACGACCAACTCTACCCCCAGCTGGAGAAGTCGCTGGACGGCGTCGAGGGGCTGCTGGAGCGGGCGGGGTTCGCGCCGCTCCGGAGCGACCGCTTCGCCGACGACACCGCGGTCCTGCTGGTCGAGTGCGCTGTCGCGGAACTACCGGTCGTCGAGCGCCACCGAGGGCCGCCCGTCGGCGTCAGAGATCACGCCGAGGGCTTCTTCGAGGCGTACGACGACGATCCCGGCGTGACCGGACCGTTCATCGACGCGGACGGCCACTACGTCGTCGAGCGGCCGCGGGCGGCTCGGACGCCCGCGGCGCTGCTGGAGGCCGAGCTGTTCGACGTTTCGCTGGGGCCGCACGTCGAGTCGGCGCTGGAAGACGGCTACGACCTGCTCGCCGGTGAGGCGGTCGCCGAGCTGGCCAACGAGTTCGGCGCCGAGCTGGCGCAGTACCTCTCGCCGCGGCCGTAGCCGGGCTTACGCCGCGGTCTCGCGGTACCGGAGCAGTCCGGCCGCCGCGACGAGGCCGAGCCCCATCAAGAGGCCGGCGTACGTCGTCACCCCGCCGTCAAGGACGACCAGCGAGATGGCGAACAGGCCTATCCCGACCGACAGCAGGGCGGCAAACTGGTCATCGAGGTCCGTCATGTCGACGGCGAGTCGGCCGCGGCGGAAGAAAGCGTGTCGGTTACGTAGATTTGAGAAGAAAGTCCCGCTCTTCAGGGCGGGGATGAATCCGCCATGGCATTGAATAGCTGCCGACGCTGACATGGCCGGATATTCCACGTTCACTTTCACTCCAGATGGGTCGGTATTAAATCGGCGTAGCGACATAGGTTACGTATGGCGAATCAGGTCGTTACGCGCACCTATCGCGCCCGCATCTGCAATTACTCGCAGGTGCGCGACGACCTCGATTCGCTCGGATTCGCCGTCCTCAGAAATCTTCGATTTCTGATGGGCTGCACAAAAGCTACGCTTTTGTGAACGCCAGCAAACTCTGAAACGTTGGCCGGTGGACGGCTCAACGCATCTGGGGCGCTTGCGGCCAGATTCCCGGCGCCAACGCGCTCACAGCCTACCTCAAGAATCACGAACGCTACGCTGACCTGCATTCACAGTCGAGTTCGTTCGAAAGACTTCGTCCAAGAACTCGGTGAGGCGTTCACCAGTTGGTACGGCAAGCGCGGAAACGGGGACACGAACGCGAATCCGCCCGGCTACCGCAAACACAACGGCGACCACCCGCGCTCGACGGTCACGTTCAAACAAGCAGGATTCAAACACGACGCCACGAACAACCGCATTCGCCTCTCGAAAGGCGCGAACCTCAAAGACGGCTGGGCCGATTTCGTTCTCTGCGAGTACGACGTCATCGGCCCAGCCAGTCACACCGTCGAGAACGTCCAGCAGGTCCGTGCGGTGTACGAACACGGTGTCTGGCGGTTGCACGTCGTCTGTCGCGTCGAGATCGACGCCCGCAACGCACCCGGCGACGGTGTGGCGGGCATCGACCTCGGCATCTGCAACCTCGCCGCCGTCTCGTTCGGTGACGAAGCCGTGCTGTACCCCGGCGGTGCGCTCAAAGAAGACGAATTCTGGTTTCAAAACGAGCGGGCCAACTGCGACAGTTCGGCGTCACGCGAAGCCCGCCGCCTTGACCGCAAGCGGACCGCCCGCCGGACGCACTTCCTGCACACCCTGTCAAAAGACATCGTGGCAGAGTGCGTTGAACGTGGCGTCGGCACCATCGTCGTGGGTGACCTCGGTGGTATCCGCGAGGACGATGAAAGCGGTGGGGCCCGCGACTGGGGCGACCACGGCAATCTCGACCTCCACGGGTGGGCGTTCGACCGCTTCACGACGATGCTCGACTACAAAGCGGAAGCCGAAGGCATCAATGTTGAGTACGTATCCGAACGCGACACCTCAAAAACGTGTTCGGGGTGCGGGCGGTCGGCCGACCGCCAGCGTGTCGAGCGCGGGTTGTACGTCTGCGACTGTGGATTTGTCGGGAACGCGGACTGCAACGGCGCGGAGAATATCAGACGAAAGGTACTCCCGAATCTCGCCTGCGACGGGGGAGATAGGGATAACGGCTGGTTGGCACAGCCAGTGGTCCGCCTGTTCGACCGTAGCGAGGGCCGGTTCGCCCCGCGAGAATAGGTCACGGACTGCAAACCCTAATATCCCAACTGCGGTCGGGAATCCTCGCCCTTCAGGGCGGGGAAGATGTCAAAGGTCGTGGGCGTCGCGGACGTCGTCAATGACGCTCTCGGCGTCGTCGCCGACCTCGTCGTCGGGGACGACGGGTTCGCGGCCGTCGAACACCTCGTGGACCATTCCCACGGAGTCGGCCAGCGCGTCCAGCCCGTAGCCGCCCTCGAGCACGAACGCCAGGGCGGCGCCGCAGTCGGCGGCGACCCCGCGGACGAGTTCGGTCAGACGGCCGTACCCCTCCGTCGAGACGCGCATCCGCGAGATGGGGTCGTGGCGGTGGGCGTCGAAGCCGGCGCTGACGAGCAATAGATCAGGGTTGAACCGCTTTAGGGCGGGGCCGACGAGTTCCTCGACGACCGTCGCGTACGCCGCGTCGCCGCTGCCGCCGGGCAGCGGAACGTTGAGCGTAGTCCGTCCGGCGTCCGGGCCACCAGTTTCGAGAGCGTCGCCCGTCCCTGGATACAGCCCCCGCTCGTGGACCGAGGCGTAGAAGCAGTCCGATCGGTCATAGCAGATCTCCTGGGTGCCGTTGCCGTGGTGGACGTCCCAGTCGAAGACGGCGACCCGGTCGACGTCGTCCCGCTCCAAGGCCCGCCCGGCGGCGACGGCGGCGTTGTTGAAGAAGCAAAACCCCATCGCCTCGTCGCCCTCGGCGTGGTGGCCGGGCGGGCGGCCGATCGCGAATGGCGTGTCGCGGCCGTCGGCGCCGTCGAGGGCGGCCTCGGCGGCCCAGCAGGCCAGTCCGGCGGCCGCCCGGGCGGCGTCCCACGTCGCCTCGACGGCGACGGTGTCGGCGTCCCAGGTGCCGCCGCCGTCGGCGCAGAACTCCTCGACGGCGGCCACGTATCCCGGATCGTGGACCGCCTCCAGTGCCGCGGTGTCCGCGAGCCGTCCCGACTCGTAGGCGACGGCGTGGCGCTTCGATAGCCCCCGCCGGATGGCCCGCAGCCGGTCGGCCGTCTCCGGGTGCCGGGCGCCGGTGTCGTGGTCGAGACAGATCTCGCAGTAGCCGAACCTCATTCGAAGTACGGCTCGAGCTGGAAGTAGATCTCGACGTCGTCGGCCGTGATCGTCCGGCGGTCGGCGTGACGAGCGAGGATGGCCGCCGCCGCTGCCACGGTGTCGGCGTACGACTCCAGTTCGCCCGCCAGCGCGATACGAGCGTCCATCGACACGCGGTAACGGTCGTCGATATCGAGCCGGGCGATGCGGTCGACGGGCGCGACCGGCAGCTCGAGCAGGTCCTTGTCGACGACGGGGGCGCCGAAGTCCGCCGCCATCAGTGTCTTCCGCCCGTCCGCCGTGGCCGTCTCGGCGGCCTCGGCCGCCAGCGACGCCCCCCGTCGCTGGATGCGACGGGCGAGCTCCTCGGCGGCCTCGGCGCTGACGCGCAGCTGCCCCGCGTTCCGGCGGATGACGCTGTCCACCGGGGCGAACGGGAGTTCGACGGTCATACACCACAACGAGTCCGAGCCGTTGTTAACTTTGACGTCCTCCCACCCCTGACGGGATGGAATTCCTCCGTGGATAATCCAGCCAGCCTGATTACCCCGGCTGTGAACGTGCGGGTTTGCCGACGCTGGTTTGGTCACTCGGCCGCGAGCGTTCCCCAAGGCGGCGGGTGTCCACTCGTGGCCGTTCCACTCCCAGTACGCCCCTGCTTGGGGTGCGTCCCTGCGGCGTCCAGCACGCAGGGCGGCGGGCCGCGCCATCGGCCCCTCCTCAGCTTGCAGTACATTCTACGCCCCGACGACATCGCTGTGCGCTTCTAACTCACAGTCCTGACACCGGAATTCGTCGCCTCGCCGCCGCACCGCCTCGCTCCCACAGGCCGGACACGAACTGCTCGAGTCGGCCTTGCTTACCTCGACGATGTCGATCCCGACATCACCGAATGTGAGTCCGAGGCGGTCGAGGAGCTGTCGATGCGACCAGAAGCTGTGTGTCTTCTCGTTCACCGAAGTCGACCAGTGAGCATCAAGGACGCCGGTGAGATCGCCCACGTAGACGGTATCGATGTTCCGCGCCAGCAGCCACTCCGCGGCGTGCTTGATGGCAGCATCGCGGGCGTGGTCGCGCTTCCGTCCGCGTTCGTCGTAGAGTCGTTCGATTCGGCGGCTACTGTACCGGCCATCGGGCAACTGAGATTGGAGATCAGCGATGCGTTCGGACAGGCGTCGGAATCGGTCGAACTCCGGCCGAGCATGGTACACCGCGGTTTCACCGTGGTCGGTAACAATGGCGAGGGTGTTGTTCGCGCCGACGTCGATGGCCGCCGCCTGAGTCGCGTTCTCGGAGTCGAGTGTGTGAGTGAAGGCATCCCGCCGCTGTTCTTGGAGGTGGGCTGGCTGTATACGGACGGGATGCGTGACGCGAATCCGGTCGGCGGTCTCGTCGTAGACGAGTTCCACCCTGCCGTCGTCACCGTTCCATTGTGGATCGCCGCGGACTTCGAGTGTGAGTCGTTCCCGGTGGTCGAAGTCGTAGCGGTCTTCCAGCACGTCGCCGACGCCGAACTCTAATGTGCTCCGCGTTTCGTCCCAGTCGAAGGTGTAGAGGTCGTTGCGGACGAGGCCGTGAAGTTCGTAGCCACCGTCGCGGGTGCCCCAGTAGCCTGGTGGACTCGGCTTTTCCGTGACCGTCGAATCACCATCGTCGTGGTACTTCTCGAGGAGTTGGAAGAACGACCGCCAGGCGTCGCTGTTCTTGCGGGCGACCTGTTGGCAGGTTGCTTTCCCAAGGATGGGTGCGTAGTCGTCGTAGAGATCGTCGAAGTCGGCCTCCCAGATGTCGCCGTCGTCGCTGGAAATACTGCTGTCGGCGTCTCCAGACGCGGAGCGTCTGGATGGCCCACCAGAACTTCGTTCTGGGGACGGCGGTAGGTGAGTTGATTCCACAGTGGGGCGTGGGCGGCCAGCCAGTCGAACAAACAGTATCGATACCGGTCGCTGATGGGTTCCGCAGTGTACTCGTTTGTGCGCCGCTGGCCGCTCACAGAGACCGTGTCGGCCGGTTGTGGCTTAAATTAGTGGGATTGCTGGTAGCCAACACTTGGTGGATAGACACTTAATTATCGGCTTCATTCCGCGGCTGAAGCCATGGGCTTTCGCCTCGAAACTCTGTAATGCAGGGCGGGCGGACGGCCGGTCACCGGAGCTCCTCGGCGACGAAGGTGTCGTCCTCGTGGCGGCCGCGGACGGTGACCTCCTGACCCAAGTGGACGTCGACGTCCGTCTCCACCCGGAGCGTCTCCTCGCCGTCGTCGAGTATCACCGGGTCCCCCGGCTGGACGACCGTGCCGGTGAACGTCTCGTGGCCGCCGTCGTCTGCGTCCGCGTCGCCGTCGTCCGTACTGCCGTCGCCGGCGTCGTCACCGGCCGTGGCCGGGGTGCCGTCCTCGAATTCGTCGAGCCCGGCGGAGTCGCCGCCGCGGTCCGGCTCGGCGCCGTCGAGGACGACCACCGTCGACCGCCAGCCGGCCGACGCCTCGAGGTCGTCCTGCCAGCCGTCCTGTATCTCGACGTCGGCGCAGAACACCTCGTCGCCGGGCCCGACGTCGAGGTCGGCCTTCGGCCCCCACAGCGCGACCCGGATGTCGCCCGTCCGGTCCTGCAGCCGGACGTTCCGCACCTGGCCCTCGCTGCCGTCGTCGCGGTCGAACGTCCGCTTGGGGTCCGCCGACCGGATCACGCCGGCGATGTCGGCCGTCTCCTCGAGCTCGAGGTCGGCGACGGGCATCGCCTCCGGGTCGAACTCGACGGTCTCGTCCAGCTCCTCGACGGCGCCGCGCTCGCCGACGTGCAACTCGAGGTCGCCCTCCCGCTCGCGGACGTAGCCGTCGACGATCTCGACGCTCTGGCCGGTCTCCAGCTCCGTCGCGCGGTCGGCCCGCTCGTCCCACAGCGTCACCCGGACGCGGCCGGTCTCGTCGCCGACCGTCAGGTTCGATACTCGCCCCTCACTGCCGTCGTCGCGGTCGAAGGTCCGTATCTCGTCGGTGTCGAGCACGGCGCCGCGGAGGTTCACGTCGGACTGCCCGAGCGACAGCGACTCGACGGTGCCGTCGCCGCTGAGATCGACGTCGATGTTGGCGTCCTGGTCGGGCTCGACCCGGTCGGCGCTGACCTCGACGCCGTCGTAGCCGTCCTTCGGGCGACCTTTTACCCGGAGCACCTGGCCGGCGTCGAGTTCGTCGACCGCCGCGACGGCGTCGTCGTCCCATAGCGCGACCCGGACGCTGCCGGACTCGTCGGCCACCTCGAGGTTGAGAACGTGGCCCGCGTCGTCGTCGCCGTCCCGCTCGAAGGTCCGTAGTTCGCCGACGCTGGTTACCTTCCCGAGGAACTTCGCCTCCTCGAGCCCGGGCTCGACGTCGGCGATGGTTTCGACCTCGCCGCCGTCGAGGTCGTGGGCGATGAGCATCGCGGCGGTCTCCTCGTCCGCCAGCCCGCCCATCTGCTCGACCTTCTCCTCGACCGCCTCCCGAAACTCCTCCTCGGAGACGTCGGCGTCGAGCTCCGCATAGATATCCTCGATGGCACTCATAGCTACAGAAGGCATGGACGGCCTCCCGAAAAGGATTGTCGTTGTCGGCGTGGGCCGCCGTGCTCGAGTCGGTCCGGCATGGGGCCGGTGGCCGCGGCCTCCTACAAAAGCTCTCGGTCGTCAGCGGTGCCGAACGTCCCACTCGCCGTCGTCGAACCTCGCGACGGCGTCGAACAGCGACGACAGCGTCGCGAGCATCCGGTCCTCGTGGGCGTTGGGATCGACGTGGTAGTGGCCGGTCGCCTCGACGGCCCGGACGCGGTTGCCGATGGCGTGGAGGAACCGGAACGCACGCCGGGTGTCGACGTACTGCAACAGCACGGTCACCGAGTCGAAGCTGACGATCGTCTCCGTACGGCCGTGTGTCTCGAGGTACCGCCCCATCTTCAGGCCGACGCCGGTCAGGTCCATCGGATCGTCGACGCAAGCGATCGCCCCCGAGCTCGTGCCGCCGCCGCCCGATGACCGGGTGGTCTCGCCGACGCAGACGATGCCGCATCGGTCCGGGGGACCGTCGGCGAACCGGCGCAGCTCGTCGAGGTACTGGTCGGGGGGCCGCCGGTAGTCCACCGCCAGGAGGTCGACCGTCGACGTGTCGTCCGGAAACAGCGTGCTGTAGTACGACTCTCGGGCATCGTCGGACAGCGTCGGCGCGAGCACGAGCACGTTCGAGACCCCGTCGAGCTCCCGCTCACCTGGCCGCTCGATCAGCGCTCCGGTGGATTCCCCCGTATCCATGCTAATCCTTATTCGTGTTGTTGTGTAATAAATTCTGGGGGCTCGCGCGGGCAGTACTCAGTATATGCCAAGGTACTCGGTCATCCACCGAAGCCCCCTCCCGCTCGCCGGTGGAGGCTCACGAGTCGTTTCGCTCACCGGCAGAGCGACGCTCTGCCGAGCCCTCGCTCGTTTCACTCGCGAGGACCCCGTTCGCTTCGAGGCGCTCTCTGCAGTTGCGCCTCGCTGCTTGCGTCGTCTCCACCGGCGAGCGATCGGCCCTCGGAATTCCCGCCCGAAATCGGGCTTGTCGGCCGCCTTCGCTTATTTGAACGGTGCCCTGGCTTGCGGAGCCAGGGACCGGCGTTCAAATCGCCGTCCGGACGTTTTCGGGACGCAACACCGCGAGCGCAGCGAGCGGTCAGCGTCCCGAAAACGTCTACAGGCGATTTGAGCAGACGAGTCGCAGCCCGGGAAGCGAACGGAGTGAGCGACCCGGACCGTCTCGGCGCGTTCAAATCGCCGTCCGGACGCTCCCTTCGGTCGCGCTCGGACGAGCCCGACGCTCGCTACCGCTCGCGTCGGACGCCGTCCGGACGTCTCTCTGCAGTACCACGCGACGAGCGACAGGAGCTGTCAGCGTCCCGAAAACGTCCATAGGCGGTTTGAGTAGACGAGTCGCAGCCCGGGAGGCGAACGAAGTGAGCGACCCGGACCGTCTCGGCGCGTTCAAATCGCCGTCCGGATGCTCCCTTCGGTCGCGTCCGGACGAGGGTCACGCTCGCTGCGCTCGCCTGACCCGCCGTCCGAACGCCCACTTCGTTTCTGCCCCGACGACCCCGACGCTCGCTACCGCTCGCGTCGGACGCCGTTCGGACGGTCCTGCCGACGGCGCACCGCCCAGCGACGGCGAGATTTCTGGTTGCCGGACCGACCGGCGAGTCGAGGGAAGAAGCCGTTCTGACGCGGTATCGGAAAATCAGATCTTAAAATTAGTCGGCAGTGGAAGATACTTATACCCCCAGTGAGACGGGCAAACTACCCTATGTCAGACGCCGCCCGACAAGGGAACGACCGACGATCCCTCCCCCCGGCAATTGCACAGTTACGCCCGATAGGCGTGGTACTCCTCACGGTGCTGGTCGCCCTCTCGGTTCCGGCCGCCGGCATCCAACCGAACGCCGCCGGGTCGTCGTCCGTGGCCGCACAGGAACTCAACGAGACGACCGCGGCCACCCAGCAGGCCCCCGACGCCGGCGCCGATGACGCCGACGCCGACACCGATGTCGACACCGACGCCGACGTCGCGGACGACGGCACCGGCGGGACGGCCACGTCGGCCGGCGAGACAGCTACGTCGGCCGCCGGCGAGCGGGTCGTCGTCGACGACGACGGTGCCGACTGCCCGGACGCGACGTACGAGAGCGTCGAGGCGGCGGTCGCGGCGAGCGGTCCCGGCGACACGGTCGCCGTCTGTAAGGGGACCTACGACGGGAACGTGACCGTCACGACGCCGGGACTGTCACTGCGGGCCGTCAACGACAGCGGCGTCGTACTGGACGGCGGGCAGGCGCTCGACGCCGGCGTCCGCGTTCAGGCCGACCGGGTCGACGTCGACGGCTTTACCATCCGGAACTACACTGAGGCCGGCGTTTTCGTCGGCAATCCAGCTCGAGGACGCGCGCTCGGCCCGCGTGACGGACAACCGCGTGACCGACAGCGGCTCCGGCGTGTGGCTGATCGGGTCGAGCGGTTCCACCGTGGCCCGGAACACCGTCCGGGAGAACGGCTACCTCGGAGTGCTCGCCATCTCCGACGTCGAGGACTTCCGGTCGGAAACGCGCCGCCTCGAGCGCCGGCTGGGCGAGTCGGAGCTGCCGAGCGCCACGACGGCCGCCGGTCGGTCGCTCGACGGGCCGCGCCGGTCGGACCGCCGGGACGCCCCCGTTCGACCGCCCGAGCGGACGGACGCCGACCGGCCCGGCCGTCTCGAGCAGCTCGACGAGCGACGGACGGAGCGCGACGAGCGGCGGACGGAGCGGAACGCGGCTTCGACCTCGCGCGGCGTCAAGCTCGCCGCCAACGCCACCGACAGGGCGCTCTCGAAGGAGGTGAATGCCAGTCTCTCGAACCGCTGGAGCACGCTCGCACTGCCCGACAACCGGACGGTCAGACGCACCCCCGAGGCCGCGGGCGTCACCGCCTCGGACAACGTCATCCGCGGGAACGCGCTGTCGAACAACGGCGCCTTCTTCGGCGGGAACGCGTTGCTGTTCGGCGGGGTCAATGAGACGATCGCGGACAACACCATCGCCGGCGGCTCCACCGGGCTGGTCGTCGCCGGCGGCGGCACCCCGACCGTCCGTGGCAATCGCGTCACCGACACCGGGCAGGGCGTGCTGCTGCTCGACACCGACCGGGCGCTGCTCCGGGACAACGTGATGGCGAACAACGCGTACAACTTCGACGTCACCGGGAGCTACGACCACGACATCGACGAGTCGAACACGGTCAACGGCGACCCGGTGCTGTACCGCAACGGCGTCGAGGACTTCGTGCTGGAGGGCCCGACCGACTACGGCTACATCGGCATCGTCAACGCCGAGAACGTGACGGTGCGGAACGTCACCGTCAGCAACCAGGGCAACGGAATCCACCTGAGCAACGTCGACGGCGGCCTCGTCGACGACGTCACCCTGACGGACAACTTCGAGGGCATCCGGATGCAGGCCGTCGACGACGTCACGGTGAAGCGGGTCACCGCGCGGAACAACATCGTCGGCGTGCTGACGCGGGACGCCAGCGGCGTCTTCGTCGGCGCCAACCGGCTGGACGACAACCTCATCGGCGTCGTTTCGCTCGAGCTGAACAACCCCGCGCAGTCGACCGGGACGCCCCTGCCGGGGACCACCGTCGCCGACAATGACATCTCCGGCAACGCCATCGGGACCCTGCATTTCGGCGGGTCGGACGTCCCGAGGACCGACCGGGTCGTCGGCAACGACATCGACGGCGGCTTCATCGGCGTCTTCAACCTGGGCAGCAGCATCGAGGTCGCCGACAACCGGCTGTCGGGCTCCGGTATCGTGCTGGCCGGAATCGACGAGGAGTCGGGCCCGGCGACGGTCTCGGACAACACCGTCCGTGACACCGGCTTCGGGCTTATCAGCATCTCCTCGGACGGATCGGTCGACATCGAGAGCAACTGCTTCGTGGACAGCAACCTCGGCCTCTCACTCGCCCGCTCGCAGAACCACGTCCTCCGGAATAATGAGATGCGGGACAACCAAGTCGGCATGGAGGTCGTGAGCGGGTACGACCACGACATCGACCGGTCGAACACGGTGAACGGGAAGCCGGTGTACTACCTGCGCGACGAGACGGGGACGACGATCGGCGCCGACGTCGACCCCGGATACCTGGCGGTCGTCGACAGCACCGACGTCACGATCCGGGACCTCACCCTCACCGGCATCGGCGGCCTCCCGGTCGCCGGTAGCACCGACGTCACCGTCGCCGACGTGACGGTGCGGAACTCCTCGGGCGGCCTCAGGCTGGTCACGTCGACACCTGCCGCGCCTGCACGACGGGTCCGACGACGTCCGCCGAGAGCGCCGGCAACGAGATCCGCGACAACGAGGTTCGCGGGTTCGACACCGGCATCTCGGTCGACGACAGCACCGACGACACCGTGGCGAACAACACCCTCGTCGACAACGACGACGGTATCGGCCTGTCCAGCACGGCGACGACGCTCCGCGGGAACGACATCGTCGGCAACGTCAACGGTATCGACATGTTCGGGGCGAGCGAGGCAACGCTCCGGGATAACGAGATGCGTGATAATCAGATCGGCCTCGACATCACGGGCGGGTACGACCACGACATCGACCGGTCGAACACGGTGGACGGGAAGCCGGTGTACTACCTGCGCGGGGAGACGGGCACGACCGTCGACCCCGACACCGACCCCGGATACCTGGCGGTCGTCGACAGCGCCGGCGTCACGGTCCGGGACGTTACCCTCACCGGCGTCGGTAGCCTCCCCGTCGTCGGAAGCACCGACGTCACCGTCACCGATGTGACCGTGCAGGGTGACGACGGCATCAGGCTGATCAACACGAAGAACAGCGAGGTCCGGAACAGCCGCGTCACCTCCGGCCGCTTCGGGTCTACCGGCATCGCGGTCGAGCAGTGTTTCAGTTGCGTCCGAACGACGGACACGCCCGCCGACAGCGCGGGCAACACGGTCCGCGGCAACCGGGTGAGCGGCCGGTTCTCCGACGGAATCGAACTCGACGAAACTACGGACGTCACCGTGACCAACAACACGATCACGGGCGCGTTCACCGGCATCGAGGCCGACGAGACCGTCCGCGCGTCGATCCGCGGGAACACGGTCCGGAACAGCTTCGACGGCATCGAGATCGACTGCTGTTTCACCGGAGAGGTGAACACGAACGTCGCCACGGTCGAGGGCAACGTCCTCGCGGACAACAGCGTGGGGATCGAACTCAACATCGACGACGGAGAGGTCGTCGTTCGACGGAACGCGATCGTGGACAACCGCGTCGGCATCGAGATCGAACGGATCTTCTTCAGTGACGGCACCGAGTCGCCGCGGTACGAGATCACCCTCAACCGCATCTCGGGCAACGACGCCTACGGCGTCGATAACGAGCGGTCCGACGACGTGGTCGACGCGACGAACAACTACTGGGGCGCCGCCGACGGGCCGTCCTCGCGGACCGCGGACCCGCTCGCCGACCCCGAGACCGGCGCGCTCGCCGACGGGAGCGGCGACGCCGTCAGCGCGGGTGTCGCCCCCGGCGTCTCGAACGTCCGCTTCGATCCGTTCCTCGAGTCGCCGCCGTCCGACGCCCCGAGCGCGAATGCGACCGCGACCGCGGCCCGGTCCGGGTAGCCGTTCCCCGGCCTGACCCGACCCCCTTGCCCGTCGACTTTTCTGCGGCGGACCGGTAGCCAACGCATGGACCACCTCCGGGCCGGGGCGGCGCTGTTCAACGCCGGTCACCACCTGGCGGCCCACGAGCCGTGGGAGGAGCGGTGGCTCGAGGCACCGCGCGGCGCCCGCGATGACCGCCTCCAGGGGCTCGTCCAGGCGACGGCGGCGATCCACAAGGCCCGGACCGGCGACTGGGCCGGCGCGGTCGGGCTGGCCGACGGCGCCGTCGGCTACCTGGAGGGGTACGGCCACGGGTCGCTCCGGCGGTGGCTCCGGCGGCTGGCCGCCGACCCGGAGCTGGCCGAGCGGGAACGGCCGCCGTCGCTGTCGGTCGACGGCGCGGTCGTCACCGTCGAGGACCTGCGGTTTCCGGCGGCGGCCGTCGCCGCCGAGGCGCTGGCGGCGACCCGCGGCGACGAGTTCGCCGAGCGGGCCGTCGATTACGCCCGGGCCGACGTCGCCGACGGCGACGAGACCAGCCCGTTCGTGACGCTGACGCTGTCGTATCTCCGGGACGGCTCTCCGGCGGTCCGCCGACGGCTCGCCGACCACGTCCGGCGCCGGCGGGCGCGAGACGCCGACGTCGAGGGGCTGTTCGACCCCGGCTGAACCGGGCCGTACCGGTCGGGCCGACGACGGCTCCGGCGGGCGGTGCGTACCGGGACTTAACCGGCTGGGCGGTCTCCGAATAGATGGGATGGCAACGCTCAATCGAGTCCTGGAGAAGTACGCGACGAGCCAGGAGCTCATGGACCAGATCCGGTACACGGCCGAGTCGCTGAGCCTGTCGTTCGACCAGTGGGACGAGCAGTACGTCAGCGGGCCGAGCCTCTACGTGCTGATCGTCGCCGAGGTGAACTTCGGCGCCTACACCGACCCGCTGGGGGAAAACGAGTGGCCCGTCGACCGCTGTCGGGTCGCCACCGAGTCGCCGGAGGCGTTCACCAAGGTCACACGCGACGTGGCGTTCAGTCAGGACGGCGCCGTCGTCGTCACCGGCGACGGCACCATCCAGAAGCAGATGGTCCGCGTCCGGAGCCCCTCCGCGGAGGAGATCGCCGAGATCGACGACCTCAACTACGCCGACTGGATGGGGACCAAACACATGAGCGCCCTCGAAACGTCGCTCCGGGACGACGTCCTCTGGGCGATCACCCTCAGCGAAGAGGACGGCCGCGTGACGACGTTCCTCGACGGCACCTACCAGGACTACCCGCGCGAGGAGGTCGGCGGCCGGTGGCGGCCGGAGTAGTCGGGCGGCTCATAGTTATCGCGAGCCGTTACCGCCGACTGTCGAAAGTCGGGTTTCGAACGCCGAAGCAGCCTCGGTTTCGCTACCGTGCCGGAGATCACCGCGATAATCAGTATCACCAGAAGACCAAGGTGGATGTCCCACCGCCGTCATTGCATCCATCCGAACTGCCGGCACACAATCACCAGAAAACCAAGGTGGATGCCTCACCCTCAAGAAACGAGCGGAGCGAGTGAGTCGGGTGAGGAGGAACCCAACACGAACGGAAGTTCTCGGTGTGCGTAGTGCTGGCGCCGGGGTTGAGGCCATACCTTTTTGCCAACACCACCCATAGCCACCCGTACGAGCCTCGGCGGGCGCACGTCTTGCCAAGGTGGGGCGCGAGTAAACCGTCCCCTGATGTCGGGGCCACATCGTGGCCACCGACAATTAAAGCGGGAGTGTCGCGGACCGGCCGAATCAGTCCAAGGCGGCGTAGTAACTCTACGTGCGCTGTTCGGGCGGGATGACGCGACTGCAACGAAGGTCGCGCCTCGTCCATGCACGGGGGCCAGGGCCGAAACCACCGTGGGAATGCCCCGCCCTCAAGCAGCCGCCGAAGGCGGCGAGTAGGGCGGGGTAGTTTACGCGCCGTCGATGGGGTCGCCCTCGAAGGTGTACTCCGCGGAGTCGTCCCGCGGCTCGTAGCCCAGGGCTTCCCGGGCCCGCTCCAGCGAGTGGAACTTCCGGTCGTTGTCGGAGATGCCGTAGACGACCTCGAAGTCGTAGTCGGCTTGCAGCGCGCGGTCGTGGATGTGCGCGCAGTCGCGGTAGGAGAGCCACATCGCCTGGCCGCGTTCGTACTCCTCGGGCGGGTGGTCGCGGGTCAGGTTGCCGATGCGGATGTTGCAGACGTCGATGCCGTACTCGTCGTGGTAGTAGCGGCCGATGAGCTCGCCGGTCGCCTTCGAGATCCCGTAGAAGTTGCCCGGCCGGGGGCGTTCGGTGCCGTCCAGTCGGAACTCGTCGTCGGCCCGGTAGAGGTCGGGCGCCCGCTCGGTCTCGAAGTGGCCGACGGCGTGGTTCGAAGAGGCGAAGACGAACCGCTCGACGCCGGCCGCGACGGCGGCCTCGTACAGCACCTTCGTCCCGTGGATGTTGGTCTCCAGCACCGAGTCCCACGGCGCGTCCCGGCGCGGATCGCCGGCGAGGTGGACGACGGCGCCGACGTCCTCGCAGGCCTCGGCGGCGACCGTCTCGTCCTCGACGTCGCCGACGAGATACGGGTGGTCCGGGTCGAACGGCGGCGGGTTGTGGAACAGATAGCGCCAGTCGTACTCGTCGGCGAGACCCTCCCGTATCGCCGTTCCGACGGCGCCCTTCGCCCCGGTGAGCAATACGGTGTCGTCCATTTGCACGAACGAAGGCGACAGCCGAGTATGAAACGTCCGGTTCGTCCGCCGGCCGTCGGCCGCCGAGGCGAGGGCTTACTACGCCGGCGGCCGATACCCCGGTATGAACGGACAGAGCGGGGACGAGGAGCCGCCCGACGGCCTGGTGACTGTCCGGGGTGCCATCTTCGGCGTCGCGCTGCTGTGGCTGGCCGCCATGGCCGCCTTCGGGGCGCTACAGGCGTCGGTGTACGCCGCCCGGACCGCGCCGATCTACGCCGCCGTCGCGGCCGGCGCCGCCCTCCTGTCGGCCGCCGCCGGCTACGGCTCGATGCGGTCGTTCGGCCTCACGTAGCCGGCTCGTCGTCGCCCGCGTCACCCTCGCTGCTCTCGCCCTCGCCAGCGCCCTTGCCGTCGCCGCCGGCGATGCGGACCGTCAGCACCGGCACGTCGGCCGTCCTGACGACCCGCTCGGTGACGCTGCCGAGCAGGTACCGGTTCAGGCCGCTGCGGCCGTGGGTGCCCATCACGATCACGTCGGCGCCGACCTCGTCGGCGTAATCGACGATGGCGACGTGCGGGACGCCCTCCCGGACGGTGGTCTCGACGGACAGCCCCGCCCCCTCGGCCCGGTCCCGGATCCCCGCGAGGACGCTCTCGCCGACCGACCGGAGTTGCTTCTCGACGGACTGCTCGATCATCTCCGGGGCGTGCGGCACCTCCTCGACGACGAAGAGGAGATGCAGCTCCGCGCCCGTCTCGCGGGCGAGCCCGACGGCCTGGTCGACCGCCCGTCCGCCCGCGTCGCCCGCGTCGCTCGGCAGCAGGATCCGGTCGTACATATCCGGTCGAACGCTCCGGTCGTACAAACGTCCACCGGCGACGTCTCCCGCCGCGGCCTCGTCAGGTACATACGCCTCGCGGCCGTACCACAGGTATGGCAAAGGCGACGTTCGGCGGCGGCTGTTTCTGGTGCATCGAGGCGGCGTTCAAGGAGCTCGACGGCGTCGAGGCGGCCGTCTCGGGCTACGCCGGCGGCGAGACCGACGACCCCACCTACCGCGAGGTGTGCAGCGGCACCACCGGCCACGCCGAGGTGGTCCAAATCGAGTACGACCCGACCGTCATCGGCTACGACGAGCTGCTGGAGGTGTTCTTCGCCGTCCACGACCCGACCCAGCTCGACCGCCAGGGCCCCGACGTCGGCTCGCAGTACCGCTCGATCGTCCTGTACCACGACGACGACCAGCGCGGGCTCGCGGAGTCGTACGTCGAGGCTCTCGAGGAAGCCGGCGACTACGACGACCCCGTCGTCACCGAACTCGAGCCGCTGGAACGGTTCTACCGCGCCGAGCCGAAACACCAGGACTATTTCGAGGAGAACCCCAGCGACGCCTACTGCCGGATGCACGCCCAGCCGAAGATCGAGAAGGTCCGGGAGCGGTTCCGCGAGAAGGTCGAGGCCTGACGCTCAGTCGTCCGACCCGCCGACCTGCTCGTGTTTGTGGAGCAGCGCCATCCGCTCTCTGAGGTCGACACCCTCCTTCTCGTAGGCCCGGATCCGGTAGACGTAGAGGACGGCCGACAGCGCCAGCCACGCCAGGACGACCGCCAGCGCCGAGGGGGCGCTCCGGGCGACCAGCAGCGTGAACAGCGCCGAGACGGCGACGTTGCCGACGGCGACGACCCGCAGCACCGGCATCGGGAGCTTGTAGACCGAGTGCTCGTAGCGCTTCGGGAACACCGTCGGCAGGTTCCACAGCGCGACGCCGCCGATGGTGAACGCGACGAAGATGCCGGTGACGACGACGACCACCAGCCAGTCGAGAACGTCGATGTGTGCCAGCAGCGTGCCGTTGACGACGGAGACGGCCGGCGCCGCGAGGATGGGGCCGGCGCCGAGCAGGACGATCCCCCGGTGTGGCGTGTCGAAGCGGCCGTGGACCGCCGCGAACGCCTCGGGGATGACCTCGTCGCGGGCCGCCCGCATGATCGTCCGTGAGTAGGAGGTGTACAGCGTGTTCACGGTGGTCGCCGCGGCGACGAGCGCCCCCAGGGCGACGAACAGCAGCAAGGGTTCGGGAAGGAAGCCCGCCCCCTGCTCACCGGCGACGGCGACCAGCCCCGCCTCGTAGGCCTCGCCCGTCGCCGGATCGACCGTCTGCCGCCACGGCACCGCCGCGACCAGTGCGACGACGAGCCCGACGGTGACGATGGTGACGACACCCATCCCGACCGCCAGCACCCGCGGGATGTTCTCGACGGGGTTTTCCAGTTCCTCGCCGATCTCGACGATCATGCCGAACCCCTGGAACGGGATGTACAGCAGGACGACCGCGAGAAAGAACGGCGCCAGGCCCTCCGCGAACAGCTCCCGGGGGAACACCGGCGTGAAGTTGCCCGGGTCGGCGGCGGGGACGGCGCCAATGATGAAGACCACCAGCGCCGCGAGGAAGGTCAACACCATCCCGATCTGGATTCTCGTGACGACCCGGATACCGACGTAGTTCAGCGCGAGGAACAGCCCCAGCAGGGCCCAGACGGCCAGAAGCGTCGGCACCGGCGAGACGCCCAGCGTCTCGAGGAGGCCGTTGAGGTACTGCGTGAACCCCAGCGCCGCGAACAGCAGGTACGACCACACCGCGAGGACGGGCACCGAGACCCCGACCATCCCCCAGAACGGCCCGACGAGCCGCGATCCGTAGACGTAGATGCCGCCGGCCACGGGGATGGCGCCGCCCAGCTGCAGCAGCAGGAGCACGCCGAGCAGCATCGGGACCACCGACGCGAGGATGGCGAGCACGACGCTCGGGCCGGCAGCGGCGGCCATCTGGGTCGGCACGACGAAGATGCTCATCCCGACCGCGGTCCCGACCAGCAGGGCGACGGCGCCCCAAAGCCCGACCTGTTCGTCGATCAGCTTGTAGTCGTCGGCCGGCATCGTGGGTGACGGTACCGTACCGGCCGACCGGCTTGAAGATATCCCTGGCCAGGGAGAGTTCACCGGCGACCGGGACGGCCACCTCGGTCACGAGACGGAGCGACGTGTCGCCGAAGAGTAACCGCCCGACCCGGTCTTCCCTCCCGGGCGACGGTGACGGTCGTCGCGCCGGTTCCGTCGGCCGTCCCGAACGGCGCGTCGACGACGTCGGCCCCGCGGACGAGTTTCGGTCACGAGGTGGTGAACTCCGCCGACTCGTCGTACTCCTCGAGTACCCACTCCAGCTCCTCGATGGCCCGGAGGATCGCCACCTCGGCGGTGTCCTCGAACTCCGAGGACGGCGGGTCGAAGTCGTCGTATCTGTTCTCCAGCGCCGCGATGCGCTCGCGAATCTCCGCTTCGGTTCGCATACCCGCACCTTCGTCGGCGGCCTCTTTGCGCTTGCGGGGGGCCTGCCGGCGACCCACCCGGCGAGCGGTGTCGCACGACCTCGATATCTCAGTTCGACGGGCGTCAGCACGGCCGGCCGGACGCTTATCTCCGCGGCCGCACAACGCGGGCCATGAGCGACCTCTCGCTCGACGCCGACCAACTCGACCGGTACTCCCGGCACATCATCATGGACGACGTCGGCCCGGAGGGCCAGAAGCGGCTGCTGGACGCCGAGGTTCTGGTCGTCGGCGCCGGCGGGCTCGGCTCGCCGGTCGTCCAGTACCTGGCGGCGGCCGGCGTCGGGACGCTGGGCGTCGTCGACGACGATGTCGTCGAGCGGTCGAACCTCCAGCGGCAGGTGATCCACGGCGACGCCGACGTCGGCCGCCCGAAGGTCGACTCCGCCCGGGAGTTCGTCGCCGCACAGAATCCCGACGTCGCCGTCGAGGCCCACGAGACGCGGCTGACGGCCGACAACGTCGGGCGGTTCCTCGACGACTACGACCTCGTCGTCGACGCCTCGGACAACTTCCCGACCCGCTATCTCGTCAACGACGCGTGTACGCTCGCGGGCGTCCCGTTCGCCCACGGCGCCATCCTCCGGTTCGAGGGCCAGGTGACCACCTTCGAGGCCCGCGACGGCGGCCCCTGCTACCGGTGTCTCTTCCCCGAGGCGCCCGAGCCCGGGACGGTGCCGGACTGTGCGACCGCCGGCGTTCTCGGCGTCCTCCCGGGGACCGTCGGCTGCATCCAGGCGACCGAGGCCGTGAAGCTCGTCCTCGACTACGGCGAGACGCTGGACGGCCGGATGCTGTTCTACGACGCCGCCGACATGAGCTTCGAGACGGTCGCCGTCGAGCCGCGACCCGACTGTCCCGTTTGCGGACCGGACGGCGTCGAGTCGGTCCACGAGGTCGACTACGAGTCGACCTGTGGCGTCTGATACCGCTGGTTTGGGTGACCACAGGCCGCTTGCATGCCTTCTGGCCGTGCTGGACCGCTCGATACAGGGTGTATAGAACGAACGCACGAGTGAACGTTTGACTTGACATATAGACCTCGAAAGCCCTCGGCCGGCTCCGGTCGCGCGGCTCGCTGCGCGCGCTCGCTTTGCTCGCGTGCTTGTTCCGGACGACTCCCTTCGGTCGCCGTCCGACGTTCGCCTCACTCCGTTCGGCTCACCGTCGCCGTGCTTCCCGGACCCGACCTCGCCCTTTCAGTCCGCCAGGCCCCGGCTTTTCGGCGGGCTGTCCCTGGCGGACTGAAACGGCGAGCGGCGCTCGGCGGTGCCCCGGCGACGCAAGCACTGAGGGAGCGGAGCGACCGAAGCGCGTGGTTCGAAAGACGCGACGCGTCTTTCGTCAGTGCGGGAAATCGAAGATTTCCCGCTTGCAGTCAGAACGCTCCGCGTTCTGACGACATCACGAGAGAGCGTCGCTCTCTCGAACGACAGCGAGCCGCGGCGCTCCGAGCGCCGCGAGGGCTTTCGAGGTTGTCGCGGTTCATTCCACACTGAACCACCCGTATCATACACTCGACTACCGACCGGACGACGATGACCGGCCCCGGGAGGAACGCATATCCGGCGGCCGCCCGAACGGATGGTCATGACGGAGACCCTCGACATCGTCGATCGGGAGGCGGTCGCCGCGGCCGCCGAGACCGCCGTCGAACAGTGTCTCGGCGTCGAGCCCGGCGAGACCTGCGTCGTCGTTACCGACGACGGGGGCGAACCCATCGGAGAGGCGCTGTACGACGCCGCCCTCGACGCCACCGAGGAGGCGGTCGTCGTCCGGTACCCGCCGGGACCGCAGCACGGCGCCGAACCGCCGGCGCCGGTCGCCGCCGCGCTGGCGGAGGCCGACGCCTTTCTCGCGCCGACGACGAAGAGCCTCAGCCACACCCGCGCCCGCTCGGACGCCACCGACGGCGGCGCCCGCGGCGCCACCCTCCCCGGCATCACCGAGGAGGTGTTCACGGCCGGGCTGGACGCCGACTACGACGCCATCGCCGCCGAGTGCGCCGACATCCTCGAGGCGGTCGGCGACGCCGACGAGATCCGCGTCACCTCGCCGCAGGGTACCGACATCACCTTCCGGCCCGGCGAGCGACCCTGGAACGGCGACACCGGCGTCGTCCACGAACCGGGGGCGTTCTCGAACCTGCCGGCCGGCGAGGTGTTCGTCAGCCCCGAGTCGGCCGACGGCACCTACGTCGTCGACGGGACCATCCGCCCGCACGGACTGCTCGCGGAGAGCCGGACGGTCACCTTCGAGGTCGAAAACGGCCAGGTCACCGACGTCGACGACGACGCCGTCCGCGGCGAACTCGAGGAAGCCGCCGCCGAGGCCGGCCGCGACGCCTACAACCTCGCGGAGCTCGGCATCGGCACCAACGTCGGCGTCACCGACCTCGTCGGGCGCCGATCCACATGGACGGCATCCTCCGGGAACCGACGGTCCACGCCGACGGAGCGACCGTCGAGCTTCCCGAGGTCCGGTAGCGGCCCCGGTCACGTCTGCTGCCGCGCGTACGCGACGGTGGCGATGCCGAACGGCACGGCGACGACGACGAGCGAGGCGGCGACCAGGAGCCCCGACAGGACGGGGTAGGTGGCGGCGAACTCGACGGCCTGGCGGCTCGTCCGGGCCAGCGGCGTTTGGAGCCGCGAGAAGTCGACCCCCACCCAAACCCCGACGACGACGAGCACAACGGCGATGCTTCGGACGGCAACCCCCACTACCGGATTCCGACGTGGGACCCGTAAAAAAGCTTCCGCCGTCGACGGCGCCGACGACGCGCCGGCAGAGGCGCCCGACGCGGCCGCCGACCCGACCCCAGGGGCGGACGCCGAAACGGACGCCGCGGCCGGCATGGACGCGGCGGCCGACGCCGATGTCGGCGCCGACTCCGAGGCCGCTGCGAAGGCCAATGCTGATGCCGACACGGACGCGGCCGCGGACACGGACGCCGCCGCGAACGCCGACGCGGGCAGCGGCGATGCCCGCCGACCGGCCCGGTCCCACGCGCTTTTGTACGCAGACCCGGTATGGCCGGCAATGAGTCACCAACGCGTCGCGGTTCACTGTCCCGCCTGTTCGCCGGGGTCGGAGACGGCCCACGAGGTGCTCAACCGCGGAGGCCAGACGACCGTTCGGTGCGGCGACTGCGGCCGCGTCCACAAGACGACGATCGAGACGGAGGCGACCGTCGAGCGACGGGTCATCGTCTCCCAGGAAGGCGACTCCGAGGAGGCGTTCGTCGAGATTCCGCCCGACGAGGAGCTGTCGACCGGCGACGAGTTCCTCGTCGAGACCGAGACGGCGCTGCTCACCGCCCGGGTCACGTCGCTGGAAACGACCGGCGGCGCCCGCGTCGAGACGGCCGTCGCCGCCGACCTCAAGACGCTGTGGACCCGCGCGGTCGGCAACGTCGCGGTGAACCTGACGCTGCACCCGAAGGACGGCGGCCACGACGAGACCCGGAGCGTGGAGATCCAGGTGCCCGGCGACGAGTCGTTCGTCGTCGGCGAGACCCACGAGTTCGGCGGCGAGGAGTTCACCGTTGAGCGGCTGCTCGTCCGCGAGGACGCAACCGGCTACGACCGGACCGGCTACGACCACCCCGGCGACGGCGCCCCCGCGAAGGACCTCAAGCGGGTGTACGCCCGCGACGAGGACGCCCGGAGCCGGGCCTGGTCGGGCTGGTAAGCGGATGTTCAATCGCGACCGCGCCGACGACCCGGAACGGCGGCGCGAGGAGCTGGTCGATCGGCTCGCCGAGGCCGGCCACATCGAGGGCGACGCCACCGCCGAGGCCATGCGATCCGTCCCGCGCCACGAGTTCGTCTCCGAGGAGCGCCGCGACGCTGCCTACGCCGACCGGCCGCTACACATCGGCGCCGGCCAGACCATCTCGGCGCCGCACATGGTCGCCGTCGTCTGCGACCTCCTCGACGTCGGCGCCGACGACCGCGTGCTGGAGGTCGGCACCGGCTGCGGCTACCACGCCGCCGTCACCGCCGAACTCGCCGACGACGTCTACAGCGTCGAGTACGTCGACCGGCTGGCCGAGCGCGCCCGCCGCCGGCTGCAATCGCTCGGTTACGACGCCGTCGACATCCGCGTCGGCGACGGCCGCCACGGCTGGCCGACGCACGCGCCGTACGACGCCGCCTACCTCACCTGTGCGGCACCATCGCTGCCGGATGCGGTCGTCGACCAGCTCCGGGCGGGCGGCCGCCTTGTCGCCCCGGTCGGCACCGACGACCAGCGGCTGGTGGCGGCGACCCGGACCGCCGACGGCCTCGACCGCGAGGACCACGGCGCCGTCCGGTTCGTCCGGATGCAGGGGGGCGACTGACGCGTCCGAGACGCCGCCGTGACGCGAGCTGGCGCTGCCGTAGGCCCGCCTGGCGCTGCGGCGCCCTGGAGGCATCGACGACGATAGAGCACCCCCGAGACGGTCCGGCGACTACCATGCCCGGAAGTTCGCCGCCCGCGGCTGGGCGATCGTCCCACCGGTGCCCGCCGAACGCGCCGAGGTCGTCGCCCCGCTGCTGCGGTCGACGGCCGTCGACGTTCGGTCCGGCGACACGACTGACCTCCCGGCGTGCGGCCCCGTGGTCGGCGTCTTCCTCGAGGCCCTCGGCGGGGAGACGGCCGACGCCGAGTTGCGCGGCGTCGGGGCGCTGGCGGCCGGCGCAGGCTGGGTCCACGACGCCGAGACGGTTCGGTCGTGGCCCGGGTCGGCCCTCGTCGGCAGCCGTCGAGTCGGCGCCCGGAACCCCGCGGTCGGTCGCGCGATTGAATAGGCTCCGGAACCGAATCGACGGCATGGATCCGGCGGTGCTCCGAGACGACATGGTCGACAGCCTGCGACACGAGTCGAAGGCCGTCGTCGGCTCCGAGTCGGTCGACGTCGCGATGCGGACGGTCCCCCGGGAACCGTTCGTCGAGGAGGAGTCCGCCGCCTACGCCGACCGCTCCTTCGAGCGGCTCGGCACCCGGGTGCTGTCGCCGAGCGCCGCCGGCCGGCTGTTCGAGGCGCTGGCCGTCCGGCCCGACGACGACGTCCTCGTCGTCGGCGTCGGCGTCGGCTACACCGCCGCGGTCGCCGCCGAGATCGCCGGCGAGGCCAACGTCCAGGGCGTCGACATCGCCCGCCAACTCGTCCACGATGCCCGCTCGAACCTCGAGCGGGCGGGCTATCCGGGCGTGCTGGTCGACCGCCGGGACGGCGCCTGCGGGTTCGACGAGTACGCTCCCTACGACCGCATCCTGCTGGAGGCGGCCGCCGTCGAGCCGCCGGCGGCGCTCGTCGACCAACTGGCACCCGGCGGCCGGCTCGTGATGCCGCTCGGCACGACCGCACAGGAGCTCGTCGCCGTCGAGGACGGCGAGCCGGTCGCGGAGTTCGGCACCGTCGCCTACCAGCCGATGCTGGTCGAGGGCGAACAGCCCCACGGCGTCGAACGCAACCGGACACACCGCGAGGACCGCCAGCGGGCCCGCCGGGACGCCGAGCGCCGGAAGGGCTGGGAGCAGTCCTGGATCGACTGGGACGAGCGCATCTAGTCGCGGACCACCAACAGTGCGGTGTTCTCCCGCTCGTCGGCGTACTCGCTGCCGGCCGGCGGCTTGACGCCGAACTCGACGGTGCCGTCCCGCTGGTTGGCGCCGAGTTCCGGCGACAGCTCCAGCGTCGCGGTCCCGTTCGCGTCCGTGGTGTTCGTCCGGACGCCGTCCAGCCGCGCCGAGCCGCCACGGGCGACGACCGTCGCGTCGGCGACGCCAGCCCCGTCCGGATCGACGACCGTCACCTCGACGGTGTGGTTGCCGGGCGACACCACCTCCGGCGTCGGCCGCACGTCCAACTCCGTTACTGCCAGCCCCGAGATGCCCGACAGCATGCTCATCATCACCGAGAGGCTGGCGACGCCGACGACCAAGGCGATGACGAGCCGGACCGGCAGTCCCTCGATCGCCCGTTCGTCGCCGCGGAATCGCTCGCGTTGACGCATGGAGGTAGTGGTCCCACTTTCGTACATAAACTCGAGGAACCGCAAGCTACCTCCGGCCGCCGGTGGACGCTCGACCATGGACGTACGAACCGTCGTGCTGGTCGGGGTCGGCGGCTTCGCGGGCGCCGGCAGCCGCCACGCGGTCGCCATTTCGCTGCCGGCGGCGTTCCCGTGGGGCACGCTCGCGGTCAACGTCGTCGGTGCGTTCCTACTCGGGCTGTTCGTCGCCGAATCGGGCGGCCGTTCCCGGGCGGCCCGGCTCGCCGTCTCGGCCGGCTTTCTCTCGTCGTTCACCACCTACAGCACCTTCGCCGCCGAGACGGCCGCCCTCCCGCCGGTGCTCGCGGCGGTCAACGTCGCCGCCACATACCTGCTCGGGTTCGCCGCCGTGGTCGCCGCGATGGGGGTGTCGTCGTGGCGCTCGTGACCGCGCTCGCGGTCGGGCTCGGGGGGTCGGCCGGCGCCGTCGCCCGCCACGGGGTGAGCGAGCGGCTCGAGCGGCGCGCCCTCGACACGCTCGTCGTCAACGTCGCCGGGAGCCTGTTACTGGGGGTCGTCCTCGGCGCGTCCGTCGGCGGCCCCGCGGCGCTCGCCGCCGGGACCGGTTTCTGCGGCGCATTCACGACGTTCTCGTCGTTCGCCGTCGAAACCGTCGGGCTCGCCGCCGAGGGTCGTCGTCGTGCCGCCGCCGCGAACGCCGTCGGCACGCTCGGGCTGGCCGTCGCCGCCGTCCTGTTCGGGCGCGCGCTCGGGGCCGCGATCGGCTGAACGGCCGCGGCGCTCGGGGTGCGACTCGCACTCGCTGAGAACCCCTCGCGTCCGGTCTCAGTCGACGTTCAACTGCCGCAGTTCGACCTCGAAGTCGCGTTCGGTCAGCCGGTCGGCGGTCCGGTCGACCTCCTCGCGGAGCTCGTTGAGCCGGGCGGTCAGCTCCTGGTAGGAGTCGCTCTGTTCGAGTTCCTGGGGCGTTTTCTGTGTCTTCAGGGCGGCCACCTTCGAGGCGACGGAGAACATCTCCCGCAACTTGTCGTCGTACGCCGACCGCGACAGCAGCGTCTCGACGGCCGTGACCATCGAGACGCCACAGTCGTACCCCTCCCGGCGGATGTACTCGACGACGTCGCCCCCCGACGTCTGCGGCATCAGCCGGTCGACGAGCGCGACGTCGACCGACCCGTCGACCATCTCGATGGCCTCCTCTCCCCCGTACGCCGTCCGCACGTCGTACTTCTCGGAGAGCCACGCCGTATAGAGGTCCGCGAGGTCGCGCTCGTCGTCGACGACCAGTATCGTCGGTGTATCCTCGCTCATGACGAAGCCATCTCGTTACTACGTTCGGGTCCGGACAAATAAGGGGTTGTGGGTTTTTTCGCCCTTCGAAATCGCCGACGATTCCCGGTCGACGCCGACGGCCGGGCTCACCCGCACAGAGGCCCGCCGTCCTGCCGAAGCTCGGCAGTTCGACGGCCGAGAGGCGCCCGCTCGGCGACGACCGTCCGCGTCTTCACCCCAGTAGGTCGGCCGGACCGACCCCTCGATAGGACGGCCTCCCCGACTGTCATCCCTCAAGTGCGCACGATGATCGCCGACGGCGACTCCGTCACGCCGAAGTACGCCAGCCGACTGACCGACGGGACGGTCTTCGACACCTCCCGGGCGCCCGTCGCCGAGGAGGCGGGGTTGGCCGAGACGTAGCCCGACCGCGAATACACCCCGCTGACCGTCGGGGTCGGCGCCGGGCGGGTCCTCGAGGGGACGGAGGAGGGGCCGGTCGGCCCCGAGGTCGGCGAGACGACGACGCTAACGATTCCCGAGAGAGCCTACGCCGAGCGGACCGACGAGAATGTCCGGAAGTACGAGACCGACCGAATCCGGGGGATGATCGACGGACGGACGCCCGAGGAGGGTGCCCATCTCGAGACACGGAACGGTCAGCAGGGCGAGATCGTCCACGTCGACGAGGCGGTCGTCCGGATCGACTTCGACCCCGAACTCGCCGGCGAGACGATGGAGTTCGAGTTCGAGATCGTCGAGTCAGCTGACGTCCCTTCCGGCCGCCGACGGTCCCGGGTCTCACGCCCCGACGGCGAGACGGCGCGAGTGCCGCCCGGACGGCCGTGCCCGCCGCTCCGATCGGCGCGTCAGAACGCGTCGAGCGAGGCGTCGAGGTGATGTCGCGCCCGTAGTCCGGCGCCGAACTGGCCGACGAGCTCCGACCGGTGGTCCGGACAGGCCAGCACCGCCAGCTGCCCGTCGCCGACCGGGACGACCGGCTGCTGTACCCGCTGTGGGGCCCGGCGACACCCCGGGCAGGTGATCCCGCCGGCCGGTCGGTGGGTGAGCAGCGAGACGTCGCCGTCGGCCGCGAGGTTGCAGACCGAGCCGAACCGCTCCGCGTGGTCGTCGCAGCCGACCAGCGGGACGGTGAAGCGCCCGAGAACGAGAAACGAGAGGCTGTCCCTGCTGGGCGATCGGAGCGCGGCCTCGCAGGCGGCGCACCCGACCGAGTGCTGGTCGACCGCCTCCGGCGGCCGAAATGTGGGTTCTCTCATCTTGCGTGCCCTTGGCGGGCCAGGCTGGTAAGTGGTAGGACCGCGTCGGTTCGCGGCCCCGTGGACGGCGGCTCCGCGGGCGGTATGACCGGGCCCGCGTCACTCCCCGAACAGCGGCTCGTAGGACGCCGCGATCGGGTAGCGCCACCCGCTGTCGAAGGCCTTTGTCGTGACGCGGAGCGCCGGCGGCGACTGCTCGCGTTTGAACTCCGAGCGGGTCAGCCGCCGGATCACCGTCTCGACCTGCTCGCGGTCGGCGCCGGTCGTCGCGACGATTTCGTCGACCCGGCGCTTTCCGCCGACGTACGCCCGCACCACCGGGTCGATCACCTCGTACGGCGGGATCTCGTCGGCGTCGGTCTGGCCCTCGGCCAGCTCCGCCGTCGGCTCTTTTTCCAGCACGGATCGCGGAATCGGGGCGTCGTCGCCGACCGGCGGGTCGTCGTTGAACGCGCGGGCGAGGGCGTACACCCGCCGTTTCGTGCAGTCGCCCAGCGGTGCCAGCGCGCCGACCGCGTCGCCGTACAGCGTGCAGTAACCGACCGCCGCTTCGCTTTTGTTGTCCGGCGTCAACACGAGCGCTCCACGGTCGTTGGCCACCCCCATCAGGAGCAGCCCCCGGGCGCGGGCCTGGACGTTCTCGCGGGTGAGCCCGGCGACGTCGCCGTCGGTCAACCCGTCGATGGCCGCGACGGAGTCGGCGGCGACCTCCTCGATGTCCCGCTCGCCGAACTCGATACCGAGGCCTCGGGCCACCCGCTCGGCATCGCTGCGGTTTGCCTCGGCGGTGACGTGACTCGGCAGCGTCACGCCGTAGACGTGTCTCGGGCCGACCGCGTCGACGGCGATAGCTGCGGCGACCGACGAGTCGATTCCGCCCGACAGCCCGATGACGACGTCCTCGAAGCCGGTCTTGTCGAGGTAGTCGCGAACCCCGACGGCCAGCATCCGCCTGAGCCCCCCGACCCCCTCCCTCTTCGGGAGCGCCGGCGTCGCGTCGTCGCCGTCCCACCGCTCGACGACGACGTCGGCCTCGCCGAGCGCCCCCATCGCGGTGACCTCGCCCGAGGGGTCGACGACGAACGAGACGCCGTCGAACAGGATGTCGTCGTTGCCGCCGACCTGGTTGGCGAACACCACCGGCGCGTCGATTGCCGCCGCGTGGCCGCCGAACCGCTCGATCCGGTCGGCCGGCTTGCCGACGTGGAACGGGCTCGCCGACAGGTTCAGGAGCACGTCGACGCCCTCGTACGGCGCGATCGGGTTGGCCGCGTGGCGCCGCTGGCCCGTCACCGCCTGGTCGTACCAGGCGTCCTCACAGACCGTGAGCCCGATCGTCGCGCCGCCGATTTCGACCGTCGTCGGCGACTCCCCGGACGAGAAGTAGCGGTGCTCGTCGAAGACGTCGTACGTCGGGAGCAGCCGCTTGGCGCGCCGGCCCGTCGGCGGTGGCCCGCCGGAGGGCCGACAGCGCCTCCCGTTCGGCGTCCAGCACCGCCTCCCGGTGGAGGAGGTCCCGCGGCGGGTAGCCCAGGAGCGCCAGTTCCGGCGTGACGACGACCGTCGCTCCGGCGTCGGCGGCCCAGTTGAACCGCTCGAGGATCGCCTCGCGGTTGCCCGCGACGTCGCCCACCGTCGGGTCGTGTTGGACGACCGCGACGGGCGGCAGGTCCCGCTGCATACCGTACATATCGCCCGCACGATATTATGACTGTTGCAGGCGGCACCCGGTCGCGGCTCGAACGCTCCGGGTCGTCCCGGTCGGCGTCGGCGACTCCGTGCTCGTCCGTGGAGTGCAATGACCAGAAAAGACGAACCAGCCACGCGGCCGTCGGCTCAGGGTCGGCACTGGGCGAGTTGCTCGTGGAAACAACATGTGGTCTACGAGTTTACGATACTACCACGGACACCGTTCGCGGCCTCTGGCTGGCGATGCGACCCATCTCGACAGAAGACGAATCGTGACCGGATTCTTATGCCATCGCCACTCGTACTGACATGTATGAGCACGGGCCGCGAAATCCGCCTCGTTGAGGAGGATGACGGTGGATGGTCGGCTGTGGACGTCGAAACTGCCGTCGCCAGTCAGGGAGAGACCCGTCGAGAGGCGCTCGAAAACCTCGACGAGGCGGTCGAACTGGCCGTAGAGGTCCGAGAAGAGCTTTCCGACGCTCCCGAACCGGATGCGCCCTGGTTTGACTCGTGACGACGCCGAGCCGGGATTTCTCCGGACGGGAAGTTACGAAGGTGCTGGGGAGTTTCGGCTACGAGCGCGACCGCCAACGCGGTGGCCACGTCGTTCTCAAGTACAGAAATCCCGATACCGGCGAAGTTCGGACTGTGACGGTCCCGCTACACAACGTATCAAAATCGGTACGCTCCGGTCGATTGCAGAACAATGCGGTGCCGACGATTTCGATGAGTGGTGTCGGTGGATGGACGAACACCGTTGACCCAGCGAGAACCGATTTTCTAGCTTCTCCGACCACTCCCACACCCGAGCCGGTAGTGGCGCGCGTCATGGCTCCGTCCATTTCTTCACTGCGTTCAGAAATGGACTCGTCGGGACTGAGCGCCGTCGGAGACGGCGCGAGGGTTGAGAGACGCCACGGCGTCTCTCGGGACTGAGCGAACGCCGAAGGCGTTCGCGAACACCGGGAGACTCGCGCTACTCGTCTCCCGAGGTTCCGCTCGCTCCGCTCGCGGAACGGTCGGCGAGTCCGCTGACGAACGAGTGCAGCGAGCGAAGGAAGTGGACTCGCCGGGAATCCGTTACACCGTTTCAAAGAATCCATTTGATCCCCGTGCTGTCTGGCGGTTCCCATCAGAGTCGAAGGAGAGTACAGACACCGCGGACATTGTCGAATTTCTCAAAAACTGGTACGATCAGCGTGCTGGTGCCAGAGATATACAGCAACACGACTAATGAGAATTCCGCCAATCTTTACTGAATTCATCAATTGACTCCTCCAAAGCCACAAAGGTTCGCAAACCAGTCTTCAGCTCTGTTACCACCTTGTTTGGATCTGCAAAGTCGATGTGGATGATTTTCGAGTACATGTGGTACTTATTGTACGGTGCTTCAGAATTCACTTCGTTCAGACGTTCGCGTACGTCCCAAAACCCACCGTCGCGGAGAGCCTCTCGGTCGGCGTCTGCAAGATACTCCCGGTACGCCTCTCGCCGCTTCTGTGATTCCGTGTTGTCATTGAGGGCTACTGTCATTTCGAAATGCGGTTCGGGTGGCCGGTACGCATCATCGCCCTCATTGTCATCGTACCACCTCAGCCGTTTCTCCATTCCCTGGATTTCCAACGTGAACGCCGGTCGTCCACTGCTATTCTCGGTTAGGTGCCAATCATTTTTGTAGAGACGGATGTATCTTGTATTCTTGCTAAACTTTCTAGACCGATCAAGCTGACCGCCCCAACGGTCGGTATCGTAGGTCTTCTCAAACCACTGCCAGAGATGATTGTAAATGTCTTTTCGATCGTTCTGGTAGCTGTCCGCGTTGATATCTATCTCGAAGTCTTCCAAGTAATCCCGGTACTTGAGATATAGTTCCGATTCTTTCGAAAACGAAACTTGCTGACGAATAACGTGCTTGTTGATGTTTGTGATGAAGTCATCGAATAGCGCAATATCATGTCCCGCTTCCAACTCACCACGGCATTCCTGCAGGGCCTCAATCACCTGATGCCAAGTGGCAATATGTTCGGCATAATGGGCGCTCTTCATTTCCGAACCAAGGTGAGGGAGATACAGCATCTCGGCCGCTTTCTCCTGGCGCTCCTGCGCGTGCTCTCTGAGCACCACCGCCTCCTTCTCGAATTTAGTCTGTGATTCGGTGTGGGTGGTCTTGACTTTAACTCCAATGATCTGAGTATCGGTTTCGATGACGAGGTCGATCTCAACCTGCCCGTGTTCCGTACTATTCAAGACTTCGAGGTACTTCACATTGTCCGGAGTGCTGACTTGGATATCGAAACAGTTCAAGAACACATCAAGAAAAGCCGAACGGGCATTATGAGAACCGTCCGGGTCCAGTAACCAGGCAAGGAAGCGCGTCAATCGCTTTTCGTGGTCTTCGATATCGAGGATCTCGAAAATATTCGTTCCTGTCCCCTGTACTTCCTGCAGTAGCGCAAACATCTCGGATAGATCTCGAATACCGTCTTTTTGCATACTCTCCGGTATCGTGGTATTGGCAAAAAGGTAATGTCAAAAACACACTGACTGCACTGAGGTTGCGTCACTCCTGATATATACGGTGTTGTGACGAGTCAAATCTGGAGCAATCACCGATTGATTATCTCCCGTGTCCCCGAGTCGGGGAACACGAGTCCAAGCCATGTCGCTAGAACCGATTAATCCCGAACGCGCAGTCGAATTGTATCTCCAAGACAGAGAGAGCGAACTCTCGAAACGCTCTCAATACGGGCATAAGTCCCGACTCAGACACTTCACCCGCTAGTGTGACGAACAGGACATCACCAACATGAACAAGCTATCCGGCCGTGACCTGCATCGCTTCAGGCTATGGCGGCGTGCGGATGGTGACCTTGCGCCCATCAGCGAGAAAACGCAGATGGACACCCTTCGGGTGTTCATCCGATGGTGTACGTCTATTGAGGCTGTGCCAGCCGACCTCCACGCCAAAGTTGTCTCACCGAGCATGTCCGAAGAAGATGAGACGAAGGACGTGATGGTGGATGCTGACGTAGCTGAGGGGATTCTGGATTATCTGCCGTCCTACGAGTATGCATCAGCACGTCATCTCTGTTTCCAACTGATGTGGCGAGCTCTTCTACGACGTGGAGGGGTCAGAACGCTTGACGTGAGTGACTATGACCCTCAAGAGATGTCTCTTGAAGTCCAACACCGTCCGGAGACAGGCACGCCGATCAAGAACAAACAGGGCGGAGAACGATTCATAGCACTGAACAATGAGACTTATGCACTGTTGGATGACTGGCTGGCTGATCAACGACCAGACGCGGAAGACGAGTATGGACGGAAACCACTACTTGCGTCTTCGGAGGGGCGACTCCACGTGACGACGATTCAAAATTACATTTACTCCGTGACGACGCCATGTATGGTCTCAGACGAATGTCCGCACGATCGAGTGATCAGCGAGTGTGATGCTGCGGGGGTTCGAACCGGTGCGTCGAAATGTCCGTCATCACGATCGCCACACGCTCTCAGGCGAGGAGCAATCACTAATTGGCTTTCTGCGGATATTCCAGAACCGGTCGTAAGTGCCCGCGCGAACGTATCATCAGATACTTTACATAAACACTACGACCGCCATACTGAGCGCAAAAAATGGAACAGCGCCGTAAATACCTTGACAAAGTATGACGGTTGGTTAGCGTGTTTGGCGTAGTGACTAAAAGTCCCGATAATTTCAAAAACGCGAGGATAATACCTTGTATTTGATGCCCTCAAGTCGTAGCCCTACGACCTAACACGAATGCTAATACAGCGATTAGAAGTGCACCGATAGCCGTTTCGCCGAGGGCAATCCACTCACTTGGACCTATGGGGGTCACAGATCCATCTGTCGGGCTAATCAACCTGCGAAGACTATAAAATACAACAGAAAGAATAGCATCGGCTGAAATCTCACCAGACAAACTGTATTGAATCGCTTCGCCAGAACCAAATCGAAGTCCCCAAATCGGGTACAATAAGCTGCACAATAGAATAATCCCAAGAGAGGCTATTATGACCTGTTTAGCGCTTTCACCGTACTGCATACTCCAGCGGAGTGAACTCCACCGAAGCCAAGAGAAACTGCCTTTTATATAAGAGATTTTCCGCTTAGTTTCTTTTTCTCGGATATTGAACTGACGTCGCTGTTCCGGTACCGGGTTTTCTCTAAATAATTGTTTTATATCCAAATAAATTCCTTCAGATTTTTCGAGTTCTGTTGTGTTTTGTTGACTATCCCTCATGAAAGGATTTCTATTAATTAGACGGCTGATCGCTCCGATTACTTGATGTCTACGTTTCCGTTGATTCATATACTTCTCCCTATCTGATTCATATGAATCAATATATTCGACGTCTGGATTACCGTCTGAATCACCGGTTGGTTCGGAGTTTGGTCCACGTTCAATACAGAGTTCCTCTGGAAGGTTGGTCCAAGACTTCACCCAATCCCACTCTGCATCCCTATCAGCAGAAAATTCTCTACAAATTTGTGATCCAAACTCAGTCTCGTGATCTACCTCAGCATCTCGGATGTCCGCATCAAACAGATCAGCATCAACGAATGATGCTCCACGGAGATCGGCCTGTTTTAATGAAGCGCTCTCAAAGACCGCTTTGCCACAATCGGCATCATGTAATTCAGCTAAATCTAATTCAGCGCTACGAAAATTTGCACAAATTAGTTTCGAATCATGCAATTTAGAACTGACAAAAATGGCGTCAGCTGCATCTGAATGTTGTAACTTAGCCGAACTAAGATTCGCAGACTGAAATTTGGAATTGTGTAGTATCGCATGCTGGAAGCGTGTATCCACACATTTAGCGTCCTCAAATTGAACGTCGATGAGACTTGTCTGCTCAGTATTGAATTTCGCTGACCGAAGAGTAGCGCTTGTAAAATTGGAAAAGTCTAGTTGCGCATCTTGAAAATTTGCTTCGGTTAAATCAGATTGCTCAAAATTTCCAGCATACAATGTCATATCGCTAAAATCTAACCGATCTCTTAGTTGAAGATCTTCAAAATATACACCATCGATTCGAGTTGGTGCTTCTTCCCATCGCCTTGCGAGGATATCTATCGGTTTCTCAGAGGTCTCTGCATGCCATAGACACCGGTCTCGATGGTCCCACGTTGGTTCTCCACAAGAGATAGGTGGGATACCATCCGGGAGGTTTTCTTCGTCCTCCACATATCCACACTGGTCCTCAGACCCGCTCACTTTTTGTGAGATATATCTTTGATCACTTATACTCTCTTGTGTGGCTCATCGATTTCAAAAATAATGACCTTGCCGGAATTGTAGAGAATTCTACTCTGAACTGAACACGCAAAATATTTTGAAAAGCAATCTCTCGAAAGACATCAATAGGGTCATCGCAGCTCTAACGCACTGCGCTTACAGGTGTTGACACGGATAGCCTCGGTGTCCACACCACCTCGATAAACGATCTCAATCCTACTAACCGTGATTTTAGTTTCGCCTAATCCGGTTAACTTATGAGAGTTCTACATGACTTTTCTATAATGGAAGTCTTCGAGATTCCTTCTGATGAATTCGAAGACGGGCCTGAGTTCAATCGCTATCTCACCCGAAACTACAGTGGATTATCTAGTAATGATCTCTATATTATTTCAGGAATCACCGAACTCACCAGAGCGGAGTTCGAGGGTCAGTTAGAGGGGCGCGGTTGGAGTGTTGATCAAGAGTATGGAGCAATCAAAAAAATTGGCCATCAATACTCTCAGGACTACCGTGCTGAAGCATATCTACACTTTGATGAAGATCAGCAACTTTTCTTCTTCTACACAGATCAACGAAAGACAGAAGAAATCAATGACGCTATTGTGCCATTATTACGGACTATCAAGGGTGTGCACTACCTCTATATTAGTCCTCGAATTTTGAAGGAAGTAACCGAGCAAATTGCTGAACAAAATGAATCAGCAAAAGTCACCGAGTTCATTGCGAAGAGAACAGAAGGAACAGAAATTCCTGCGGCCGAAAGGCCCGATGAGGAAAGAACAATCAATTACTATGGTGACGATGGTCTGCGAACCCTGAGGGAAGTCGAAGACAGATATGGGGTTCTCCCTCATATTCTTGAGATCAACATACCCACTGAATTGAATTTCCGAGTTGATAAAGAGGGGATATTCAAACTGAAAAGTGGGTCACTCAGTCTGGTGTTTGAATATCTTGATGAATGTATTAATAAATGTTTAGATATCAAAGAGGCGTATGATAGTACTCGTGTTGAAGATATTGAAATCACGGAAGGGAATGTCGTCTCGCAGTCTACACCCGCTAGAATCGATCTAAATCTGCAGTACGAGGATATTGATCCCCTCCAGACAAGTCTTCAGGATAGTGATTATGCGCTTATCGACACCAACACTGAAAGAGGGTCAGTCTATTTCTCCAGCAAAATATATGATCAGGAGAATAACCTGTTTTTTAATGTTCGAGCAAATGAGGAAGCAATCCGAGTCTTTCCTAAGGATGAACGTGATATTGGTGCATTTTTCCGATTCTTTGAGATAGTTCAGTCAACTGTTGACGAGTATGCTGAACCCGAATCCATCGATTATCCTGCCATATCATCATGAGTTTCATCGAGGAGGAACTGGAGATCCTGGATTACTATCTGGAAAACGTGGCCAATGACAACTACAGACATATAAAGGAAGACAAATTTGAAGAACTAAATGAAAGCGAAGATGCAATAGAACGAGCTGGAGAACGGTATAATAATAGGAGGGACGAGGCACAACAAAAAATGAAGCTTCGTACAACTCTCATGGCGGCATTTCTTAGAAATGGACCAATAGAACGAGTGACCAACTGGGAATTCAAGAAACTGTTTCCTCTTCGAACGCTTGATGTAGATTCTGTAGATGTTCTCATTGGAAACCAAACAGACGGATCAATCATTTTGATAATCATACTTCCGTTAAGAAAACGTCCCGAAACCGGAATCAGCGATGCGATTGAGATGTTAGAAGGAGTGAGAACCAATAACAGTACTCTTTCAGATGACATCGGTCTCGATTTCCGAAATGATCGTATTCAAACAGCCATAGCCATTGAACCGTCGAGGGCTAATGATACCGCCACTGCGATAGGACAATATGAAGAATCGAATGGAGATCCAGAGGAATTCTACGTGTGGCGTATATCTGGAACTGAAGGCGAGAAGATTGAGGTTTACACAGATTTTCCAAGTACGCCCGGCCAAAACAGGCGACATAATGATGAGCTTGGACGAGTCCTAGATAACGGTAGAGAGATCATGGATTCTCCTCACGTCTTACCGGATTTCTTCTATGATTCTCATCACAGTCTTCTTCTTGAACATACGGTTACCGTGATGGCAAGTAACCGTAGAGAGAGCGAAGTACCAAATACTCATTTCTCACGACAAGAACTCCAGAACTACTACAGTGACACGCTCCATGGTTCTGACTCGGACCACAAGGCATCTCAACTAACAGATAGAGTTCTTGAATTGTGGGGCCACCTTAGAGTGATAACTGAAATCAAATCATCAAATGATCAAATTGATGATGGAAGTACGTCCTATCGGTTCAAGTCAAGAAAACAGAACCCGAAATCAATCTATGATGACATCGCTGAAGAATATGATAAGAAGAGCATCGAATTCCTTCTTGAGATTGAAGCAATAAATGAAGCAATAGAACAATTCCAAGAAGACAAGGGAGTTCAATCAGATTTAGCTGCTTACAACGCTTGAAGAACAGATCTATTAAATTTCGACTGCTCATTAAATCATTGCAGATTTGATGATGGCACTGGTATCGCGTTCAGTCGCTTAGTTCGGGGACGTATTCGTCGGAAAAGTGCTCACTGAGTGTTTGCAGTCTGTCAACGATCTCTGGCCCATCTTCGACAGGAATGTACACGATTCCAGGGGCGTGTTTGGAAGGATGGAACCACTGATCCTCCCCGAATTGTATTTCATCCCATTCACCTTCGGCTTCTGTACGCTGTTTCACCTCATCAAACCGGGCATCAGAACCGTGTTGGACTTTGTACATCGCGTAGCAAAGCGACCCATCATAGATGTCTTCTTGCCCCTGCTGTTCCGGTTCAACCCACCCCAAAGCCAGATTCAGTTTGAGAGTGTTACCTTTATCATTTTGACATTCATCGCAAACTCAACGCGGAGCGTTGCTAGCGTCTTGCTCCCTCCTGTCCGGAATATCTTCTCTTCGCACGTCACACCGTCATCAATGAGATCATGATGAGCATTGATTATCTCTTGACAAACTTGATCGATTTTCTCTGTGACCTCTGACTCGAAGTCCTCAACCAGCTTTGCCGCTCTCAGGTATCTATCCGATTGTAGTCCATCAGTAACGAACTCTTCATCCATGGATGGTTTCCTCCAGTACGGTGGCGAGGTGCGCGATCTGGCCTTCGGGGGCGATTGATTGCAGTCGTTCGATGTCGGAAATGCCGAGAGATGTAGCTTGATAATTCTCCAATGATGGGAGCGCGTAGAACTGAAGAATTTGCTCCTCAATCAGTGTTGTGAACAGATAGGGACTTGTCGTCCAGTGTGTGCTGGATTCAACGCCGGCAAGGAGTGTTCTGCGTAATCCCTGAGCGACGTCTGACCAGTATACTACGATGATATCGCATTCTTCAGGCCCACTTGCACTGATCACCGGTCGATTATTTTCCGGATTCGATATCTGGCCGCTAAATACGCTCTGTAACGCAGTTCGCTTGTCTTGTTGGAGGAGGAGGTAATGTGTCCAGTCAAGTTCTCGCTGGTGATGTTTCTCGGTTAGATACGCAGTCTGTGGCGTTTTCTCGTAGTGTTCGTCACCAGTCTTCACCTCAATCGTCATTCCTTGGTTAGCAAACTCAGCAAGGATATCTACCCGTCGGTCATGGAGTTCATCGTCGTGGAACGCGCGCTCACAGCGAACGTGCGTCGGAGAACGGTCAAAATGAGGATCAAACAGTTCAGCTGTGTACCCACCTGATAAATCGCGTATCAGATGAGCAAGCCATTGAGACCAGTTTTCCTCTCGATTCGTCCGCAGCGGCCCGGCCTGAGGACTTGTCTCGGTCCAATCGACGACCAACGGATCTTTGTCGAACTGATCACCGCTTCGTTCCCACATCTGATTGAGCTGTTTCAACAGCTCACGGAGTTCTATTAGGCCGCTCTCCTGACTCTGCACGTAATCATCCCACCACGAGTCAGCATCGTCACATTCAGCTTCAATTTATACCATCGAACCTCACCGAAGTCCGATCACAGCTTTTGGGCTGAGTCAAGCATCTTTCTACAATAATTCCTTCGCAGACAACATATTCCCGGGAAGCTCACTAATCACATCATCGAGATCACCGTGATCATAGAGACGAGAGGACTCCTCCCATGACACACCAACTAAATCTCGGGTGGAAGCATCAAAATAAACGGTTCCTAAGCGTAGATCGCTCGCATAACTATCGATATCAAACCGTTCATTCGCCTGTTTAATAACTTCTCCAAAGTAAGGTTCCTCAACAGAAATCTCATGTGGGGTACTCATCGCCACGACGGTCCCTTCCAACGGTTTCCCAGGGTGCTCACTCGTGACCACAGCTGCTCTGAGATATTCCTCAGAATCGCCTGTTAGGTCATTAGCCATCCGTTAGTCCTCTCTCTTTCCTCTGAAACCCGGTGATCGAACCAACTCATCATGGCGGTTGATTTCAGTATCAGACCGCTGTCTACGGGAGTAGAGTTCTTCTTCGATTTCCAAATGCAGTTCCATATGGTGATTCTGTGCTGCTTTCTCCTGATCTACTACAGTATCATCCGACTTATCAAAGGCCCCGCGCACGTGGTCGTTGGCATCTCTCCACTGATTGGTGTCCATTGCGCGCTTGAGTTCATCTACAGAGGGGAGTTGGAATAGCTCTGTATTTGCGTCAATCAAGACTTCTCCAGGCGCGTCATCGAAGTGCTCTTTTCAGTTTTGGATTCCCCGACGTAGCGCCTGTCGAAATGCTACTGCTTGGTCGGTCGCACCCTCATCGATCATCTGTTCGGCATCGGTAGCGGGTTCATTCAAGAATAAATACAAGAACTCGATGATTTCTGAAGCGGACCGTTCAGGGTCGTCCAGTTCTTCCAACACCTTCTGAGATTCCTCCTGTGGCCAGTGGTCAGCGAGCATCTTGAAGTCCTGCAGAGCAAGAGCAACGCGTTCTCGAATTTGCGCTCGCCGCTTTGCTGCTGTCTGACGCTGCTCATACTCGACCTCGCCCTTCAGCCATTTCCGGTCAGTTTCCGTCAGAATTCCTCGCGTGTCCGAGTTTTCCATCTCATGTGGATTTCGACTGACGCCATTTATAAGCATACCCTCTTCAGGGTCGATTCAGCGAAAATGTAGGGTAGAGACCTGCTAAGCACCGAATCGGCGGTTTGGGCTCTATCTGTAGTCGCCGATGCCACGAAAACGAACCCAATCGGCCGAAACGCAGAACAGCTCAAAGAAGAACTCGGTTGACGAGAGCGAACCGCAGAAGAGTGATCTGAAGTCACCCACTCCGGAGAGGGCTATCGAAATGTACCTGGCTGACCGAAGTCAGGACCTCCGACAGTCTTCTCTCCAGACTCACCGATCGGCTTTGAACTTCTTCGAACGGTGGCTCAACACGCAGGAGATCGAGAACTTGAACGACCTCACCGGTCGGCAGCTTCATCACTACCGCATCTGGCGGCGAGAGGATGCGCCAACGAAGACGGATGTTCTGGCCAAGGCCACCGAACAAACGCAGCAGAGAGTTGTTAGACAGTTCATCCGATATTGTGGCCAGGTTGATGCCGTCCCCTGCAATCTATACACGAAGGTACGCGTGCCCACGGTCAGGGACGGAGAGGATGCTCGGTCCAATACTGTTGATGCTGATCAAGCTCAGGCGGTAATTCGGTGGCTCTCCGACTACAAGTACGCGTCACTTGAGCACGTTACTTGGTTGATTTTGGCTGACACTGGAGCACGGATTGGAACTATCAGGGCACTGGACATTGACGATTATTGTCCTGTGAGGAACCTTCGCATGCACGCGTTCGTCACCGGCCCGAAACCGGGACTGAACTCAAGAACGGCAGTAACGGTGAGCGCCTGATCGGACCGAGCAAGCACGTTTGTGCTGTCGTTGACGATTACCTTGATGAACAGCGGCCGGACGTCGTTGACGAGCATGGCCGAGTGCCACTTCTCGCAACCTCCCGTGGACGCATATCGACGGGTACGATCCGGTCGTACGTCTATCGGTGGAGCCGGCCCTGTGAAATTGGGGAGGGATGCCCTCACGGGCGAGATATCGAGTCCTGCGATGCAACGGAATCGAATCAAGCGTCAAAATGCCCGTCGAGCGAATCTCCACATGCGATCCGCCGCGGATATATCAGCCACCAGTTTTCGTCTGGTGTTGATCGATCCTATCTCAGCGGCCGCTGCGACGTATCTGAGGACGTCCTCCGCACTCACTACGACGCTCGTGACGAGCACGGTAAAATGGAAGTCCGATGTCGGGAGTTAGACCACGCACGTCGGGATTATAGAAGCTACGGAGGCCGGTAAGATGCAGTTCGATATAATCTATAGTTTAAGTACTCTATATATACCTGAACTTAAAGTCGATATCTTGACGGGCATACTCGGCTGCTTCGACAGGGCCTCTGAGTTTCTCCGCGGTCTCCCAAAGCTCCTTTTCTATTTCTCCATTGTCCCCGTTAAGACCCATGGTTCCACCAGCGTGCGTATGCTATTTTAGAGTTTAGATTGATTTCTCCACACTCAGCCTTGGCAAAGAGGGAGTCTTCTAATATGACATATTCAGTGGACTTCAGTACTGAATATTTAAAGAACTGTGACTGAAATCAAACCTATGAACCGAAACATCGCTGAGATTCAAGAGCATAACCTTCGATCCGTGTGGCAGAACGAAGAGAGAGATTTCACCCGCTGGTTGACCGAAAACATCGAATTGTTAGGGTCTGCGTTGGGAATCGAGATTGAGGATGCTCGCGCAGAAGAATCAGTCGAAGACTTTTCTTCAGATATTGTTGCTCGGGAGATGAACACCGGGGAAACGATCGTCATCGAGAACCAGTACAATAAGACAGACCACGACCACCTCGGGAAACTGCTAACGTATTCATCCGGCAAGAATGCAGGTTTCTCAATATGGTTGGCTGAGGAATTTCGACCGGAGCACCGAAGTGTGCTCGAATGGTTAAACGAAAGTGGGCCAAAAGATGCGAAGTTCTTTGCTATCAAACCGAGAGTAGTGAGCATTGATGGATCTGAGAGACGTGGATTCGAGTTCGAAGTCGTAGTCGAACCCAATGAATGGGAACGGGAACTCGGTGGTGGTGACTCGCTCACGGAAACAGAACAAAGCTATAGGAACTTCTTCGGTGAATTGGTTGAAGCGTACTCGGAGCAAAGGCCACGCTGGAGCAAACTGAAGCCGGGCCCTCAAAATTATCTGACATTCAGCGCTGGAAAATCAGGGGTCAGTTTTGGATGGGTGTTTCACCAAGGTCCCGAGTTCTGTGTTGAGTTGTATATATCCACTTCGTCGAAAGAGCAAAACGAAGAGATATTTGATTTGTTGAAGGAATCACAGGACAATTTGGGGAGTGAGCTGACGTGGGCACGGCTCGCGGAAAAGCAAGCGTGTCGCATAAAATGGGCGAAGCAGATTCCGGGGAAGATCACCGAATTGACGGCTGACCAATGTACCGAGTTGAGTGAGTGGGGGGTAGAGACGATGGATGACTTCCAGGACGAATCTGAACCAAGAGTTTCGAATTTGTAACTCAGCGAGTCCTGATAGCAACTCTCTCAACTCTACGAACAACCTCGCCGTTATTCATCACCTCAAATGTCAATAGCCAATTGATTGCCTCCTTCTCGTCCAATTTGAATCGGATAAATCGCAAGACTGCGATGGGCCGCGTTACGAACCGTAATGAAATCTCTGGCCCGGACCGTCCCCCGTTTAAATACGGTGGACCGCCGTCTGTTGAATCCAAAGCGTTACGAAGCGTAATGGACTCGCCGGGATTTGAACCCGGGGCCTCTTCCTTGCGAAGGAAGCGATCTGCCGCTGATCTACGAGCCCGCACCGGTTGTTGTCGTGTCGAGCGCTTGTAG
>PXRZ01000068.1 GCA_003022945.1 Halobacteriales archaeon QS_8_69_73 | reverse complement strand
TACCCCGATAGACGGGGTTGCGGGTTCTAAACGTACCGATTTCGAAACCCGGGCCGGCCGAAGCGCGGTGGTCGGCGGCGCATCCGACGCGCTTCCTCGCACCCCTGAAGGGGTGGGTTTCCGCGCTGTACCACTATGACCGAGATGCTGCTGCCGAACGAGACCAACACCCTCGGGCGGGCGCTCGGCGGCGTCGTGCTCCACTGGATGGACATCTGTGCGGCTATCGCGAGCATGCGATTCGCGGGCACCCAGTGCGTCACCGCCTCGATGGACAACGTCGACTTCGTCAGCCCGATCGACCTCGAGGAGGTGGCGGTGATCGAGGCGTACGTCTTCGCTTCGGGCCGGACGAGCCTCGACGTGAAGGTCGACGTCCACGCCGAGGACCCCCAGGGCGGCGACCGGCGACCGGCGACGTCGTCGTTTTTCACGTTCGTCGCCCTCGACGAGTCCGGTCGACCGACGGAGGTGCCGGACGTCGACTGCCCGACCGACGCCGAGGCCGCCCGCCGGGAGGCCGCCCTCGAGGAGCGCCGCGAACAGCTCCGGCAGGTGGCCGACCGCCTCGACTGACTACTCGAACTCCGGCAGGTCGTCCGGCGCCTCGTACTCCGTCTCCCAGTCGATGTAATCGGCCTTCAGCGTCCGGCTCACTGTGTCGCCTAGCTCCGCCAGCGCCGCGTTGATGCCCGAAACGGTCTCCCACGACTCCAGCCCGGGGTGGACGTCCCGCTCCTTCCAGTCCTCCGGCAGGCCCGGGGCGTGGTAGCCGACGCGGTCGGCGAAGGCGTCCCAGAAGAAGTCGTAGCGATCGAACAGCTCCAGGTCGAGCATGATCCCGAAGGTCCGCTCGTCGACGCCGGCCTCGGCGGCCCACCGCTCGAACGCCTGCTCCCAGGCGCCCTCCGCCAGCAGCGTCTCGATCTCCTCGCGCTTGTAGTCGGTGTCGCCGACCACCTCCGCGTCCTCGTACTGATTGGGGTCGGTCTCCTCCAGCCGGGGCGGGTCGGGCGGGTCCACGTCGAGGGCCATGCGATCGTTTGGTCGAGCCGACGAATAACCGTGTCGTCGCCGCGCTCAGAACCGCTCGTAGGTCACCCTGAGCCGGTTGCTCGAGACGACCCGCGGCTCGACGGCATCGTCGAAGGCGTCCCGACCGACGCCCGCCTCGAGGTCGAGTTCGGCGTCCAGCGCCAGCACGCTGAACCGGTAGTCGCCATCGCCGGGCGTCTCGTGACACGGCGAGCGGTAGCCGACGAACCCCCCGTCGTTGATCCCCTGGACGGCGCCGGCCGGCTCCTCGAGCCGGTCCGTTCGCGGGCGGTCGGTCGGAACCGAAAGCGGATCCTCGGGCGGCAGGTTCCACACCGTCCATATCGTCCCGGGGTCGTACCCTCGGAGCCACTCGCCGAGCAGTGCGAGCGAGGCGGTGCCGTCGGGGACGCCCTCGACGACCAGCGGCGGCGACGCCCCCTTGCCGTCGCAGGTGAACCGCCGCGGCAGCGTCCCCTCGAAGGCCGGCGACGACAGCGTCAGCTCGTCCGTCGGCGGCGGCTCGCCGCCGATGGTACAGCCGGCGCTCCCGGCCGCGACCGCCGCGGGAACCGAGGCCAGCAGCGCGCGCCGGCGCATGCCGACGGCTCCGATCGCCGCCGGTGTCAGCGCTGCGGCCGCACCGACGTCTGGGACGAGTCGGCCGGCAAGTGGGTCATCGCCGCCGAGAACGGCGAGCGACGGGTCGGCAACAGACACTGCATCCACGAGTGGGACATCAACGGTCAGTACAACCCCGTCGGCCGAGCCGACGAGGACTGACCCGACACCGACTGCCCACGCGACGGCGCCGTCGACGGCCGACGACATCGCGGCCGCGCTCGTCAAAGAGGAGCTGACCGCCTGCTCGACCGCCTCGGCCGCCGGTCGACGTACCTGGGGCGGGGTCGTCGCCGAACCGGAGGTCGTCCTGTCGGTGAAGAGACCGCCGACGGCTACCGGGCCGCTCCGCGACCGCGTCGTCGAGCCCCACCTTTACGAGGTGCCGTGCACCGAGCGGGTCGACGAGAGCGACCTCCTCGACGCCTCCGGCGAGCGGGTGACGGCGAGCGGGTGACGGCGAGCGGGTGACGGCGAGCGGGTGACGGCGAGCGTCGACTATAGCCCGAGCGTCGGCAGCAGCGACTGCTGGAAGACGCCGGCCAGGTCCAGCAGGACGACCAGCGACGTCCCGACGAGGATACCGACGGCCGGTGGGTCGAGGTGGGTGTCGGCGTGGGCGTACAGCAGCCGCTGTGCGAGCTCGGCGGCCAGCGCGGTCACGGCGCCGAAGACGGCCCCTACGAGGAGGGCGACCGCCAGGCTCGTGGCGGCCGCGAACGCCGCCGGCGTCGCCGCCCCGCCCGCCAGCCCGACGACCGCGAGCGAGGAGACCAGCGCCGCGTGGTGGGTGACGGGGACCCGCTCGACGCCGGCGCAGTGAAACAACAGCGTCGCGGCCGCCAGCCCGAAGGCGAGAAACGGGCTGCCGGTCCGGAAGGTGAGGAAGGCGCCGACGACGCCGACGACCGCCCCGAGCAGCGCCGCCCGCGCCGGGTCGGATTGCCCGGGGAGCCACGGCTCGACGGCGAACCGGCGCCGGGTATCGCCGCCGTCGGCCCGGGGCGGTCGCCGGATTCGCCGCTCGTAGGGCGTCATGTCCAGCGGCGTCTCCCCGCGGACCGTCCCGATCAGCGGGAAGCCGAGCACCAGCCGGTGTAACAGCCCCGAGACGACGATACCGAACGAGATGGGGTCGAACGGCAGCCCGAGCCGGACCGACGCCGCCACGAGGCCGACGCCGACGACGCCGAAGGCGCCGCCGACGGCCATCACGTCGGCCCGCGGGCCGAGCGCCGCGGTGACGTGTTTGGCCTCGTGGTAGTCGAAGTCGGAATCGAGATACCCCTGGCGCGCGGCGAAGGCGGTGGCGGCCGCGCCGCCGGCGAAGGCGACGTGTGGGCCGAACAGCGGCCCGAGACCGGTGAGGGCGGTCAGCCCGCTCGACCCCAGCGCCGCCGGGTCCCCGCTCGGTCCCGGGAGGCCGTCGGCGGCGACGTCGACGGCCTCGCCGACGACGACGAGCACGCCCGCCAGCGAGAACGCCTCAAGGGCGCCGACGGCGGCGCCGAAGGCCCCGCCGGCGAAGGCGACGACGACGAGTTCGAGCGGGTCAACCACCGCGACCACCCGCGAACGTCGACAACATGGGTAGCCGGTGGCCCGCCGAGGCAGATAGCGTTGACGGTCGGCGGCGGCACGGCCGGCCGGCGCCGCGGACGCTCGCGACGGCGCTCGACGTCGACGAGTCCGGGGGACCGGTCGAGACGGGACCGGTGCCGGAGCCGGCGTCCGGCGCCGACGCGACGCCGGAGATGATGGAGACGAAGTCAAAAACGGAGGCGGACGCGGAGCCCGACCGAGCGGCCGTCCGCACCGGGAGGTTCTTGCTTCGTCGCCGCCACCATCTCTTCCATGCATCCGCGCGCCAAGGAATTCGCACGACGGGCGGCCGACGACCACGGCTTCGACGTCGACGTCCACGAGTTCCCCGAGGGGACGAAGACGGCGGCCGACGCGGCAGCGGCCGTCGGCTGCAGCGTCGCACAGATCGCCAGCGGCATCGTCCTGTCGGCCGACGGCGAGTTGGTCGTCAGCGTCACCAGCGGCGCCAATCGAGTCGACGAGTCGACGCTGGCCGACCTCGTCGGTGCCGGATCGGCGACGATGGCCGACGCCGACGATATCAAGGCGACGCTCGGGTGGGCCATCGGCGGCGTCCCGCCGTTCTGTCACGAGGCCGACGTCCCGGTGTTCATGGACGAGACGCTCACCGACCACGAGGAGGTGTGGGCCGCCGCCGGCACGCCCGAGGCGGTGTTCCCCATCGCTCCCGACCGGCTGCGGGAGCTGTCGGGGGCGACCGTCGCCGACGTCGCGAAGTGACCGCGGCGGTTCTGCCGCGGGCTCTCCAGCCGGCACGAGCGACGCCGCCGAGACCGCGGCTCGCGTGGTCCTCAGCTACGACCCCGCCCGTATTGGGGATATCTCCCGGCACTGGGTCGAAGACGAACTGTCGAGGAACCGCTCCGCGGCGTACCTTCAGCTGGCGTACGACGTGGCCCCCGAGGGCGAGGGCCTCGAGGAGTTCGTCTCGAAGGGCCGTGGCGTCTCCGTCGACGCGACGCTGCGGGTCGAGCGGCCGGAGGGCGGGTCGGCCGTCGGCGCGGAGACGGCCGTCGAGGTTCGCCGGCGGAAGTGAGCGGCGGCCGGCGGCCGGACGTCGGCGGCCGGACTCCGCCGCGACCCAGCACGACCCGCCGCGACCCGGCGCCGTCCCGGATATATGACCGCCAGCAGTCAGCGGACGACACCCGTCTGGCACAGAGTTATATCGGTCGATATCGTACGGTTGAATGGAGCCTTCGGGCTCCGTAGTGTCACAGGGGGAGTTCCTCCCCCATCCGTTTGTGCGGGAGTTCGTCGACGAGCGCCCCGTGTGCACGACGGTCACCGAGGGCCGTCTCCGGTAGCGTCCCGACCGGACAGCCGCACATCCGCTCGAGCTCGTCGGGGTTGGTCCGCTCGGCGACGGAGTCGCCGCCGTACCGGTTGAGCGCGACCCCGAGGACGTCGACGTCGCGCCGGCGCAGCGCCTCGACGGTCAGCGCGGTGTGATTCAGCGCGCCGAGCCCCGACCGGGCGACGACCAGCGCCGGCAGCGACAGGTCGGCGACGAGGTCGACGATCTCCCGGCGGGGCTCGTTCGACAGCGGCACCCGGAGCCCGCCGGCGCCCTCGAGGACGCCGACCTCGGCGGCGTCGAGCGCCGTGCGGCTCTCCTCGAGCAGCGGCCCGTAGGCGAGCGGGTCGTCGGCCCGGCGGGCCGCCACCGCCGGCGCCAGCGGCTCGCCGAACGTCCGGAGCCGACTCGCGGCCGCCTCCGTCGAGCAGACGTCCTGGACGTAGCCGGCGTCGTCGTCCTCGGGGAAGCCGGTCTGTGCGGGCTTGACCGCGCGGGCGTCGACGCCGCGGCCGCGAAGCCGGGCGACGAGTGCCGCCGTGACGACGGTCTTGCCGATGCCGGTGTCCGTGCCGACGACGGCGAGGCTCACGCGAGGTCGGCCTCCGCGGCGGCCTCGAAGGCCGACAGACAGCGGTCGATGTCGGCGTCGGTGTGGGTCGCCTGCGGCGCCAGCCGAATCCGGCTCGTCCCCTCGGGGACGGTCGGCGGCCGGATGGCCGGCGCGACGACGCCCGCCTCGCGAAGCCGCTCCTCGAGAGCGAGCGCCTCGGCGCGGTCGCCGACGACGACCGGCAGGACGTGGGTGTCGCCCCACACCTCGTAGTCGAGCGCCTCGAGACCGTCCCGGAGCCGGTCGACGTTCGTCCACAGCGGCTCGCGCCGGTCGGCCGCGAACTCCAGCGCCCGCTCGGCGGCGGCGGCCGCCGGCGGCGCCAGCCCCGTCGAGAAGACGAACGACCGCGCGGCGTTCAACAGGTGCTCGATTAGCGGCTCGGCGCCGGCGACGAAGCCGCCCTGTGCGCCCAGCGCCTTCGACAGCGTGCCGAGCTGGACGTCGACGCGGCCGGTCAGGCCGCGCTCGCCGACGACGCCGCCGTCGTAGACGCCGGTGGCGTGGGCCTCGTCGACCGACAGCCACGCGCCGAACCGCTCGACGACGTCGCAGACCGCCGACAGCGGCGCGACGTCGCCGTCCATCGAGAACACCGAATCCGTGACGACGAGCCACGACTCCCCGGGGTCGGCCGCGCCGGCGGCCCGCCGCTTCATCGCCGCCGCGAGGTCGTCGACGTCGCAGTGGTCGTACACCTCGACGTCGGCGCCGGACAGCCGCGCGCCGTCGACGATGCTGGCGTGGTTCAGCTCGTCGGAAAAGATGACGTTCGGCGACAGCGCCGTGATGGTGCCGACGTTGGCCGCGTAGCCGGAGGAAAAGGTCAGCGCCCGCTCGGTGTCCTTCTCGGCGGCGAGCCGCCGCTCCAGCGACCGGTGGACGGGCGTGTCGCCGACGACGAGCCGGGAGGCGCCGGCGCCGGTGCCGACCTCGCGGGCCGCGCGGGCGGCGGCGTCGGCCACCCGCTCGTCGCCGGCCAGCCCGAGGTAATTGTTGGCCGCGAGGAGGATCCGTTCGTCGCCGAAGGCCGGCGGGTCGCCGCCGGGGTCGTCGGCCGTCCGGGCGCGGGCACCGACGGCGTCGACGGGGTCGAGGCTGCGCCGCAGGCCGGCCCGTTCCCGCTCGGCGAGCCGGGTTTCGAGGTCGAAGCCGTGGTCGCCGCCGCGTTGCAGCGACATCGATCAGAACCTGGGCATCAGGTCGGCGGGGCCGAAGACGCCGTACTCGCCGGCGCGGTTCCGCCGGACGCCGGCCGTCAGGTAGCCCAGCGCCGGTCCGTTGACGTTGGCCGCCATGCTGGTATCGTCGTCGAGCTGGAACGTGTTCGTTCCGCGTTCGCCGTCGAAGGTCCGGCCGGTCACTTCGACGGTCGTCGTCGTCGGCTTCTCGTCGGAACAAACGTCCAAGATTCCGCCGACGGTGACGTCGTCGGCGTCGCAGATGCCGGCCCGTTCCAGCAGGACGTCGTCGGCGTGCTCCATGTCGGTGAACTCGATGCGGCCGTCGTGCTCCTCGACGATGGCCTCGATCTCCTCGTCGCTGAGGTCCCGGGCCGTCTCGATGTCGTAGCCGTCGAGGTGGGCGATGTCCTCCCGGATGGTGCCGCGGTTGTCCTCGTAGCCGGACTTCAGGCCGACGCCCCACCAGATGTCGACGGACTCGACCTCGACGAACGACTGGGCGGCAAGTGCCGCCGCGCCGGTCAGAAAGCCCGGCGTGGCGCCGGCGCCGCAGACGAACGTGATTCCGGACTCCTCGAAGGTCGCCGCCCGGTCGTCGAGTATGTCGATGACGCGGGAGCGCTTGAGCACGTCCACGAGGACGCCCTCGTAGCCGGCCTCGGCGAACCGCTCGCCGACCCGCGGGATGAAGTCGTGTTCGAGGTTCGGCAGCGCGACGAGAACGGCGTCGATAGCGTCGGACTCGGCAACGACGCCGTCGATGGGCGTCTCGGTGGGGTCGGCCTGCGCCGAGGCGGCCACGCCTTGCATCTCGCCGCTCCGTTTGACCGCCACCCCGCCGTCGGGTCGCGGGTCGGCATCCTCCCCGCTCGCGTCCGAGGCTCCGGCCTCGCTCGCGTCCGAGGCTCCGGCCTCGCTCGCGATGTTGCCCTCCGTCGCCGCCAGCAGTTCGTCCACGTCGAGGCCGTCGTGGTCGACGGCCACGCCGTTGCGGTCGCAGGCGGCGACCGGCGTCAGGTCGTCCTTCGACCTGGAGTACTCGAGCGCTCGTCGTCCGATACCGCCGGTGCCGAGAACCGCGAAGTCGATGTTGTTCATTGTCGTGTGGGGTGTCGTATCAGTCGTCGAGTTCGGTGCTCGCGTTGCTCGTCGCGGTGCCGACGGCGGTGTCGGGCGCGGGGTCACGGTGTCGTTCCCGAACCTCCTCGGGGTCGAAGTCGTTGACCTCGCGGTTCGGCTCCAGGCCGGCCCGTCGCATGATCTCGATGTCGTCGCCGGGGTCCTGGCCCTCGGTGGTGAGGTAGTCGCCGGTGAGGAGGCCGTCGGCGCCGGCCTCGAAGGGGAGGTGCTGTTCGTCGGGCGCGAGGTTGACCTCGCGGCCGCCGGTCAGCCGGACCCGCGTCTCGGGGTGCAGGAAGCGGTAGACCGCGATGGTCTTCAGCAGCTCCGGCTTCGAGATGTCGGTGTGGTCGCGGTCGCCCAGCGGCGTGCCCGCGACCGGGTTGAGGATGTTCACCGGCAGCGAGGAGACGCCGATCTCCTGCAGTTCGACGGCGGCGTCAATGCGGTCAGCCGGCGACTCGCCCATTCCGAGGATGACGCCGGCACAGAGGTCCATCCCGACGGCTTTCGCCCGCCGCAGCGTCTTCAGCCGGTCCTCGAAGGAGTGGGTGCCGACGACCTCCGGGAAGTACCGCCGGGAGGTCTCGATGTTGTGGTTGTAGTGGTTCAGCCCCTCCGCGGCGAGGATCTCCGCCTCCCTCTCGGTCAACAGCCCGAGGGAGGCGTCGACCTCGACGTCGGTCTCGTTGCGCACCAGCCGGATGGCCCGGACGATGTCGTCCCACTCGTCGGGACGGTGCTTCCTGGAGACGCCTTTCTCGGCGACGACGATGCCGAACCGCTGGGCACCGTCGCGCTCGGCGCGCTTTGCGGCCTCCAGGACCCTCTCGGGGCCGAGAAAACCGTAGGTGTCGATACCGGTGTCGAAGTGCGCTGACTGCGCACAGAAACCGCAATCCTCCGCGCAGTCGCCCGCCTTCGCGTTGACGATGCTACAGGCGTCGACGGTCCCGTCGGAGAACTCCCGCCGGACCAGGTCGGCGCCGGCCGACAGCGGCTCGACCGGCTGCGCCAGCAGCGCGAGTCCGTCGGTCCTGTCGAGCCGCTCGCCGTCGAGGAGCCGCCGGACCGCGTCGTCGATCGTTCGGTTGCCCGTCTCGTAAACCACTCTAGTCCGAGCAGTTTACAGGAGTATAAAACTACCGGGCGGCCTCGTAGTGACTACTGCGAGTCGCTACCGCCAGGTGCCGGGCAGCCTGGCCGTTCAGCGTCGGTACGGCCCCGCTTTCGTCGTGCCGAAACTCGCCGCAGTAACCACCGTCAGGCGTGGGCCTCGATTGCCTCGACGAGCGTCTCCTCGTCCTGGACGCCGACCATCCGGTCTTCGGGCTCGCCGTCGACGAACAGATACAGCGTGGGAACGCCCTGGACCTGGTACCGAGTGGCGAGTTCCTGGTGAGCGTTGATGTCCACCTTGGCGACGGCCGCGGACGTCGACTCGGCGACCGACTCGACGGTCGGCTCGAGCATCTCGCAGGGGCCGCACCAGTCGGCGTAGAAGTCCGCGAGCACGACGTCGTGGTCGGACAGCAGCTCCTCGAGGTGGTCGCCGTCCTCGACGTGGACGGGCTCCCTTGGCGCGCCCGCCCGACTGCGGAGCTGTTCTTTCCTCTGTTCGCGGATGTCCTCGATGTCTCCCGCGTCGCTCATACCGAACGGTAGGTCGAGACCCGATTAACTCCTTCGGGGAACTGTACGGGCCGTACAGACGGCCGAAGGCGACGGGCGGCGGCCGGTCGTGTTCAATTAATTGATGCTGGCGGGAAATCCACCGCCGGGCGGGGCTGGAAGGGGCTGCGCTCTCGACGAGCGAGATGACGCAAGGACCGCAGGACACAGTCCGAGGACCGCAGCGAGTCGCAGCCGTCGAGAGCGCAGGGGCTTCCAAGATCTTGTCCACTCCGTTCGCACCGTATTCAGCCCTAACTAAACAGAGCTCAGCGGCCACCGCCAACAGTTAAGGGGACCCGACTCGACGCGCCGCTATGGAGCCAGAGCCCGCCCCCCAGGAGATCACGTCGCTCGTCGGCCGGGAAGTCTACTCGAACAACGGCGTGTTCGTCGGCGAGGTCGAGGACCTCCGGCTGGATATGACCGACGAGCGCGTCACCGGTCTGGCGCTCGGGCAGATCAACCGCGACCTGTTCGACGATCGCCTCGAGAACGCAAACGGCGTACTACTGCCGTACCGCTGGGTCCGGGCCGTCGGCGACGTCGTCCTCGTCAACGACGCCGTCGAGCAGCTGAAAACGGCCGATGACGACTAGCCGCCGTTGGAGCCGTCGCCGCTGCCGCCGTCGAGGCCCATTGCCTCGAACAGTTTCGCCCTGACGGCCTCTTCGGTCAACTCCAGCAGCGTCTCCCTGTTGTTGCCGGCGACCTCCAGCCCGGTGAAGATACCTAACGGGATCTCCGCGGAGGCGTCCGTCGAGTGGCCCACCACCCCGCCGACGTCCTCGAAGGCGTCCTGGAGGACGCTGCCGATGTTCATCCGGATGTCCTTCGAGCGGGCCGCCAGGTAGATGGTGTCGTCGGCGATGGCGAACACCGCCGAGGTGGTGATACCTTCGAGGTTGAGGAGGTGCTGGGCGGCCTGCGAGAGGGCGTCGCGGTCGCGGATGAACCCGGCGTTCGACACCAGGTGCGACCCCCTCACCTCGCGGTTCCGGATGGCCTCAGCCAACACGTCCAGCGTCTCGGGGCTCATCGACGGCGACTCTACCTGCTCGAGGGTGTCGTGGTCGGCGAACGGGTAGAGGTACGCCGCCGCCGTCAGGTCCGCCGGCGTCGTGTCCCGCTTGAAGTCCAGCGTCTCCGCCCGGATGCCGTACAGCAGCGCCGTCGCCACCGCCTCCGGCAGGCTGAGGTCGAACTCCTGGACGTACTTGGTGAGGATGGTCGACGTCGAGGAGACGTTCGGCCGGACGTCGGTGAACGTCGCGCCGTAGTCGACCTCCGGCTCGAAGTGGTCGATGAAGACGTCGACGTCGACGTCGACGACGGGGTCGGAGGCCTTCGCGCAGTCGACCAGTGCGAGGGTGTCGTAGTCGTCGAGGTCGACGTCGCCGAGCGACGACAGCTCGATGCCGAGCAGGTTGACGAACGCGCGGTTTTCCTGGTGGCCGATCTCGCCCTCGTAGAGGATGTCGGCCTCGACCTCTTTGGCCTCGGCGATGGCCTGCAGCGCGACGGCGGAGGCGATGGAGTCCGGCCCCGGCGAGCGGTGGGCGAGAACGGCCAGGCGCTCGCCGTCGCCGATGACCCCCGCGAGCCGCTCGGCCCGGTGTTCGAGTTCGCCCTGCTCCAGCGCCCGCAGCGCCGAGTCGGCGATCACCGCCGAGGGGTTGATGACGACGTCGGCGCCGACCTCCCGCAGCTCGTCGGCCGTGACCGGGTCCGACGCCCGGGCGACGATGAACTTCTCGTCGCTCGCCGCGCGGATGCTCTCGACGGCCACGCGGTTGGCCTCGACGTCCGACGAGAGAATGAGCACGACGTCGCGGTCGGCGACGGCCTCGACGACCGCTCTGTCGCGGATGTCGGCGGTCCGGGCGTCGAGGTCCTGGTCCCGCAGCGCCTCGACTCGCCCCTCGTCGCGGTCCAGGATGAGTACGTTCTTATCGACCGTCACCAACTCCTCGGCGACGGCATGACCGACGCTGCCGCAGCCAAGGATGGCGTACGACGACATCGACGTCATGGAAACGGCCCCGTTCATGATAGCTGTCCGGACGGCCGGGACGCACTTAATTGGCGCGTACTCTTTACGGCCGTGGGAGGCCGTCTCGTCGCCGTACGGGAACGCAACCTATTTACTGCGACCACGGCTATACGGAATCGCTGGGCCGATAGCTCAGTCAGGGAGAGCGACGGCCTCTTAAGCCGTCGGTCGGGGGTTCAAATCCCCCTCGGCCCGTGAAGCTGTTGCGAATGAACGTGAGCGACCACTGAGCGTCAGAGCGGGATTTGAACTAGACCACGAGCGACCGAAGGGAGCGAGTGGGCGTGGTTCAAATCCTCCTCGGCCCGTTTTTCACGAACCAGCGGCGAGCAGTGTCGGGCGACCGCCAATGTCCGTCGGCGAACGGCGATGATGATCCGTCGGTGAGGCGGTACGGGTGGGTGGGCGCGGGTCGGCTCCCGCTCGCCCCGCCCCCGCGACCGCCGGGCGGCGGACGACGGACGCCGCGGGTCGTGACCGGCCGGTCGCCGGAGCCCGCTAGGGCCGTCGGGTCCCGTCAGTTATCGGGACTGTAGTTCGGCGCCTCGTCGGTGATGACGACGTCGTGGGCGTGGCTTTCGGTCTGGCCGGCCGAGGAGACGCGGACGAACTCCGACCGTTCCTTGAAATCGGGGAGGGTCGCGGCGCCGACGTACCCCATCCCGGACTGCATGCCGCCGACGAGCTGGTGGAGCTCGGAGGCGAGCGACCCCTTGTACGGTTTGGCGGCCTCGACGCCTTCGGGGACGAACTCCTCGCCGTCTTCCTTGTCCTTGAGGTAGCGCTCGCCGCCGCCGTCGTTCATGGCGCCGACGGACCCCATCCCGCGGTACTGCTTGTACCGCTTGCCGTTCATCGTGACGACCCGGCCGGGCGCCTCGTCGGTGCCGGCGAAGTACGACCCCAGCATGACGGCGTCGGCGCCGGCGGCGATGGCCTTGATGGCGTCGCCGGAGTACCGAACCCCGCCGTCGGCGATGACGGGCACGTCGTGTTCGACGGCGATGTCGGCCACCTCGGCGACGGCGGTGATCTGCGGCATGCCCGACCCGGAGACCACGCGGGTGGTGCAGATGGAGCCCGGCCCGATGCCGACCTTGATCCCGTCGGCGAAGTCGACGACGGCCTCGGCGGCCTCGCGGGTGCCGACGTTGCCGACGACGACGTCGGCCTCGACCTCGGCTTCGATGTCGCGGGCGGAGTCGATGACGTCGAGGTTGTGTGCGTGGGCGCAGTCGATGAACAGCACGTCGGCGCCGGCGTCGTCGGCGGCCCGCGCCCGGTCGGTCTCGAAGGGCCCGACCGCGGCGCCGACGACCAGCGACCCGTCGTCGTCGCGGGCGGCGTCGTCGTACTCCCGGCGGGCGAGGACGCCGGCCATCGTGATCAGCCCCGTCAGCCGGTCGTCGTCGTCGACGATGGGCACCCGCTCGATCTTGTGCTCGTACATCAGCTCCAGCGCCTCTCGGGTGGTGACGTCCTCGCCGGCGGTGACGACCTCGTCCGTCATCGCTTCCCGGACCTCGTCGCGGTCGCCGACCTCGAGGTACGGCCGGATGTCGGTGCCGGAGATGATGCCGAGAACGGTGTCCTCGTCGCCGACGACGGGTGCCCCGGAGACGCCCTCCCGCTCCATCATCGCGTCGACCTCCCGGATCGTCTGCCCGGGGTCGGCCGTCACGACGTCGCGGATGATGAGCTCGTCGGCCCGCTTTATCTCCTCGATCTGTGCGGTCATCCTCTCGACGTTCATGTTGCGGTGGAGGACGCCGAGCCCACCCTGTCGGGCCATCTCGATCGCCAGTTCGGCCTCGGTGACGGTGTCCATCGCCGCCGACAGCACCGGGATGCTGAGGGTGACGTTCCGCGAAACGCGGGTCGTCATGTCCGCCTCGTCGGGTTCGACGCGGCTCTCCTTCGGTCGGAGCAGTACGTCGTCGAACGTCAGCGCCTCGGGGACACGCAGCTTCTCCGAGAATGGATCGTCGCTCGCCATGTAAACGGTCGGACGGCCCGGCTCAAAAGCGTTGTGAGACCGGCCGTCGGGGACACACGCCCGGTGCGCCGACACTGGACACCGATGGACGTTCGTTTGCATCGATGTGGATTTCTCGACCGTTCTCGGCGCTTCCGCGGCTCTCCCGTGTGGCCGTTTGGCGCGTGAGGGACCGTTCCACACAACACTTATGTTCTCGCTTGCCGCTTGTTCGTGTATGGACTCCGCCAGTCCCATTGCGAAGCGCACTGCCGATCGACAGGACTTCGTATCCAGTGCCATCTTTACACTCGCCAATGGGATGATCAAAGCGGAGAACGTCGCAACCCGATGGCTTTCCCTTCGACGCTCCAGAGGGTATCGCGACACCCACCGCCGCACCCACGGTGAGGGTCCAGCATCCTGACGCATGAGCGCATCGCGTCATCCGATAGCCCTGCGTCTGGAGCGACAGGTAGGTGAGGGCACGCGCCTGCTGGCGACGGTCATGGCGCTGCCGCTGGTCGACGGCATCTTCGCGGCGCTGGTGCTCGCCGGCGCCGTCTCGACCGTCCTCGGGATGATCGAGGTCGGGCTGCTCATCTTCGGCGGCAGCGCCACCCTCGCGGTCGTGCTCGCGGAGATGGAGGGGACCCGCGCCGAGCAGGTGAAGAAGGTCCTGCTGGTCGGAGCGCTCGTGGTCCCGGTCGCCGCGTTGCAGGCGGCGCTGGCGCCGACCATCGAGTCGGTGCTGGCGATGGCCATCTTCGAGCGGTTCGCGGCGCTGGTCATCCTGGCCATCGCCGCCAAGACCGCCAGCGCCTCGATCGGGGAGTACCTGCCCAATCCGGGCGCCATCATCGGGCTCGGGATGGTCGCGAGCTTCCGGCCCGGCGGCTTCGAGTTCGGCCTCGTCGCCGAGCCGATGTTCGTCGCTTACGGCACCGGCGCGGCGGCGGTCGGCGTCGGCTTCGCCCTCGGGGTCGCTCTCTTGGCTCCCTGGCTCCGCGGCAACGTCGACATCGACCGGTTCCGGTTCGGCAGCGCCGTCGCCCTGGGCATCCTCCCGCTGACCATCCTGGGGGTCATCCCGACGGAGGCGCCGCTGGCGCTCGCGGTGCTCGGCGTCACGGCCCTGCTGGCGTTCAGCCCCGACGGCGCCGACTCGCCGGTGTCGGAGACGGGCGGCGACGCCCCGCCCGCGGCCGCCGACGGCGGCGCTCCCGAGGAGACCGACCCGGACGAGGCGCCCGACGACGCCGAGTCGAGAGCCTTCGAGGCCGCCGACGACGCTACCCGATCCGTCGATGACGGCGACGGCTCGCCCGGCGCCTCCGACGGCGACCGGGCCCCGTGGCTGTAGGGCGGTCTGCAAAGGCTTAGGAGGCTCGACCCCCCCGATACGGTATGGCCGACAACCGCGTCGTCGAGGGACGCATGGTCACCCCGGGGAAGCTCGCCGAACTCATCGAGGGCGAGGGCGTGATGGACGCCGAGGCGATCGAGGACGCCGACCGCGACTGTCCCGACTGCGGCGGCGACGTCCTCTCGGTCGGTTACATGCCGTCGGTGACGGAGTTCGTCACCGGCTACAAGTGCCAGGACTGCGAATGGCGCGAAACCGACCGCTAGTCCGGCAGCAGCTGCCCCCAGACGACCTTCTCGACCAGCTCGACGGTCAGCGGCTCAGTCACCTGGATCTGACAGGACAGCCGCGGGTACCCCCATCGCTCGGCGGCCGCGTCGTGCCACTGTTCGGGCTCCGGGGCCGGTGGGTCCGCCAATCGGACGCCACAGGTGCCGCAGAGCCCCCGGCCACCGCAGTTGGCTTGCCGCGACACCGCCCCGTAGACGTCGAAGCCCGCCTCCTGCAGGGCGTCTCGCAGCACCCGTCCCTCGGCGACCGACAGCGTCGTCTCCTCGTCGCCATCGACGACCGTCACCGGAACCGACTCGTCCATGCACCCGCTTCGGCCCCCGGACACAAATGCAGTCGGGCGAACCGAAACCCCTTTGACGAGAGCGGATATATCCGAGGGCGAGGGGACGTGGCCAAGCCAGGCATGAGGACCGAGGCGCTACACCGGAGATATCAGTAGATCGGGGGTTCAAATCCCTCCGTCCCCACTGAGAACCCGCGAGCGCTGCGAGCGGGGTTCGAAGCGGTCGGAGGGATTTGAACCAGGGCAGTCGCAGCGCGAGCCAGCGAGCGACCGTCTGCCCGTGGTTCACAATCCCTCCGTCCCCATCCTGTCGCTCCGAGCACCCACGCGAGTCACGAAACCACCCCCGCGGAACCGGGGGACCGTACGTCAGTAGAAGACGACCTCGTCGGGTTCGACGTTGACGTTGATGTTCTCGTCGTTGTTGTCGACGGCCTTCTGGCGGATGCTGACAGACTCCGTCGTCGGCGGTCGGCCCTCCGGTTCGACGCGGATTTCGTAGCTGCCGCCCTCGGGGAAGACATCCTCGACCCGGGTGCCGTTGGAGAAGTCGCCACAGGAGTTGGCTGGGACCGCATACGTTTCCTCCAGGACGAGTTCCGTATCGCCGTAACGGCGTAGCCGAACGTCCGTAGAGAGTTCCTCCTCGGTACAGTTCGCGACGACGAGGTCGTAGGTACCGACCGACGCGCTGCACCCCGCGGTCAGCGCGACCCCGCCACAGGCGGCGAGCAGCTCCCTTCTCCGGAGGTTCATATCTGTACGATATCGGTCGTAAATAAATGTCTTCTGTGCGGTCCCGACGGGCGCGCCGTCTCGGCAGCGATGACCGTGACTGGCGCGTCGGTACCCGGTTCGCGTCTCGCGCCGGCCGCTTGAGACGTTCCGCCGCCGACAAACGGTTCGGCTCCGATGTCTGGTACGGCCCTCCGCGCGCGCCGCACCGTCCGATGCCGTCTGGGCCCACGAGCACGGCGGTGTTCAAATAAGCACCGGCGAGCCGGTCCGTTTCTGCCGAAGAACCAACCGAATCCTGGCGGACTGAAAGGGCGAGGCGCTGCGTGGCGGCGAAGCCGCCACGTTAGATGGCGGCCGGTGAAACCGGCCGCCCACTCGGCTAACCCGGACGACGCAAGCCGCGAGGGACCTCCGGTCCCTCGGCCCGCTCGCGCGGCAGCGCCGCGCGAGGACACCACAGGGAGCAACGCGACCGAGGAGCGTGGTTCGAAAGACGCGACGCGTCTTTCGTCAGTGCGGGAAATCTCCGATTTCCCGCTTGCGGCCAGAATCCGCCGGATTCTGGCAACATCACGAGAGAGCGTCGCTCTCTCGAACGACAGCGAGTCCCGGGAGTCGAGAGTGCCGAGGGCTTTCTCGACCCGGAACCTCTTATCTGAACACTACCACGAGCACGCACAAAAGACTTTTACCAGTCAATATTAAATTAGGTTTCGTGAAAAATAGAAAACAAGTCGAGAGACGGTCGGTCCTGACCGCTACTGCCGGCGTCCTGACCGCCGTCTCGGGGTGCGTCGGCTCCGCAGACAGGTCCGATTCCGGCGGGGACGCGACGACTGAGGACTGCTCGGCGCCGGGCGCCGACGCAGAGTTGGCGTCGCTGCTGCCGCCTGCCACCGAGGGTCGGACCCGCATGGAGACCTCTAAATCCGATAGGTCGCTCTCGCGTCTTGGAGACGCCGTCGCCGGCGTGCGCGCCACATATGACGACGGCGACGACGACGTCCTCGACGACCCCTACGTCGTGATCTATCGCTTCCGCGCGGAGCAGGTCGAAGACGACTCGGAGGCCGCCTCGAACGAGATAGAACCGTTCATCGCGGCCGCCCCCGATCGCTCGGAGGCGAAGGAACTTCTCGCCCGGAGTCCGGCGCTCTCGGCGGAGTGTCGGGCGGCGAACGAGGTGTCGCCTTCTGCCGACGAGGCGTACGCCGATGAGGACGAAACTGACAGTCCGAAAACCGTCACCGAAGAGCAGTAGTGTCACGACGTGTGGCACCGCGACTCCCCGGCACAATCGAACTTGTTCCCGTTGGACCACCGAAGGTCCGCCGCACGGTGTCATGTGACCCGAACTGACTCCCCGAACCGCCACGGCAGATCGGTCGGCGCGAGGTCGTCACCGCGGGTCGACCGAATCACGGTACGAAGCCGATAGTACTGGTACGAAGGACTATATATCTAAATCTACTGAACAAATTTTAAGTAGTAGTAATATATGAGATTAGTTGGCATGTCGAAAGATCAAAGTCCCTCCAGTAGAATCAGACGACGAACCATGCTGAAATCGGCCAGTGGGGCCGCGGCCGCAGGGTTCGGGGTCGCCACTGTCTCCGCCCTCTCTTCGAACGAACCTCAGGGCGTCGCCGTCTCGCCCGAGGAGACCACGGTTCCGAACCCCAATGTCGAGTACCGGGTCATCGACGAGTCGGTGAAGAAAATCACGGCGCAGTACCCGCTACTGACGCTCCAAGAGGACACCGTTCTGTCGTTCATTAACGATAGCGGTCTCCCCGCGGATCGACGTTCCGAGGCTGCTGACGCCGCACGGGAGTTGCGGCGGATGTATCCGACCACGAGAGAGAAAGAAGGTAACGTCATCAGGGTGACCCTCGCCGAGGGGAGCGAGAGCAGAACCGACAGGACCCGTCGTCTGGTCGAAAAGGCGTTCGAGGCCTACCGGATGGGGGCCGCGACCCGATGAAGGGAACCAACCACGAGTGGATGGCGAAGGAGTCGTGCAATACGGTCGGCGTCGACGGCAATGACGACGACATCATTGAAAGAGAGGTCACTGAGCCGGACAGCCCATCGGTAACGTTCGACGTGCCAAATTGGGTCGTCCACGATCAGGACATAGAGGACGGCTTGGAGAAAGGAATCGAGGGGCTGATGCGCTACGTCGGGCATTATTACAACGCCGACCCGTTCTTCGGAACCTACTACTGCGGCCACAACAACGATCCCCACACCGCCGACTTCGACGGGCTCGGAGGCGCACCGGAGGCCGCACAGTGGCACTTCGACAAGGCAGAGGAAAAATCCGGCGACGAACGAGCCAAGTACGTCGGCCGCACGCTTCACTACACCCAAGACATGGCGAATCCGCTCCACACCGGTATGGGCTGGGAGCAGGTAAATCTGGAGGTGACGTACAACGACGGCTCTACCGACTATTCGATCAATCCGATGGACTGGCTTCACAAGGGATACGAGGAGTATATCAAGGACCGCTGGGACTCCGACCGCGAGGAATTCAGCACGCACTACGGTCCTAACGAGTGTGACGGCTGCTACGGATACCACGAGTACAACAGCGCCGAAACCGAGGTGTCGGAGCTGGCCAATTACACCGGAACTTACTCCGAAGAGGTATTCCACCGTATCGATGACGAGGGAACTCGTAACTGGAGGGAGTGGTCGGACAGCACCCGAAAGAAGCTCAAAAACATTACGCAGAACTGCCTACATGAGTGCGGTCTAAAGGACAGGGGGCTCCTCCACCGATACTACGACGACGATTGACGACCCCGTCGAACGCACCCACGGCCGGTGTCTCCAGGCTTGATACCCGCGAATCGGCGGTCCCCGCGCCCGGACGGCGCTACCGCCGGGCGACCCACGCATCCCAAGCCGGACCCGGCAGAACCGCAGACCGGGTGGCGTCGGTGCGGTCGGAGCTACGGCGTACCGTCGCATCCGCGTGATGTCTTACTGGGCTCATCGTCAGTCACACCGGATCACCAGGAACGGTCCCGCTGGCGTCGCGCCGGCGGTGCCGAGAGCACCGAGGCTGGACTGGGCATCTAGTGGTCGGCGGCGGAGCTATGCCCGGACCTCTACGCCATGGAACTTACAGTGGGCTCCGTTGACGACCCCGGCACGGGCGGTGTTACGGTCAAATAGGTGAACTCGGAAAACACGTCGCGGCGGTGTTCGACGTGTGGATTCGCGCACCCCGACAACCGCGATGGCGAAGACTTCGAGTGCTTGAAATGCGGCTACCAGAACCATGCTGACTACAATGCGGTCGCCTGACTGCGTCCAACGGGCAGCAAAGTCGCGTAGTAACTTTGCGACGGCCAAGAACATCGGACTGCGGTATCTCCGTTATGACCAAACCGGGGACGGCAGAGGCGCACCCGTGGGCGTGCGCTTGAATAGCGAGGGACCGGAGGTCCCTCGGACCATGCGAACGGGCGAGGTGCGCCCATGAGCAGAATCGCGAGATATTGAACGCGAATAGAGAGTTTGACCCTCCTGTCGGTGACGGCCAGAGCGGGAGTTCACGCGAAAGCCCCACCCCAATGAAGTCGTTTGAGGGACGTAGTCTCTCGTGATGCCGAGAATCTTCGATTCTTGAACCACGAGGTCGTCAGACCGAGCGAAGTAGGGTGGGGTAGTTTACGTCGCCACCCAGATGGTCTCCAGCTCGCAGATGGGACAGTCCTGCAGCGTCTCCAGCGGCCGGTCGTCGACGTCCGCTTCCGTCTCGCTCACCGTCGCCGTCGCCGCCGAACCGCAGATGACACACTCGAACTCGACGTTCACGTGCGAGGAGTACGTCGACCGGCCGACATATATCTGACTGTGCCGGGCCGCCGCGCCCGGTCGTCGCCGCTCGGAACCGCCGGACGACGGGGTAGATTCGGCCGCTACCGCTGGACCCTTGAGCCCGACTCTCGTAATGCGAGTATCTCCGATCAGGAGCGGTTGCGACGGTGATGTCACGACGCCAGACGGACGAGACGAGGCTCCGACACCTGCCCGGTGAGCGGCTGCGCTATCCGACCGGCGTGTCGGCCGGCGTCGGTCGCCGGCCGGTCGTCGCGGCGCCGATGTCGCCGGGCACCTACAAGACCGACCGGAGGGCCGGACGGTGGTGACCGACAGCGGCCGCGAGCACGGACAGCCGGCGCCGGACCGCGGGCGGCTGTGGTGTGCCGAATGCCGGGCGTGGGTGCCGGAGTTCGCGTGGGACTACCACGCGCCACACGGCGACGACGCTCCGGACGACTGAGCGTCGCGTGGGGGTGGGCGCCGGCCGCCGTCAGCAGTTGGCGTCCACTCGACGCGTGATACGAGTCGCACTTCTCGCGCCGTGGGGGGTGGTCCGCCGCCACCCGGACGTGCTCGGGGATACCTCGTACGGCTCGTCGCAGCCGTCCGGACGCCGGGTGCGGTTGTCGTCGGCCTCGACGGACCCGGCAGGCGGGAGCCATGGGGCCGTCGATGCGACCGGCCCGTGCGGTCGCTCCGCCGTCCGCGTGTTGACGGGCGGTCTCGGCGACGGACGTGTTCTCGTCCGTGCCGGCGGCGTCCGACGGCCGCCGGCGGTCGGAGGGGATGACGACGACGGTGCTTGCGACGGCACCGGACGACGTGGGTCTCAGAGCACCCGGAGCCGGTAGCCTTCGGCGGCCGACTCGTCGGTGACCCGTCCGGCCTCGGTCGCGGCCGACAGCAGCTCCGAGACGAACTCCTTCGGGACCTGGACGCCGATGAAGTCGCTGCCGTCGCGGGCGGTCGTCAGCTGTGCCATCGTCCGTTCGGTGCCGTCGTCGTTGTAGATGCTGCCGACTTCCTCGCCGTCCCGGAAGAGCCGGAGTGTCACGTCGGTCGGCTCGATGTCCTCGAAGGTCACCTCGAACACGCGCTCGTCGTCCTCGATGCGGGCGAGCATGCAGCCGTCGTGTTCGTCGATGGTCGTCTGCATGGCCCCTTCTTCGCCCCGACCGAAGTTAGCGCTTGCCCCCTGTGCGGAAGGGTTGGGGTTTTCTCCGTCGAGTTCCTCGAACGCGTGTGAGCACTCCCGAGAAGATCGCCGGCGTCTCGGACGTCGACTGCACCGGAAAACGGGCGCTCGTCACCGGCTCGACGAGCGGCATCGGACGGGCGGCGGCGCTGGCGCTGGGCCGACTCGGCGCCGACGTCGTCGTCCACGGCCGCGACGAGGAGGCGGGGGCGGCGGTCGTCGACGAACTGACCCGGACGGGCGCCGACGCCGAGTTCCTGCAGGCGGACTTCGCCGACCCCGACGCGGTCCGGGAGCTGGCGGCGGCCGTCCGGGCGTCGACGGACGGGCTCGACCTGCTGTTCAATAACGCCGGGGGCGTCTTCCGCGAGACGCGGCTCACCGACGCCGGCGTCGAGTACACCTTCCAGGTGAACCACCTCTCGCCGTACCTGCTGACGGCGGAGCTACTCGACCACCTCCGGCCGGGCGCCCGGGTGGTGACGACCGCCTCATCGGCCCACCGCGGCGCCTCGCTGGATTTCGGGTCGGTCGAGGCACCGGACCCCGCGACCGGGCTCCGCGCCTACGGCCACTCGAAGCTTGCGAACGTGCTGTTCGCCTCGGAGCTGGCGGAGCGATTCGAGGCCGCCGGCCGCGACGTCGTCTCGAACAGCGTCCACCCCGGGGCGATTCCGGGCAGCGGCTTCAGCCGCTTTCTCCCCGGGCCGCTGCCGTGGCTGGTCCGGCGGCTCGACACCCTCCCCGGGGTGACGACGGTCGCCGACGGCGCCGCGGAGCTGCTGTTCGCCGGCGTCTCGCCGCGAACCGCCGATGTCTCCGGGCGGTACTTCGCCGACCGACGCCCGAAGCAGCCGTCGGCGGCCGCCAGGGACCCCGAGGCCGCCCGGCGGCTCTGGGCCGAAAGCGCCGAGATGCTCGACGTCGAGGTGCCGCTTTCGGCGGCCGACGACCACGCCGCCGACGAGCCGTCGACGGCCGCCGACACGTAGGATGACCCACGACCGCATCCACGCCCGGGAGCCAGCCCACCACCGCGACCGGTGGTCGGTCGGAACCGTCGAGGCCGTCGCCGAGCGGGACGGCCACTGCGTCGTCACCGTCGCCCCCGAGGACGGCAATCCGGTCGAACTCGTCGTCACGATGGCGGTCCGCGACCTCTTCGTCGACCGGCTCGACCTCGGCCCGGACGACTCCCCGGTCGGCGAGCGGGTCTGGTTCCGGAAGCACGGCGGCCGCGACGGCTGATGCTGCCGGACGTGATTTCGTGACCACCTGAATCGGTGGTAGTCCCCGTATCCGGGCGAACGCGACGGGAGACCCGACCGCGATTCGACCGGCTACGTCCGGCGGTACGACGACCCCGCCGGTCACCGTCGGGCCGAGAGGGCGACCGCCAGGAGGACGCCGACGACGAAGAGGGTCGCATACAGCACACCGGCCTCGAGCGGCGTCACCACCGGCCGCGGGTCGACGCCGCCAGCGCGGTCAAGGAGCCCGGCCAGGACGGTCCCGGCGTCCGTCCGGGTCAGGAGGGTCCACGTCACGTCGGCGGCGACGACGACGGCGGCCACGCCGGCCAGCCGCCGGCCCCAGGCGACGAGCGACTCCCTGTCGGCCGCCAGCGGCGGCGGCCGTCCCCCGGGCGCAAACGGCGCCGACTTGAACGCGAACCGCCAGACGACACGTCCACTCCGAGCATTCGTCGCCGCGTACGCCAGCGCGACCAGCGCAAGCAGTCCGGCCGTCCCGGCCCAGCCGAGGTCGGCCTCGAGGAGCTCGGTCGGCCGGTCGACGTCCCGCAGCAGGTAGTAGATCGCTCCCATCGCGCCGACTTCGACGACGAGGGTGTAATAGACAACCTGGAGCAACAGGTCGGCGACGGCGGTGGTCGTCGGAAGGAGCGTCGCGGCGAGGAGGCCCACGACCCCGAGGGCCGCCAGCCGTCGCGTGCGGGCGGTCACGGCCGCGATGTCGTCGGCGGACCACCGGATCAGGAACCGCTCGGCCTCCCGTCTGACGGCGGTCCCGTCGACCGTGTTGTCGGCGAACACGTCGTCGAACCGGAACGATTCGCGGTCCATCCGCTCGGGCGAGTACTGGTTGCCGTCCGATATGACCTTTCGGACCGGGAGGGTCCGGTCGGTGCCCCAACTGCCACCCAGATTCGCCACCGTACCGTGCCCGATTCATCGACAAATTTCGGGTCGTTGCGCAAAATCCAAATCACGTTTATCGGCGGCGGCACCGTCCAGCGGTACACCGGCCGGTGGGAGCGGACGACCTTGGCGACGCGACGCTGCGAGACGTCGACATCGAGGACGGCTCCAGCTACGCCGTGAGCAACGGCGGCCAGGTGTTCGAGTACACCGGTACATGGGAAAGAGGAAACCACGGAGACCGGACAGAGCCTCGACGGACTCGCGCTTGGCTCCCTCGACGTCGCCGTCGGTACCGGCGGCACGGTGGCCACGAAGGAGCGGCCGGACAGCATCGTTCCGTTCCGAGGCTCCGGGTGGCCGCCGAACGCGTGTCTCGCGGCGGCCACCGCAGTGCACTTGCCGGCCCGTCTCCACGATCGATACATGCAGGTCACCTTCCTCGGCACCGGCGCGGCGATGCCGACCGGCGAGCGGAACCAGACGGGGCTGCTGCTGGAAGATTCCGGCGGCGACGCCGACCCGCTGTTGATCGACTGCGGCAGCGGCGCGATGCACGGCCTCGCGGCGACGGACGTCGGCTACGAGGGAATCGACACCGTCCTCCTGACCCACTATCACCTCGACCACGTCTCCGACCTGCTGCCGCTGCTGAAGGCGCGGTGGCTGGCGGGCGAGACCGACCTCGAGATCATCGGCCCCGACGGCACCGGGGCGCTCATCGAGGGTCTACTGTCGGTCCACGACTACATGGCCGGCCGGTTCGACCTTTCGATCCGGGAGGTGTCGCCGGGGTCGTTCTCTGCGGCCGGCTACGACGTCGCGGCCGTCGAGACGGTCCACTCGATGCACTGTCTGGCCTACCGCCTCGAGGCTGACGACCCGACGGCTCGGCGCTTCTGGCCCACGACTGTTCGTTCCCCGACGACATCGACGTCGACAACCACCCGACGCCGACGCAGCTCGGCGAGACGCTGGCCGGCCACGATTTCGGCCGCGTCTACCTGACGCATCTCTACCCGCACACCGACGGCGAACACGAGGAGATGGTCGAGGCCGTCGGCGGTCAGGTCGACGCCGACGTCCGGGTGGCCCGCGACGGACTGACCGTCGACGTCTCGCGGCGCTCCTCGCGGCAGTAACTGTCGTGAACTGTTCCGCGTCGACCGCGCGGAGTCGTGCGGCCGAATCGGTACATAATCACGGCAGTCACTGTGAGGCGTTCACATCCCCTGCGGACGACACCGAACCGGCGAATACCGGCCGTTCGGGCGAACCCGGGAACGTCTGACGCGCCGGGTACGTCGACCCAGGGATCAAACGTCGGGGCCGACGGTACGGTGCCGACACCCGGACGGCCACGGCAAGCGCCGTCGGCGCTACCGCGGGACCGACGGCCGCCGCCTACGGGGCGGGGCCGCTCCGCAGATTCGACTAAATGAACCTTCGGATGTAAACGAAAGATACAAATGAGTGTTCACTCGTATTACATATTATGGGAATGATGATAAATCGCCGAACAGCGATTAAAGCAGCAGGTACAGCCTTCGTATCAGCAACTCTCGCGGGCCGAGCAGCGGCCGAAGCGGAATGGAGAACCGAGGAGACGCCGACCGACGGGTCGCTCTACGACGTCGCCTACGCCGGCGGAGACGCCTCTACCGACGGAAATGCCTACGCCGTCGGCCAGGAGGGCGTCATCCTTGAGCGAACCGAGCGGGGATGGGAGAAGGTCGCCGACGGCGGCGTCACGGGTGACGGCCGTAACCTTCTCAGCGTGGACGTCACCGACGACGGCGAGCGGCTGTGGTTCGCCGGCGCCTCCGGCGCCATCGGCGAGTACGACGTGGCGACGGGCAACATCAACGACCGTGGCGAACCCCAAGATAATACGAACAACTTCAAGAGCATTGCCGTCACCGGCGAGAGCGGCGAGGCAAACGTCTACGCCGCCGACGGCTCCGGCAGTATCTCCTACAGCTTCAACAACGGACGGAGCGGCACGTACGACTCCGCCGCCCCCGGCCACAGCCTCTACGGTATCGACAGCGACGGGTCGGACGACGTCTGGGCCGTCGGCGGCGGCGGCTCCGTCTGGCGGTACAACGGCGCCTGGAGGCGGACCAATATAGGCAACCTCTCCCTGCGCGACATCGAAATCGAAGACGAGTCGGGCTACACCGTCGGCGAGAGCGGTCGGGTGTTCGAGTACGCCGCCGGCTCGTGGAACGAAGACACCACCGATACCGGGCAGAACCTCAAGGGACTCGCGCTCGGGTCGCCCAACGTCGCCGTCGGCGCCTCCGGCATCGCTATCGTCAACGATGTCCCCGCGGATACACCCGGCAGTATGTCCGAGCTCGGGCTCTGAGGCCCGGAAATCCTCCCGATGCGGTTCGCCGGGGCCGCGGCCACGAACCGTCCTATACTGCCGATCGCAATTCTTTCGATGTTTCCCCGCGATATTCGGTCGGCACCCGGTCAAGACCCGTGGTTTGGACGGGACTGCTTACACTATTACAGCCGGCAGCATCGGCGGTGCGGCTTCCGGGTTCCGGGCGACGCTGAACCCCGACCGCGAGCGGTCGACCCGCGCGCCGAGGATACGGCCGTCTCCGGCGTCGCTCACCGTGTGGCGAGACGGCCGACCCGGTGGCCTACGGGTGGAAACGCTCGGGTATATCCGGCCGTCACCAGAAACGCGAACGCTACCTGGGGTCATCTAGCCATTGGCTACCTCGCCTACTCGCCGTCGGGGGTCGGACGGACGGGCCCCCGGCGGGCCTCGCCGTCGCCGCGCTCGCCGTCGGCACGCAGTTTTCGGACCCGACGGACGAACCCCTGGTCGTCCGGGTGAGCCTGCGTCCGACGGAGTCTCGGACGTTCGCTGCCGTTCGCAGCCGCCTGCGGCGTCGGCCTGTGGTATCTCGACCGTCGCTCCGGCCGGCCGGGCGTCTCGTCGGCATTCCCGTTCGGGCAACTCATCCACGTCGTCGCGGACGCGCTTCCGACGGCCCTCGCCGGCCGGTGGTCCGAACTCGGCTTTCCGTTCCGACCCGTGAGGCTGGCCTTCCGGTACTCGGCGACCATCGGAACTCGTCGAGTACCTGCCGGCGGAGTTGACGACGACGCCGCCGCATCACGAACTCCGACTGTTCGCGCTGGCGGCGGCGCTCCGGATCGCCGACGGCCGGTCCGGCCTATCGAGGCCCGGTCGTAACTCGCGGCCCGGTGTCGCCGCGAACGGTTGATGATCGTCGCGGTCACTCACCGATTCGACCGCACGAAGGTGTTCGATACCGGAGTGGCGGACGGTGTTCAGCATCAGTTCAGCCGGTAGCGCAGCAGCGCCGCGACGCCGCCGAGGTTGGCGAGCTGCTGACCGGGGTCGAACTCGTGTGAGAAGACGGTCACGTCGCCGCCCTGCTGTTCGACGCTCTCGACGACCTCGTTAACGTCGACGTCCCAGTCGCCCTCGCCGGCCCGTTCGGCGCGGAGTCGCTCGTCCAGCATCAGGAGCGTGTCGACGGCACCGTAATCGGCAGCCTTTGCCGACTCGTCGATTCCGTATGCGACCTTCGCGCCCTCGCCGATGCGTTCCATCAGCTCGTCGACGAGTTCGGCCTCCCGGGCGATGCGGGTCTCGGTTTGGATCTCCTCGACGGCACCCCGCTTCAGCACCTCGTGGACGCCCCGGTCGCCGACGCTGGCGGTGTCGACCGTCCGGACCCGGTCGGCGACGTCCGGTGCCTCGCTTTCGACGTAATCGAGGGCGTCCCGTTTGGTGAAGCCGGGCCCGGCCAGGACGATGGCGTCGACGTCGAGCCGGGCCAGCACCGTCGTCAGCTCCTCGAACAGCTCCTCGCGGGAGCGGGCGAACTCGCCCTTGCCGGTCGTGGCGGTGATGGAGGCCCGCTCGTCGACGCCGTACTGGGCGACGGCGTGGACGTGGGCGGCGCCCTCCTCGACGGTGGCGACGGCGACGTCCGGCTGTTCGGCGGCCTCGACGGCCTCCTCGAGCCGTTCGAGCTGGTCGACCTGCCAGGCCTTTTCCACCTCGAGTTCGTCGTGGGCCTCGACGTTGAGCGTGTGGTGAAAGCCGAGCTGGTCCTCCCGGGAGCAATCGACGATCTCGCCGCCGACGCGCAGCCGGTTGGAGAACTTCGCGAACTCGACGTCGGTCACTGAAAGCCGGACCCACATGGGTTCGCGCTGACCGCCCGTGTCGCGGGTCCTGTCGTCGTCGCGCTGGATGCGCCGGGTCGTGTCGGCCGCGGCGAGGTCCCCCGGCTCGATGACGTAGGTAAGGTGCCACAGGTCGTCGAGGCTCTCGGGAACGACCGTGATGCGCTCGCGGTCGCCCTCGACGGCCCGTCGGTCGGCAACGCGCATGCCGGTCCTCGGGCCGGCGGCCCTAAGTACGCTCCCGTTCCCGGTCGGCACCGCGGACCCGGGCCGGGTCGTCATCGGCCGGCCGACCCCGGCGGTCGTTCCGCCCGCCCCGGGGTGAGGGATCCGGGACGACCGGCGACAGCCCCAGCCCGGCACCGACGCCCTGTCCGTAGCAGTACCGGACGGCGGCGCCGACGACGAAGTGCAGCGCGAAGCCGACGAGCAGCAGCCGGAGAGCGTACGCGAGCGGGAAGCCGAGCGCCTGCAGTAACATCGATATCCCCCAGGCGACGGCGTAGTCCTCGGTGAGCGCGCCGGCGACGACCCGCCGGAGGTCGAACGCCGCCCGGAGCCGGTCGGCGTGGGCGAACCGCGTCACCGCCACCGGAATCGCGTACAGCGCCCCGAGGGTGTACATCAGCGCGACCACGACGACGACGCCCGTCGCCGAGACGGCGACGTCGGCGACCGGCGACGGCAGGCCGCCGACGAGCGTCCCGACGTCCGTTCCGACCGCACGGGCGTAGGCCAGCGGCCCGAGAACGACCGCTCCGGGCAGCAGGTAACAGCCGGCGACGACCAGCGACCCGAGGCCGTCCCGGAGGAGCCGCCGGGGCCGATCGAACGGCGGTAGTGTCGGACGCTCGCGGCCGACCGTCGTCCGGATCACCCGTACGTAATAGCCGCGCAGCAGCAGCCACGGCAGCAGCCCCAAAAGCGCGAGGTACCGCAGCCGGCCCTCCGCGGCGGCCGCAAAAGCGAACGGGAAGGTGACGAGCACGAGCCCGCCGCCGGCGACGACGGCACGGTTGCGCCGAACGGCGTACGACAGCGACGCGCGGAACACGTCTCGAAGAGGGGACGCGGTCGTTTATATGATTTGTAGGGCGAGAAAACCCACGACTTTAGCCGTGGGATGAATCGCCCGTCATCATCTACTTTCACTGTGCGCCGAAGATTCACATCTTGTTGCGGTGTACGGAGGGATGTGCGTGGAAAACTGGCAGTTGACTCGGTGTTTGCCACGGCACTCTGCCGAAATCAAAACAGTGAGCCGACCACGCCGACTGTCGTAAATACAATCAGGTAACTCGAAGCCCGTCGCGGGGACGAGTAACGGCTTCGTGGCGGAGCCAGTGGCCGACAGTCCACAAAGCTTAGATTCCCAACCATCCGAATCGACGGGAATAACATGAGAACCTCGGGAAGCCCACGGCCTTGGTCGTGGGAGCGCGTCACATCCCGCGCGCTGCCGACCGGTGGTCTTCCGGCGAGAAGGTCGGCGCACTTCGGCGGCGATGGCGGCGTCTCCGAACGCCCCTCCCGCTCGAACTCCCACCCGACGCCGGCCGGCCGGCAGGCTCTCGCTCGACTGAACGTGGCCCACCGGCCCGCGACCGTACGGTTGCCCTACCGGGTCGAGACGGCCGGCGCGGCCCCCGGCGGTCGGCCGTCCGCGACGATGCGACGTTAGTCGTCGACGGTCCGGCTCCCGCCGGCCGGGCAGAACTCCTGGACGCGGTCGGCGCTGGCGACCTTCCGGACGAAGCTGGTGTCGGCGAACCGCTCTCGGAAGGTCCGGTAGATCCGCTTGGCGATGTCGTTCTGTGCGTACCGGCCCGGCTCGAGCCGCACCGACGTTTCCGTCCGCGGCTCGATCGCGGCCGGCGGCCCGCCGACGACCCGGGTGTCCGGCTCGCATTTGATGCCGACGGCGACGCCGACCGAGACGTCGCGGTAGTACTCGCGGTCGCCGCGGACGACGAAGCTGCCCTTCTCGATGTACTCGCCGCTCTCGGGGGTCTTCGACACTTGATCGGGGTCGACCTCGTAGACGTCGCCCTCGAACGTGCCGTCCTTCCAGACCGACGAATAGGAGACGGCGAACCGCGCGGCCTCCCGGCGGCTCGAGCCGGGAATCTCGATGTCGCGGGCCGCCTCGTCGGGTTCCGTCGCCTTCAGCACCGTCACCGGCGCGCCGTGGGCCTGGGCGTGGAAGAAGCGGTCCGACGGCTCGGTGTACTTCTTGACGAGCTCTTCGTTCTGGTCGGCGTTGCGGCCGCCCAGCACGAGGAAGCCGTCGCTGGTCCGGAACCACCGGAATCGCTCGTACCACTTCTCGTCGTACCGGACCGGAACCGACTCCATCGACAGCCAGTCGCGCTCGACGTCCTCATCGCCCTCGCTTTCGTCCTCGTGGTTCCCGTCGGCGGCCTCCCACTCCTCGCGGCGCTCCTCGACCGCTTCGAGGTCCTCGCGGGTGTCCGCGATGGCCGCCTGGGCGCCTTCTTTCTTCTCGCGGACCCGCTTGGCCTCGGTGTAGAGGCGGTCGGCGTTCTTCTCGACGCCCATCGAGGGGTCGACCTCGACCTCGACCTCGGCGTCCCCGAGGTCGAGCGTCACCGTCCCCTCCGCGGCGTCGACGCCGACGACCGCCTCCGCTGCGGGGATACCCTGCTCGGCGCCCTCCTCGAACCGCGCCCCGATGTCGCTCCACGGCACCTCGTCCTCGCGGGCCGCCCGGACGGTCGAGCACACCTCGTCGACGAGGTCGTAGTTGCCGTACAGCAGCTCCGCCTTCCGCTGTTCGGCCTCGGCCTGTCGTTCGAACTTCTCGATGGCACCGCGCTGCTGGTCGATGATGCGCTCGTACTTCTCGATTTCGGCCTCGAAGTCCGGCCGGGCGCTCCCGGGGTCGCTCTCGGCGTCGGCCTCCTGCTCCAGTCGGTGGAAGTACTCGTCGATGGCGCCGTTGAAGTTCTCGAAGGCCGTCGCCTCGTAGCCGGCGTCGGCGTGTTCCTCCAGCGGCAGCGGCGTCGCGTCGACGACCTGGCCGCGCGGCTTCCCGCCGCTCGGCTCGTCCGAGGCCTCCCCACCGTCGGCCTCGCGGCTCGCGTGTCGTCCCTCCCCGTGGTTGGTCCTCCCGCTCGGCTCATCCGAGGCCTCCCCGCCGTCGGCCTCGCGTTCCTCGTACAGCCGCGGGTCGGTCTCGCCGGCCAGGAGCGGCTCCCGGAGCCGCTTGAGGGCGCCGAACAGCGCCTCGTACTGGCTTTCGGTCGCTTCGTCGATGTCGACGGTCTTCTCGACGCCGGCCCGGGTGCACAGTTCCTCGGCGTACAGCCCGCCGAAGTTCAGCTGCGTCGCCAGCGTCCGCACGATATCGGTGTCGGAGTCGTCCATCTTCGCGGCGAAGGCCTCGTAGTCGCAGTCCAGCGGGCTGAACCGCTCGTCAGGGTAGCCGTACTGGCTGCCGGGCGCGATCGTCCGGGAGCGCAGCCGGACGGTGTCCAGACAGTCGATCACCTCCCGGTCCTCGTTCGTCACCGCGACGTTGCCGTCGCCGAACAGCTCCGCGACGAGGAGCGTCGTCCCGTCCTCCCGCTCGAAGCGGAAGGTGAGGATGCGGTCGAAGCCGTACTGCTCGACGCCTTCGAGGGTGGCGCCGGCGATGCGGTTCCGCAGCATCATCGCGAAGTTCGGCGGCCGGCCGGGGGCGTCCGGGACGTGCTCGGGCGCGGCGACGTGGGCGCGCTTGGGGTCGCCGACTTCGAGCATGAGTTCGATGCGGCCGCGTTCGTAGTCCCGCATCTTCAGCCGGACGAGGTCGTCGCCGTAGAGGTAGGCCTTGTCGACGACGGCGCCGGTGTACCCCCGGAGCTCGCCGACGAGCGCCGCGAGGTCGACGCTGGTCATCGCCCGCTTTCTGTCCATGTCTGGAACTGCGGCGGCCCGGAGAAAGGCCTGACGGGTCGGGCCGCTCAGCCGTCGAGGATCGACCGCAGCTTCTCGGCCTCGAGGTTCCGGCCCGACACCGGCAGCACGACCGTCCGGCCGGCCACCTCGTCGCCGGCCTCCAGCAGCGCCGCCATGCTCGTGGCACACGCCACCTCCATCAGGACCTGTTCGGCCTCGTAGAGCCGCCGGACCGCCGACAGCATCGCCTCGTCGTCGACCAGCCGGAAGTCGTCTAGCCGGTTCCGTAACAGTCGGGCCGTCAGCGCAAACGGGACGCTCGTCGCCAGCCCCTCGGCGACGGTCTCCATCCGGTCGTGCGGCTCCAGCGTCCCCTCCGCCCAGGCGCGATACATCGCCGGTGCGGCCGCCGACTGGACCCCGACCACGTCGGCGTCGGCGACGGCGCCGACGGTCAGACAGTACCCGGCGGCGCTCGAGCCGCCGCCGACCGGGCAGAAGACGACGTCGACGTCCGGCAGGGCGTCGACCACCTCCAGGCCCGCGGTCCCGACGCCGGCGACCAGGTCGGGTTCGTTGGCCGAGTGGACGTACCGGTAGCCATCCTCGGCCGCCAGCCGCTCGGCGTGCTCGCGGGCGTCGTCGAACGACGCCCCGCGACGGACGACCCGGGCGCCGAGTCGCTCCATCGCGCGGACTTTCCCCGGGTTGGCGTCCTCGGGGACGCAGACGGTCGCAGATACATCGAACTCGCGGGCGGCGTAAGCGACCGACCCGCCGTGGTTGCCGGTGCTGGCGGCGATCAGCCCCGGCTCGCGGAACGCCGGGTCGAGGTCGGCGACTAGATTCACTCCACCGCGAACTTTGAACGCGCCGGTCGGCAGCGTGTCCTCCCGTTTGAGGTAGACCTCGGCGTCGAGCTCCGCGGACAGCCACTCGCTGCGGACTAGCGGCGTCTCCGGCAGGCGGTCGCCGACGATCTCGCGGGCCCGGTAGACGTCGGCCGTCGTCGGCGGCTCCAGGTCGTGGTACGGGAAGACGGTCGTCGCGTCGGGCGACTCGACGGGCTCGTACTGCGGGGCCATACCGCACGGCGCGGTCGCCGCCGGCTTGTGTCTTCGGTCTACCAGCGAGGCGCACGCCCCCTGGCCGACCCGTCGCGTCGGCGCACGCGCCGCCGGCCGCGCCCGCCGCCTGTACCCGCTCTCTGGCCCCGGTGGAACTCCGTGGTCGCCGGCCGACGGACCTCCTCGGCGGCGTCCGCGACGCCTGCGCCGAACGGAGACCGGCCGCGTCCGCGCGTTTCTCTTCGACGACGGCACGCTCGTCGACCGCGGACTGCCGTCGACGGCGGGCGCGCTACCGGACGGCATCGCGGCGACCGGCGTCGACCCCGAACGGCTGGTCGTCACTCACACCGACCTCGACCAGGTCGGCGGCTTCGACGCCGTCGTCCGCGAGTCGTGGCTCGAGACGCACGTCCCCGAGGACGCGGCCCCCGAGTTCGAGTGCGAATCGGACCACCGCCACGGCGACGACGACGGCAACGCGGTCGGGCCGTTCGAGGTCGTCCACGTCCCCGGTCACCGCGACCACCAGCACGCCCTCGTCGACGAAGCCTGCGGCGTCGCGGTGCTGACCGACGCCGTCTCCGGGGCCGACCGGCGCGGCCTGCCGCCCGGCTTCTTCCACCTGCCGCCGGGCGTCTACACCGACGTCCTCGACCGCGTCGAGGCGTCGCTGGAGGCCCGTCGGTGCTATTCAACGTCGGGCTCGTTTTACGGCTCGTCGGTGCTGTCCGACGCCGGTGAGACGCTCGAGGCGTCCGTCTACCGGAAGGACGGCGGCCGAGGCGGGCGGCACCGACGCCGACGCCCGTCAGCCGGCGTCGGCGATGCGCTCGCCGACGTCGAGGCCGCTCTCGACGGCCAGGTGGACCCGGCCGTCGCCGGCCACCCAGTCGCCGGCGAAGTAGAGCCCCTCGGGTTCGGCCGCCCGGAGCGTCTCCGCGTCGGCGCCCTCGTCCGGCAGGGCGTACAGCCACCCCTGGCGGTCGGTCCAGTCGGGGTCGGCCAGCCGCTCGTCGCCGAGCAGCTCCGCGACGATGCCGGCCGCGTCGGCTTTCACTTCGTCGCTCGGGTCGTCGTAGCGGCGGCTCGACCACGCCGGCGACATCTGGGCGACCAGCAGCGACTCGCCGTCGGGGACGTGGCCGTCCTTGCACTCCTCGCGGGAGAGCCACCCCACCTCGTGCTCGCGATCGGTGTTGACCAGCCCGTACCACGACCGGTCGAGCTCGAAGGGGTAGTGCAGCAGCACCGTATAGATGGTCCGGTAGGGGACGGCCTCGACGGCGGCCGCCAGCTCCGCCCGGCGGGGGTCGTCCCACGTCGTCGCCGTCAGCAACTCCGCCGTCTGCGGCGCCGGCGGCGTCAACAGCACGGCGTCGAAGCTCCCGAGCGGGTCGTCGTCGACGTCGCCGAGCCGCCAGCGGTCGCCGGTCCGCTCGAGCCCGCCGACCCGCGTTTCGAGGGCGATTTCGGCGTCCGTCTCCGCGAACAGCCGCTTCGCCAGCTGGGTGATGCCGCGCTCGTAGCTCCACTTCGTCTCCGTCGGCCGGTCGCTTTCGGCGATTCGGCCGTCGGCGTCGAACGTCCAGACGGGATCGTCGACGGCGACGAGCCCCTCCGTCGGCAGCGTCTCGGTCAGCAGCTCCGTCACCCGCTCGCTGTCGTCCTTCACGTAGTTGGCGCCGTGGTCGTACGTGCAGTCGCCCCGTCGGCGGGTCGCGGCGCGGCCACAGACGCCGCGTGACTTCTCGAACACGATTACGTCGTGGTCCGTCGCCCGCAGCGCGTAGGCGGCCGCCGCGCCGGCGGCGCCGGCGCCGACGATTGCCAGGTCCATACTCTTCGTTCGTGCGCCGCCTGCAAAAGCCCGCGGCCGGCTACAGTTCTGCCGCCAGTCGCCGCAGGCGGTCGCCGCCGTCCGGCGACACCGGCCGGCCGTGGCCGACGCAGGCGTGCTCGAAGGACTCGCTTGCGACGCGGTCGACGCTCTCCGCCAGCCGGCCGAGATCGTAGGAGTCGATCCACGGCGGCGGCCGGAACCGGCCGTCCCGTTCCCGGACCAGGTCCCCGAGCAGCGCCGCCCCGAGGTCGTCGTGGAGAAACACGGTGTGTCCGGGGTTGTGGCCGGGGGCGTGGACGGCCCGGAAGCCGCCGACGCGGTCGCCGTCGGTCACCGGCTGGACGTTCTCCGATAGAGGGAACAGTCGCCGCAGCAGTCGGTGGAAGGCCCCCTTCGGGTGAGCCGGCGGCGGCGCCCAGGTGCCGTCGGCCAGCCGCGCGTCGGCGGCGCCGACGTGGACGGGGACATCGGCGTCGAGCCCCCGGAGGCCGCCGACGTGGTCGAGGTCGTAGTGGGTGACCAGTACGCGGTCGAGGTCGCCGACGCCGTGGCCGACCGCCGACAGCTCCGCCGCGAGTGACCGCCGGCCGACCGGCAGTCCGGCGTCCACCAGCGTCACCTCGCCGTCGTCGATGAGGTAGGCGTTGGCGCCGATCGGCTCCGGCCAGCCGACCTCCAACAGGTAGATTCCGTCGGCGACCGCTCGTGTCACGGCTGTCGGTACGACGCCGGACCACATCAACCCCGCGCCGCCGTCGCACGACGGCGCCGGGTTAATCCGCGCGCCCGGTCTACCGGCGGGCGTGCACGACGCCGAACCCGACGTGACGGTTCACGGCTCCGGGGAGCCGGAGGTCGCCGTCGTCGGCGGGATACACGGCGACGAACCGAGCGGCGTCCGAGCCGTCGAGCGGCTCCGAGCGGCCGATCCGCCGCTGGAGCGCGGCGTCAAACTCGTCGTCGCCAACCCGCCGGCCGTCGCAGCCGGCGAGCGGTACCTCGAGACCGACCTCAACCGGTCGTTCCCCGGCGACCCCGACGGCAGCCTCGAGGAGCGGCTGGCCGCCGAACTGTGCGCCGAGACCGACGGCCTGCCGACGCTGTCGCTGCACGCCACCCACTCGACGCCGGAGCCGATGGCGCTCCTCGAACACGGCCAGCCGGGGGTGTTCGAACTCGCCGACAGCCTACCGGTCCCGCACGTCGTCGACCACAGCCAGGTGACGGAAGGCTCATTCACCGACTGCGGGACCGTCGTCACCGTCGAGGCCGGCTGTCAGGGCACCGACGCCGCCGCCGCGGAGGCCCCACCGACAGGCGCGGGCCTTCCTCGCGGTGACGGACGCGCTGCCCGACGAGGACGTTCCGGACACGGATCCCGACTACTACCTGCTGGAGAACGCCGTCGAGAAGCCGCCCGGCGCCGGGGACGAACTCCTCGTCGAGAACTTCCAGCGGGTCGCGGCCGGCGAGACGTTCGCCCGCGCCGGCGACGTCGAACTCGTCGCCCACGCGGCGTTCTACAGGCGGAGCAGGCCGAGTGCCTCGGGGCTTGATCCCGAGGGTGAAGGCCGTCGAAAAATTAACCAGACTACGAGTCGTACAGTTGGTATAGTCAGAAACCAACAAAGACGGATTAAAGACCTTAATCCATCTTCGATTTTCGGACGACGACGGGAGTTGTCGGGCGGGGTGGAGCCGCCGACCCTCACGGACGCACCGAGCGTTCGGGTGTGAATTCCAGCCGACCCACCGTGGGAAAGGTCGAGGGGAATTAAATTCGCCTGCGACGGCACGGCCCGGTTTGGGACGTGCGGTCAAAACGGTGAAGCCGCGGGGTCGTCCGAGAGAGCGAAGCTCTCTCGTGATGACGAGACGCCGAAGGCGTCTCGAACCACTTGTCCCCGCGGTACTTCACCCGGTTCTGATGTCGGAGTGCGGCTACGAGAACATCTTCGGCTACCGCGCCAGCCGACTGGGCGACTCCTCGGCAGCGGCGCTGACGGCGCTGGGCGTCGAACAGGGCAGCGCGTAGCGTCGTCAGGCCCCCCCGCTCCCGGTCGACCCGTCGTTCGGCGCGTTCCGGCGTCTCCGTCTCCATCAGCGCCTCCAGCTTTCGCTCGAACTGCTTGTGGGTCAGCTCGCCGCGGGCGTACCGCTCGCGGAGCGTCTCCAGCGCCTCGGTGCAGCGACGTCTCGGCCGGCTCGTTTCCGCTGTCACGCGCCGTCTCGGAGGCCTCCTCGTCGTCCTCCGACAGCACCGCGACCAGCGGGACGACGCCGGCGAACCCCACCACGAAGATGGCCCAGGACCACGGCTGGTCGAGGAACAGCGCCACGAGGCCGACGGTCAGCACCAGCATCGACGCGACGCCGGCCGATCCCTCCGGCAGCACCTCTACCCCGTACATACCGGGGCTCGACTGCTTGAGGATGAAAAAGCTACGGCCGGCCACGGCGCCCGAGCGTCAGTCGAGCCGCGTGGAGACGTACGGAGATGACCGACAGCTTCTCGAAGCCGGCGTCGGCGGCCAGGTCCTCGGCCTCTCGGAGCAGTCGGCGGCCGTACCCCTCGTGCTGGTGGTCGCCGTCGCCGTCCTCGCCGACCCCGACCTCGTTGCCGTAGACGTGCAGCTCCCGGACCAACGCGGCCTCGTCCAGCTCCCGCCGGACTGGCTCACCGTCGGACGCCGAGGCGCCCGACGAGGCTCGCCTCGCTCCGCTCGGCTCACCCCCCGGGAACCGGAGCCGGCAGAACCCCACGAGCAGGTCCTTCTCGAAGTCCTCGAAGGAGATGAAGTGCTCGGTGCCGCCGGCGGCCTCGTAGGTCAGCACGTCCAGTTCGACGTCCTCCGGTTCCTCGTCGTTCATGCCGACCTCCCGACAGCGGATGCAGTCGCACTCCCAGCCGTGCTCGTCCATCCGCTTGCGGGCGATCTGTCGGAGGTTGGACTTCCAGACGCCGGCGTCGATGAAGTCCGCGGGGATGTCCCGCTGGACCCGCTGGACCCGGGTGTACCGCGGGATCATCGACATGATCTCGGCGACCAGTTCGGCCGCCTCCTCGTTCCGCAGCGGTTCGTACTCCTCACGGCGCCACATGTCGTAGGTGACGGTGTCGCGGACCACGAGCGTCGGGTAGATCTTCAGGTAGTCCGGCCGCCAGTCGGGGTTCTCGAACAGCTCCCGGAAGTCCTGCAGGCACATCTCCTCGGACATGCCGGGCTGGCCGGGCATCATGTGGAAGCCTACTTTGAACGCCGCATCGCGAAGCCTGCGGTTGGCGTCGAGGCTGACCTGTACGCCGTGGCCGCGGTGCATCTCGCGGTTGACGCGCTCGTAGGTGGTCTGGACGCCGACCTCGACCTTGGTGCCGCCGAGTCGGAGCATCCGGTCGATCTGCTCGGGGTCACACCAGTCGGGCTTGGTCTCGAACGTCGTGCCGATGTTCCGGATGTTGCCGGTCTCGTTTTCCGCGATGACGTCCTCGAGATAGCGGAACTCGGCCTCGTCGGGGTCCGGGGCGAACGACTCGGAATCGCTCGGGTCCGGCGGCGCCTCGAGATTATAGTCGTTCATCGCCTCCAGGGCCCGCTTGACGAACCACTCCTGGTAGTCGTGGCTGCGGGCAGTCATCGTCCCGCCCATCAGGATGAGCTCGACCTTGTCGACGGGGTGGCCGATCTCCCGCAGCTGGTGGAGCCGCAGCGTCACCTGGCCGTAGGGGTCGTAGTCGTTCTGGACGCCGCGGGCGGCGGCGGGCTCGTGGCCTGTGTAGCTCTGCGAGGAGGAAAACTCCGAGCCCGGGCCGCCGGGACAGTAGAGACACTTCCCGTGCGGGCAGTTGTGCGGCGACGTCATGACGGCGACCGGCGAGACGCCGGAGGCGGTCCGCACCGGCTTGCGTTGCAGCACCGACTCGAGTTGCTCGCGGTGCTTCTCGGGGGCGTAGTCGAGCAGTTCGGTGTTCTTCGGCACCTTCGGCGCCGAGAACTCCCGGCAGGCGTCCATCTTGGCGGCTTCGAGGTCGTCGCGGTCGACGTCGCCCGCCAGGATGGCCTCGACGAGCGACTCACAGACCCGCTCGAACGCCTCGGACTCGGCCGGGTCGGCGTCGGTGCTCATTCGTCGGTAACGACGGCTCTCGGCGGTAAATGGCTAGCGGTCCATCTCGGGGCGGCCCCCGTGAGTATCACTGCCGTCGCTGCCTGCCGGTGTATCCGTTCGAGCTTACCGTTTCGATGCAGCTACTTCGAATAATTAGTTCAGTCTCAATTCAATTAATTTTTCAGGGACGCATTCGGTGATACCCGATATATGGATTTCGACCGTCGCGTGCCGTACTGAATGCGGCATCCGGAAATAGAGTCGAAGAGATTAATTGAGTGAGTAATCAAGCATTCGGTAGAGAAAGCGTGACCGAACTCGCCGAATACCTGAAGAAGCCGTTCGACTTCCTGTACGCGCACACGTCGAACGAGACGGATCAGCAGCGTACCTACGCGGACACGCGAGCGAGGGATGGTCATTTCTCGGTTACGAGCACCCAGTCCAGCGTGAGTACCTACGCGGCCTACGAAGTGGAGAACGCTCGGAAAGTGCCCGGAAATAGGCTTCCGCAGGAGACTGAGACGTACGACTGTGAGGACCCCAGGACGTGCCCCACCTGTCGACCGGTGGGTACCGACGACTGATCTCTCGCCACGTAAGTTGAAGCTCCAGGCAATTATTTGTCGGTCCTCTCTTTAGCGACCGACGACCCGGAACCGATGACAGCCGACTTTCGGGCGGGTTCGTGCTCCGGATGTGGAAGATCGCTCGATGATCATCTGGCGAAACGATTAATTGAATCTGTGTTCAAGTGATTTTCGATGGCACGAACCACGGAACGGCTTCGGCGGTATCTCGACGACGAACTCGAGGAATGTTGCAGCGAGGACGTCGAGCGCCGGCTCGACGAGCTCGAGACGCTCGGAACGGTGCTCGGAACCGAACAGGTAGCGAGCGAACTCGACGTACTCTCGGCGCTCGCCAACCGGACCCGCTACACGCTCGTACGCGTGCTCGTCGCCGCCGAGGAGGAACTATGCGTCTGCGAACTGAACGCGGTCGTCGATGTCAGCGAGAGCGGTCTCAGCCATGCCATCTCGAAACTCGCAGACGCCGGCCTCGTCGCGGGACGCAAGGACGGGCGCTGGAAGATGTACCGCGCGACCAACCGCGCCGTGGCGCTCGTCACCGTTCTCGAAGGGAGCGTGAGCACCGATGAGTAACGTCGACCACGACCACGGCCCGAACTGCGACTGTCCGAACTGCGGAGACCCGCGGTCGATGGACTTCCTCGACAAGTACCTGACCGTCTGGATTTTCGGCGCGATGGCGGTCGGTGTCGGCCTGGGCTACGTCGCTCCGTCGGTGACCCGGCCCATCCAGAATTTCCACCTCGTGGAGATCGGGCTCATCCTGATGATGTACCCGCCGCTGGCGAAGGTGAACTACGGCCAGCTCTCGACCGTCTTCAGAAACGTCAGGGTGCTGGGATCGAGCCTGATTCAGAACTGGCTGATCGGCCCGACCCTGATGTTCGCCCTGGCCGTCTTCTTTTTCAGCGGGCTCGTCCCCGGACTGCCGGCCCGGCCGGAGTTCTTCCTCGGGCTGGTGTTCATCGGGATGGCCCGGTGTATCGCGATGGTGCTGGTCTGGAACGAACTCGCCGAGGGCTCCTCGGAGTACGCCGCGGGCCTCGTCGCGTTCAACAGCGTCTTCCAGATCCTCACTTACGGCGTGTACGTCTGGTTCTTCGCGCTGTTTCTCCCGCCGGTCTTAGGGATGGAAACGCTCGTCGCCGGCATCTCCGAGTTCGGGATCACGCCGATGCAGGTCTTCCGGGCCATCGCGCTCTTCCTCGGGGTCCCGTTCGCGGCGGGAATTCTCTCGCGGTACGTCGGCACCCGGACGAAAGGCGTCGAGTGGTACGAAGAGACCTTCGTGCCGACGATCAGCCCGCTTACCCTGATCGCGCTGCTTTTCACGGTGATCGTGATGTTCGCGATGCAGGGCGAGCGCATCGTCGGCCAACCCAGCGACGTCCTCCTGATCGCGGTGCCGCTGACGATCTACTTCGTCGTGATGTTCTTCGTGAGCTTCGGGATGGGCAGAGAGATCGGTGCGGACTACTCGACGACGACGGCGATCGGATTCACGGCCGCCTCGAACAACTTCGAACTCGCCATCGCGGCCGCCGTCGCGGTGTTCGGCATCGGCTCCGGCGTCGCCTTCACGACCGTCGTCGGTCCACTCATCGAGGTACCGGTCCTCCTGGCGCTGGTCAACGTCGCGCTGTGGCTCCAGGACCGCTACGATTGGCGCGGCCGCACGACCGGACGGCTCGAGAGTCCCCGGCCGACGGACGACGAGCCGTCTCCACCCGGAACGGACGACGATTGATCCGCTACGACCGTCGAGACACTGCCGAGCCCGACCGACGGGAGCGCCCCGGCCGAAGCCGCGTCGTCTTCCCGCCGCTCCGTCGGATCGTAGCGATAGCTGTGAAATCTGTGAGAACGCCTTTCCGCGCTTACGAACGTGCGCCGGAGCGCGAGACCGACTGTCGACGGGGGTGCTCGCAGTTCAGTCTACGAATCGATAGATCGTCGGACTTACTCGGTCACACTGAGGCGGCCAGCGCCCGCTCGGCGACGGCGTCGACGACCGCGTCGAGGACGGCCTCGCGTTCGCCGGCGAGGAACTCCACCTGCGGCTCGCGGGCCTCGGGGTCGGTGACGCCGGCGTCCGGCGCCTCCAGTTGGAGGGCCGCCACCAGCGCCTCGAGATCGAGCGTACCGTCCGTTCGGACGCGCAGCTCGTCGGTGCCGACGCCGATGATCACGTCGGCGTCGAGCCGCCGTTGCAGTTCGACGGTCCGCTCGTCGAGGTTGGCGGTGGCCGTGTCGAGCTCCGCGTCCAGCTTCGTGCGGAACTGCTCGGCGACCTGCCCGGCCAGCCCGGTCCGCTTTTCGAACAGCAGGTCGACGATGAGTTCGCGTTTGTCCTCGTAGGACTGGTAGAACGCCTCCAGGGCGACGGCCTCCCGGAGGTCCCGGGCGGTGTCGGCCCCGACGCCGGCGTCGGCCGCCAATTCGGCGTACGGCTCCGGAACCTCCTCCCAGTAGCTGATCGCCGGTAGATGCCGGAGATCCTCGCGGACGTCGCCGTTGACCGCCGCAGCGACGGTGGCGGCGACAGTGGCAGCCGACCGCTCCTCGGTCGTCACCGGGGAGTCGACGGCCGCGGCGATCGTCTCGTCGGCCGACCGGCCGTCGAGGATGACCCGCGGGGCGCCGTAGACGTCCAGCAGCTCGAGCCCGTCAGTGGAGGCGGCCGTCGAGGCTGCGGCGGCGAAAACGAACAGCGGCAGCTTCTCGTCGTGGCGTTCGCGGTCGCCCAGCATCCGGGTGACGTCCTTCGTCGCGTCGTTCATGTCGTAGACGCCGTCCTCGAGCGGACGGCGGTCGAAGTAGTGATACACCGCGTCGGCGGCGGCGTGTTCGGACTCGACGAGCGGCAGCACCGCCCGCTCGATTGCGGCGCCGGCGACGTAGCCGTCCGTCGTCGCGTCGTGGCGGACGACCACCGGCCGCGACTCCAGCACCGCCCGCCGGATGGCGGCGGCGACGTCGGTCACGTCGTCGGCGATCGTCGACAGCGCGTCGTCGTCGGCCAGAAGCGCCTCCTCGTCCGGCCGGGCGCGGGCGTCCAGCGCCTCCTCCATCCGCGTCCGGACCGACGCTTCGGCCGTACCGTCCAGCAGGACGAGCGACTCGGTTTCCACCTGAATCTCGTCGCGCCGGAGCCGGACCTCGCCGTCGATCCGGACGATGTCGTCGGCCTCGACGTCCGGGTACGCCCGGACGCCGGCCTCGACGAAGGCCGCACAGTCGACGACGCCCGTCTCGTCGCGCAGCTCGAACACCGTCGGGCCGGAGGTCTGCCGCGCGGAGACGACCTCTCCCTCCAGTCGGACGACGTCGCCGACGTGGTCGCCCAGCTCCTCGACCGGAATCCGGTCGAAGTCGGCCGTCTCGGTCGATCCGGCCCTCTCGGTTGCCTCGGTCGTCTCCGTCGTTTCCGTCCGTCCTGATCTCGACGCCGTGCTCTCGTCGTCCTCCGTCCGCTCGGCCGTTTCGTCCGATTCCAGTTCGGGCCCGCCGTCGGCGTCGGGTTCGTGCCCGGCGTCGTCCGGCTCGGTGCCGGTGTCCGTCTCGGCGGTCGACTCCGCCGCGTGCCCACCGTCGTCGTCATCGTCGCCGTGGTACTCGTCGGCGAGGCGGTCGCCGTCCGGCGTATCGACGAGGAGGCCACGGAACTCCGCTTCCTTCTGTCTGATCGACCAGCCGAGGTCGATGTCGCCGTTGTCCCGGATGTTGTTCACCTGGACGAAGACGTCGTCACCGACCTCCCAGTCGAGGCTCTCGAGCCGCTGGTCGAGCTTGCTGCGGTGAAGCAGGCCGGTCACGTCGCCGATGTCGACGAAGACGCCGAAGTCGGCGTAGCCGTCGACGCGACCGCGGTAGAACCGCTTCGGCGTCAACTGCGACGGATGATTACCCTCGAACTCGAACGCGACGTCCTCTTGATGGACCTCACAGATGGGCCCGTCGGCGGAGGTGCCGCAGATAATACAGTTAGCCATTGGCGTATCGGAAGGCGCGGGGCTTAAAACGGTTGTCGGAATCGCCCCGGCGGGTCGGCGGGGCTCAGACGGCGGGCCCGTTCCCGCGGAGTGCGGCGACGACCGTCTCGGCGGCGGCGACGCCGCCGAAGGCGAAGCCGAAGACGAACACCGCCGGGACCGCCGCCGCGAGGGCCGCCCGCGGCGGCGACGTCTCGTGGACGACGGCGAAGCCGACGGCCGCCAGCAGCGCGCCGTACGTGGCCGCCGCCGCCCGGACCGCCGGCACCGGCACCGCGGCGAAGAGGCCGGGGGCGGCGGCGTAGGCCAGCACCTGGACCGTCTCGCTGACGCCGGCCCGGTCGTCGACGACGGCGACCAGCGCGACCGTCCCGGCCGCCGCCGCCAGGTGAAGCGTCAGCGGCGCCACCAGAAAGCAGGCGACGCCGACCACGACGACCGCCGACAGGTAGACGCTCCCGGTGGCGGCGGCGATCTGCTCGTAGCCCGCCAGCGACGACGGTGCCAGCAGCAGCCGGCCGCCGACGAAGGCGGCGGCGACGGCGACGGCGAACGTCAGCCCCGGCGCCTGATCACCGGGCGCGACGCCGGCACGGAAGAACCGCCGCGGCCGGATCAGCACCTCGACCCAGGCGCGGGCCAGCCCGCGCAGCCCGCGCTCGCGGCCGCCCTGGGGGTTCTCGACCCACTGTGTCACGTCCGCCGCTTCGACGGGGCGGGGTATGAGGCTTCCGAGGTCGACCGCCGCCGTTTTCACGGCCGGGCGATACCGCCGGACATGGACGCTCCAGACCGGCGTCGACTCCTCGCGGCCATCGGGTCGGCCGGCGCGACGGGCCTGCTGGCCGGCTGTGGCGGCACGTCGCCGGATGGGACCCCCGAGCCGACGTCGACGGCGTCGCCGACGGCGGCCCCGGAGAGCCGCCTCGTCAAGGACGGCGTCGTCGACTACCCGGGGATGATCGACGGCGCGGCGACCGTCGAGAACGCCGACGGCGGCTCCCGCATCGAGTACGACGACCCGCCGAGGGCCTTCCGGCTGGAGGGCGCCTTCGAGGGCGAGTCCCGGCCGTCGGAGCTCGCCGTCGGCCGCGACATGACCGTCGACGCCCGGGCGGGCTTCGTCGCGCCGATGTACGACGACAGCGCCGAGGCGTTCGTCTTCCGACTCTTCGCCGACGGCGCCTTCGTCGACTACGCCGACTGGCGGCTCACCAGCCTCGCCAACGGACGGCTCACCCCCGCCGGCGCCGTCCCCTTCGAGCGAATCGAGGGCGACGTCTACGGCGCCGGCGTCTCGCCGGGGACCATCGATCGGCTGTTCCTCGTCGACGCGACCGCCGAGGAACTCCAGGGCGGGACCGACGGCCTCTCGGGAATCGTCGTACTGGTCGGACGGCCGTCCCCCCCGGAGCCGGTGACGGTCCCGCAGACGCGGTTCGGCTTCGACTACGACGCCGGTGCCGAGACGCTGACTATTACCCACGAGGAAGGCGACACGGTGT